>NZ_VOZL01000007.1:0-112794 GCF_013419805.1 Acinetobacter sp. YH12058
CTCCAGTAATCCGTGGTTCAGCACTTGCTGCACTTAACGGTGAATCAGGTCAATATGGCGAAGATGCTGTAGTTGCTCTTGTTGAAGCGCTTGATACTTACATCCCAGAGCCAGTACGTGCAATCGACCAAGCATTCTTAATGCCAATCGAAGACGTATTCTCTATTTCTGGTCGTGGTACAGTAGTAACTGGTCGTGTAGAAACTGGTATCGTGAAAGTAGGCGAAGAAGTTGAAATCGTGGGTATCAAAGACACAGTTAAAACAACTGTAACTGGCGTAGAAATGTTCCGTAAACTTCTTGACGAAGGTCGTGCGGGCGAGAACTGTGGTGTTCTTTTACGTGGTACTAAGCGTGAAGACGTACAACGTGGTCAAGTACTTGCTAAACCAGGTACAATCAAGCCACACACTAAATTCGATGCGGAAGTATACGTACTTTCTAAAGAAGAAGGTGGTCGTCACACTCCATTCCTTAACGGTTACCGTCCACAATTCTATTTCCGTACAACTGACGTAACTGGTGCAATCCAGTTGAAAGAAGGCGTAGAAATGGTAATGCCAGGTGACAACGTTGAAATGTCAGTAGAATTAATCCACCCAATCGCAATGGACCCAGGTCTACGTTTTGCGATCCGTGAAGGTGGTCGTACTGTAGGTGCTGGTGTTGTTGCTAAAGTAACAGCATAATCACTTTATAGTGTGAAAAAGCGCTCCCTTTGGGGCGCTTTTTTTATGGCTGTATTTTGTGTGCTAGTTTCCAGATGGATGAAAGCTTGTCCTACTGTATTGATGGATGAAATAGCTGTTCTTTAAAGCTTGAATCAATCTAAAACCATTTTATGAACATTCTTTTGCTGCGGTTTAGTTGCCTTTTTTTCTCTTACATCATAAAAATAATTTTGCTGTCTAATTATTCTTGCTCTTACGTCATAAAAAATCATCGTCTATTTTTTTACTCTTGCGTCGTAAAAATAATTTCATTGTCTATTTTTTACTCTTGCGTCACAAAAAATAATTTCACTTATCATTATTTTTTATTCCTCATGTCCCGAACTGACAACTCACTGTCCTTAACTGCACTTAAATACCGCACAGAAAACCGTAATATGAACTCATACCGAAAAATAAAAAATATAGCGGGTTACAGGAAATGAATGACTTCATTGTTGTAACCTCAGGAGTGAGCAACATGAATGCTAAAGTGAGTATTAGTGAACGTGCAGGGGCGAGTTTTCCTGTCCGTCGAATGAATTTCAACTTTGATGCTGTACCTGAATATTGGATGAATGGTAATGCAGGTCTAACGCATTTTATGACTGCATTATCTGCGTTATTTCCCGCAGGTGAGAAGTTCTTTATAGACAGTGTGCGTGCTGTGCGTTATCACCCAATGCTGAAAGACAATGCAGATTTACAGAAAGAAATCAGTGCATTTATTGGACAAGAAGCCATGCACACGCATGAGCATGTCGGTTTTAATGCCTCTGCACAGAAATTTGGGCATGATGTTGATACTTTGGATTGTTATACAGATACTGTGATTCAAACTACACGCAAATTTATGGCAAAGTTGGCTAAACCGATTGGCATTACACAGAAAATGGTAGATTTAACTGCGACCACTGCGCTAGAACATTTCACAGCTACGATTGCCTCACAATTATTGACCAATTCACATATTCAAGAATTGATGACCGATGACATCATGAAAACTATGTGGTTGTGGCATGCGATTGAAGAAAACGAACATAAAGCTGTTGCGTATGATGTATTTGAAGGTGTGTTTGGCAAAGGTCTGAAAGCCTATGCACTACGTACAAGTTCTTTGGTTATTTCGATGCTGACTTTATTTTTTGTACAAAACTATTTTTTGTTGCGTTTACTAAAACAAGACAAGCAGTTGAATTTGGAAAATTTACGCATGATTTATCGTTATGCCTATAGTCCATCTAAAGGGATTATTACAGGCATGGGCAAAGAAATGTTGTTCTATTTCAAACCGAATTTTCATCCTAACGATTTTGATACCACAACATTATTAAATACTTGGAAAGCTAAATTAGGCTTTTAAACTTTTCCCTTTGGTCAGGCAACGTAAGTTGCCTTTTTTTTTGCTCGATTTTTTTGTCGTGAAATCTATAATGCCTACATCTTAGAACAGCACAAGATCATTTCTTATGATTCGTTTAATGCAAGCCCATGATGTCGCCGATGTGGTTGCGATTGAAAATTTGGTACAAAGTCATCCGTGGAGTGCCAAACAATTTGCCGAAGCGGTAGAGAGTTATCACAGTACCGTGATTGAACATGCAGGGAGAGTGGTGGGTTTTTGTATTTTGCAACCTGTGTTGGATGAAGCAAATTTGTTGTTGATGGCGGTGCATCCAAGTCAGCAAGGCAAAGGTTTAGGTTATCAACTGCTAGAACATTCTATTGCAGGTTTGAAAAACCAACCTGTGCAGATTTTTTTAGAAGTACGTGAAAGTAATTTAGCTGCGATAGCCCTGTATGAAAAGTCAGGTTTTCATCAAATTGATTTACGTAAAAATTATTATCCTAAAACGGATGGCACACGGGAGCATGCCATTATTATGGTGAAATCTTGTAGCGATGATTTTGCCAGTTTGTTTAAGTGAATCTGATCGATGCAAAAATCAGTATTGCATCATTACATTTTTATTTGATGATGGAGTTATTCCAGCCTAAGGGCAGCGTGGTCATTAAGGAGTTTCCCAATTGCTGCACCTCATCGGTATTTAGGCTGCGGTTAATGCGTCGCCATTGACCATCAAGCAGTAGCTCAAGGGGCACATATTGCGATTTATAGTTCATTTTATTGGAATGTGGTACCCAATAACCTAAGTAAACATATTGCAGTCCCAAATGCTGTGCCTGTTCAATTTGTTTTAATACCGCAAATGTTCCGAGTGAGCGACGACTTTCGTCTGGGTCAAAAAAGGTATAGACCGCAGAAATACCATCATCTAAATAATCACAGGTCGATACTGCAATTAAGCGATCATCTTGCCAAACCTCTAAAAAGAAGCTGCTGGTACAACTGTGGATTAGGAATTTTTCAAATTGGTCACGGCTGGCAGGGAACATATCGCCATCGGCATGTCGTTCATTGATATAGCGTTCATACAGCGCATAATGCAAATCACCTGCATCTTGTGGCTTGGTGATTTTGATCTGTAAATCGTGATTGCGTTTCCAAGCTTTCTTTTGCGTGCTGTTCATTTTAAATTCAGCGACAGGAATACGTGAAGAAAGGCATTGGCGGCACAAATGGCATTCAGGACGATAGACAAAATCGCCACTGCGACGAAAACCGACCCGAGAGAGTTCAGACAAAGTCAGCACATCAATTTTATGTGCAGGATCTAAAAAAACCATCCGCGCAGATTTTTCAGGTAAATAGCTGCAATCATGCGGCGGAGTAATGTAATACTGCAAATCATTTAGCAGGGATTTTGGGTGATATGAATTCATTGTCAAGATCCCTCTCTGTTATTGTCATTCAAGTAGGCGCGCATACTGCGCTATTGTTTTACTTGAAAATACACTGTCCTGATATTTTTTCCAATTGATTGCAGGTTGTTTTACAACATCTTGTAACGATTTAAGATAGTCTTGGCGAGAAAGTGTACATGCTCCGAGACTGATTAAATGGTCATTGACCAATTGGCAGTCAATCCAAGGCAATTGTTGTTCTTGTCCGAGCAGCATCAAACTATAAAATGCCATTTTGGAGACATCGGTACGATGGCTAAACATGGACTCGCCAAAACAGCCTTTGCCAATACTGACTCCATATAAACCACCGACCAAACTATCTTGCTCCCAAACTTCTAAACTATAGCCATAACCTGCTGCAAAAAGCTGACAATAACCTTGAATGATCTCTTCAGAAATCCAAGTATCATTGGCGTAGCTACGGGGCAAGGCACAATTGCGAATCACTTGTTCAAAGGCATGATTGATAGTAATGCGATAATCTATTTTTTTCATGTTGCGGATTAAAGACTTACTCGGCTGATAATGTTGCGGAATAATTACGCAACGTGGCTCAGGACTCCACCAACAAATAGGATCACCTTCTGAAAACCATGGAAATAAGCCATGTGTATAGGCTTCATATAAGGTTGAAGGGGAAAGGTCTGCACCTACACAAATCAAGCCTTCACCCTCAGGATCAACTTCAATGGGATCGGGGAAAATGAATTGTGAAGCCGGGAGCGTGTGCATATCAATTGCCGTATGAAGTTTTACGATGAACTTGATTTCATCATACCTAAAAATGCCGTGATAAAAAAACCGCTCAAGGAGAGCGGTCTTTAAACTTGGACACTAAATTATTCACCAAGTGCATCTAAATATTTTTCTGCATCCAGTGCTGCCATACAGCCTGAACCTGCAGAAGTAATCGCTTGGCGATAAATGGAATCGGCTACATCACCCGCAGCAAATACGCCAGCCACAGAAGTTTGAGTCGCATTGCCTGAAGTGCCGCTTTGTACTTGGATATAACCATCACGCAAGTTCAATTGACCTTCGAACATGCCTGTATTCGGTTTGTGACCAATCGCAATGAATAAGCCAGACACATCAACAATTTGAGTAGAGCCATCAGTGGTTGATTTTAAACGTACTGAAGTTACGCCTGTGTTGTCGCCCAAGACTTCATCAACTTGGTTATTCCAAAGAATACTGATTTTGCCTTCTTTTTCTTTGGCAAATAAATGATCTTGCAAGATTTTTTCAGAGCGAAGTGAATCACGACGATGCACCAATGTCACGTGTGATGCAATGTTAGACAGGTATAATGCTTCTTCAACAGCCGTGTTACCACCACCAACGACCATCACTTTTTGGTTTTTGTAGAAGAAACCATCACAGGTAGCACAAGCACTTACGCCTTGACCCATAAATGCTGCTTCAGATTCTAAACCTAAATATTGTGCAGTCGCACCTGTGCAAATGATTAAAGCATCACAGGTAAATTCTTCCATATCACCTTTCAGTACAAATGGGCGCACATTCAGGTTTACTTCATTGATATGGTCATACACGATTTCTGTGCCAAAGCGTTCTGCATGAGCTTGCATACGTTCCATTAACGCTGGGCCTGTTAAACCGTCAGGATCACCCGGCCAGTTATCAACTTCCGTAGTTGTGGTGAGCTGACCACCCAATTGTAAGCCTGCAATTAAAGTCGGTTTTAAGTTGGCACGTGCAGCATATACTGCGGCACTATAACCTGCAGGGCCTGAACCTAAAATAATTAAACGTGAGTGACGAGCGCTCATGCACAGCATCCTTTTTTTATTTAGAAATTTATGGAATTATACGTGAAACAGGATGAGTTTGCTGTGTGATTAAAGTTGATATTACTGATCATGTAAATCGATTTGAGCTATATAGAAAAAGTTAACAACACACTTCAATAATCTTGCATCTTTTTCTAGGCAACACATGCATAATAGAAGGTCTGTTATAATTTATAGCTTGCTGTGTGGTGAAGCTTGCATCGTGAAATGCAACTTAAATGACACAGCTAAATGAAATACAGACGCTCCGAATCAGGTGGCTTTTTAAGACCATCGAACAAACAAAAAACATTGATGAAGAATTGGCGACAGGACAATATATGACTGCGGTGTCGGGTGCTTATGCACATCGCTTAATAGCGACATTATTTTTGGTCTCTTTTGGAATATATCTGTTCCTTGCAACGGTGACCTATACTCCATTTGACCCAGGTTGGATGCACATTTCCAGTGACACCCAACAGGTTTCAAATGCGAGTGGAATCGCAGGTGCGTGGATTGCCGATTTACTGTTTGGCTTTTTAGGTTGGGCGAGTCTGCTTCTTCCTGCTTATTTTTTTATTGAAGCCTTACAAGTCTGGTGGCCACGTAGTTTTTTAAACCGACCATTTCGTTATGCTGCACAATTCTTCATTTTATTGGCAACAGCAAGTTTGCTGTATTTATTTTGGCAAGTACCTGCCGATACGTTAGACAATGCCTCAGGCGGCATCATTGGTTTTGAACTTGGGAAAAGTTTATCGCAAATTTTAACCATTTATGGAGCAACACTTTTTTTAGTCGTCTTTTGGATTTTCTTATTTACCCTCGCATTTGGGGTGAAGTGGAACAGAACGTGGGCAACTTTAAAAGCTACACCTGCTTATCTGCAAGATTTGTTCTATCGCAATGTACCTGAAGCAGAATCTGACTTTGACCGTTCTACACCACAGGTGAAAAAGACCGTTGTCGCTGCTGCACCTGTGGTTGCTGTTGAAGTGGCATCAACTGATTTAGAAGCAGCAAGTGAACCCGTGGTTGCACAGGCGAAAGAAGCTGAAACAACTGCGCCACATCCTGCGGCAGAGCGTATGTTTAATCACATGCAGCAACGTGAAGAAGAAGAGCAACAGGCGCAGCAACAGCTATTGGTGCAAGATGAAATTGATGATGTTGAGTTAGAAAAAACCATCGAAAAGGCGCATCGCTTAGAACAAGACAGCCAGCGTATTGTTGCGACAGGCGAAGTGTGGCGTGCTTTACAAGAAAATACCGACAGTCAGCATAACCAAGACATTCATGCATTATTACGTGCTTCTGAAGAACCAGAGCCACATCTACAATCGAATCCTTTTGATGAAGTGCGTCCTGCATCTACGGCATCTCAAGCCACTGCAAAATCTTCGTTAGATTGGGATGATGATCAAATTTTTGATGAATTGCTCGCAGCAGTTCCGCAAGGCAAAGCTGCAAGTGATTTACACAGCCCATTCCAAAACAGCGGGGCAATGGATACTTTAGATGAGTCTGTGACCCAGCAAGAAACAGTGCATCCGCACTCGAATCCTACGGCTCACAATTTTAACGATGATCTCAGCAGATTTGAGTCAGATTTTAACCCGCCATCGTCAAGTGCTTCGAATACGCAAAATCATGCTGTACGCCAAGAGCGCCATTTGCAGCATGATTTAGACAGTTTAGATGACTTGTTGGTGGATGATCTTTTGGGTGATGAGTTACAGCAAGATGCATTTCAAGATCAAGCGCCTGTAGCGCGTAGTACCAGTAGCTATGCACAAAGTTCTGCTTTTGTTCAGGCACCTATTCAGACGGCAGCCACTGCCGCAGTGATGGCAAACGCAGCGACTGCTACACAGGCTGAACAAGCAGAAAAAGTGGCGTTATCCAAAGAAGCATTTATCGAAGCTTGGCAGGAAACCGCAGGCAAACCACTAGACGAAGATGACTTTGATTTTGATGCGCCGCTGACCGATGCACATGGTCGTCCGATGTCACGCGCCATGCAGGTTGCAGAAAAACGTCGTGATTTATCGCCATTACCGGGTTTGGATTTGCTTGATAAAGTCGATCCAAACAAAAAAGTGAACTTCACCGCAGAACAATTATCGCGCTTGTCGGAATTGCTGGAAATTAAATTACAGGAATTTAATGTCAAAGCCAAAGTGGTTGAAGCACAGCCTGGTCCTGTCGTGACCCGTTTTGAGCTGGATTTGGCACCTGGGGTCAAAGCTTCAAAAGTAACCAATATTTCTCGTGACTTGGCGCGTTCAATGTCGATGGCATCGGTACGTGTGGTCGAAGTGATTCCGGGCAAACCGTATATTGGCATTGAAGTACCGAATAGTTCACGTGAAATGGTACGTTTGATTGAGTTATTACAAACGCCTGCTTTTGAAGATCCAAACGGCATTTTATCTATGGCGATGGGGAAAGACATTTCAGGCAATCCTGTGATTACTGAATTGGGCAAAGCACCACACATGCTCGTAGCAGGGACAACGGGTTCAGGTAAATCAGTGGCAGTGAACTCGATGATTTTGTCGATGTTGCTGAAATACAAGCCTGATCAATTACGCTTAATTTTGATTGACCCGAAACAATTGGAACTCGCCAACTATAACGATATTCCACACTTATTGACGCCTGTAGTGACTGATATGAAAGATGCCGTCAGCGCTTTAAATTGGTGTGTCAATGAAATGGAACGTCGTTATAAGCTAATGTCTTTCCTGAAAATTCGTAAATTAAGCGACTATAACCGTAAGGTTGAAGAATCTATTGCCAATGGTGAAGATTTAATTGATCCAACTTGGAAGCCGGGAGATTCAGCAACGCAAGAACGTGCACCGCGTTTAACACCATTGCCATCTATTGTGATTGTGGCAGATGAGTTTGCCGACATGATCATGCAAGTGGGCAAGAAAGCGGAAGAAATGATTACCCGTTTGGCACAAAAATCACGTGCAGCAGGGATTCACTTACTCTTAGCAACTCAGCGTCCATCGGTGGATGTGATCACAGGTCTAATTAAAGCCAACATTCCAACCCGTGTAGCTTTGCGTGTGAACTCGAAAATTGACTCACGTACTATCTTGGATGCGGGCGGTGCAGAAGACCTGCTTGGTCATGGTGATATGCTATTTTTAGGGCCAGGTAAAATTGAGCCAGAACGTGTGCATGGCGCATTTATTTCGGATGATGAAGTCAACCGTATTTGTGATGCGTGGCGTGAGCGTGGCGATCCTGACTATGTCGATGAAATCTTGACGCCATTTGATGAAGAACCATCTTCACGTGGTTTTGAAGATGGTGAAGGCAGTCCAGACCGTGATGTGTTGTATGATCAGTGTGTAGCATTTGTTTTGGAAACACGTAAAGTGTCGACCTCATCTTTACAGCGCAAATTTAGCTTGGGCTATAACCGTGCGGCACGTATTGTCGATCAGATGCAAGAGCAAGGCATTGTGAGCGAGCAAGGAGCAAATGGGAAACGTGAAATTTTAGTGTAAAGCTTTCACTTTCTGTTTGATTTTGAATCAAGTAGTGCTATAAAAAAATCCCGCAATTCAATTGCGGGATTTTTTCTTTTTACACTCAATCTTTTTGGCTGAATTTAGCCAGAGATTGTGTTTAAACAGTTTAAGCAAACTTGGCTAAAACTGCTAAAAAACCATCTTTTTGACGTGGAAATTCAGCAATCACATCGTGAATACGCTGACCTTCAGGATTAGTGGCATTGACATCGCGACCATCGGCAACAAATTGTGTCAATAGACGTTCATAGTCGCTTGGACGCATGTGTTTAAATGCGTGATAGAGTACGTGAAAATCTGCATTCACACCTGCAGGTGGAAGTTGATTCAAATAGGCAAATACACGTTCATCCGACCATGCTTCGTTAAAGGTCGCAGGTTGAGATAATGCCATGGCAATCTCCTTTATATTCTTTTGAAAAAAATAGGGCAAAATAACTAGTGTTATTTTGCCCTGATTCAATTTGCTTGACTAATCAGTATTCAGATTATCGCTCTTCAGGCAAATTGATATTCATTTCCAACATTTCAATATTGGCTTCTGAACGCACAGACATTTGAATATGTTGTTCATCGACACCACGCACGTAGCGATTTACCACTTGCATGATTTCTTTTTTCATCTGATCAATTTTGTCTTGGCTTAAGCGTTTACCAAGACCTTGTTCAGAAGCAACAATCACTTTTAAGCGATCTTTTGCTGTTTGTGCGCTAGATGGCTTATCTTCACCGCTAAATAATTTGCTCCAAAATCCTGCCATGTCTACGCTCCAAATAATCGTGCTAACCAGCCCTTAGGTTTCGCTTCAATATGGCGAAACGGACGTTCTTCACCTAAGAATCGTGCAACCAAGTCATCATAAGCCTGACCTGCAGCAGCATCGCTATACAGAATGACAGGTTTACCTTCGTTTGATGCTTGAAGTACGCTCTTACATTCAGGAATTACGCCTAAAGTAGGTACACGTAAAATATCTTTAGAAATGTCATCAATCGTCAGCATTTCTTGTTTATCGGCACGTTCTGGGTTGTAACGTGTAATACACAGGTGCTTACGGATACGACCTTCGTTTTGTTCTACTTTTTTAGTTTTGCTGTCTAGCATACCAATAATACGGTCAGAGTCACGTACTGAAGAAATTTCAGGGTTAGTCACAATAATCGCTTCATCGGCATGATACATCGCTAAAATAGCGCCGCGCTCAATCCCAGCAGGTGAGTCACAAATAATGTAATCAAACTCTTGTGCAAGCTCATCCATAATACGTGCCACGCCTTCATCGGTCAGGGCATCTTTATCACGGGTTTGAGAGGCTGGAAGAATATAAAGGTTTTCAATATCTTTATCGCGAATTAATGCTTGTTGTAAACGCGCTTCATTATTTAATACATTCACAAAATCATAAACAACGCGACGTTCACAACCCATAATTAAGTCAAGGTTACGTAAACCCACGTCAAAATCGATAACAACAGTTTTGTGACCACGTAGGGCTAAACCTGTTGCAAAAGATGCACTTGTAGTGGTTTTACCTACGCCACCTTTGCCTGATGTTACGACAACAATTTTCGCCACCGAATCCACTCCTGTTATGGTTTAAATTCCCCTATATTTTTTCGGGGATTTTTGGTGATTATTTATACATTAAAATTGTAGAGCTTCAAATACAAGCTCTTGGTTATCATTTAAGTAAATATGCACAGGTTTTTTAGTCACATGCTGAGGAATATCGTCCGCCACGCAATACGTGCCTGCAATAGATACCAATTCTGCTTCTAGGGAATGACAGAAAATTCGTGCTGCAATATTCCCGCCCGCGCCGGCAATGACTCTACCACGTACACTACCATAAATATGTATATTTCCTGAAGCAATCACTTCAGAACCGCTGTTAATGCCTGCGGTTAAAATAATGTCGCCCTGATGTTGTACCAAGCATTGGCCTGTACGCAAAATTTCATCGTGATAAGACGTAATATGCGCCACAGCAGGTGCAGTTTCAGCGACTTGATTTTCCGTCTGTTGCTGTTCTGCCGCAGGTTCAGGTTTTACTTCAACCACTTGTTCTTTGGTGGCTTTCACTTCCTGCAATGGACGGTCTTGCGGGATGACAGGGAACTGAATAGCACGTGCCTGATCTGCCATAATGCCTTCAGTCACAGCAATTGGCTGTGCTTCTAGGCTAATTAGCAATTGAATTAGCGCAATCAATTCTTGTTCGACTGAACTTTCAATGACCACCAAAACCCCTGGTGGAAATGATTTTTGCAACATTGGGCTTAGTTGCTGGCGGATCGCATCATGATCATTGGTGTCTAAGCTAATGCGAATCGCATTGACCAATCTGCCTTTTATCCGTATGTCAGCCATAATAATTCCTTAACACTTCTAACTTTGCTGGTTGTTGAAGTCATCTTATAAATAGAGCAAATCCTAGAACAAATTGGGTGAATTCTCTAGTTCAGTTACTAAAAATATTTCACATTGTTTTAGCTGAAATTATCGAAAGACCTTTATGAAATATCGTGTTGTTGTCCTTCATTTAAAATTTGTTGCCATTGTTTAACTTTTACTTGTTTGCGAATCGCTTCTAAACTTTCAAATATTGCCGATTCCACTAATTTATCAATATGCTGATTATGTTCAATCTCAATCTGACTAATTTTTTCAGCAATCATTTGATAAGTTGGATTTTGTACTTGTTGATTCTGCTGTGCAAAAGGTTCAATTAAACCTTGGGTGATATTTTCACCCAATCGCTGTCCGATACTTTGAATTTGCTGTTCAATACGTCCACCGACCAATGGAATCAGGCGCAGCAATTGCGTCAGTTCAGGCGTATCTTCAATGGCTTGATTCACCACCAACCCGACATTTTTCGCAATCATGTGACGCTGCATTTGTAATTCTTTGCCTAAGGATTCCTGCAAAATATCGGCTAGGGCAATCGCGAGTAATTGACGATGATGCTCGACCAAATCATCAATAAATTGTTTGTGAGTGGTACTGGTGGTCAATTCACGTTGCACACCATTAAGTACCGTGAGCACCACACGGCTACTCAGTTCTTCCATTAGCAAGTTGTAGTAAAAGTTGCCGCGTTTATACCAACTGTCTGGAATGACTTTATAGCCATGGCTATGCAGGTTGTAACCAATCGCGATGGCACGTAATAAACGTAAAAAACGCAATTGCGGAATAATTGCAAGAATTTCATACCAGTGAATAAACGGGAAAAACCACCAACGCTGATGATGTTTGAAAATAATTGCAATACCCCAACGCACGCCCAACTCTACAATTAAAAACGTGGTAAACCAGCCTTCGGTAATCACCACCCAAGGGCGCAATTCTGTTCGATAAAACTGTAAAATTTCAGGTAGACGAATAAAATCGAACAACCATTCGCCAAAATCACTCATTAAAATGGCATTGGCACTTAAACAGAACAAGTTAAAGATGATTAAACCCATCAAAAACAAGTCATAAGCCAAGGCAATTTTCCATCCCCATGAATCTTTACGCAGGGGATGAAAAGAGGATTTGATGACAGGTTCTTCAGACTTTTTCATGGCGTACCTGAATGGTTATGCAGTCGGAGCTGCAAGTTTTTGTTGCATGCTTTCAATCAATTGATCTTTTTCCAGCCACAGTTCATGCACCCATTGCTGAAAACGCTCACGATATTCAGCATCATCTTCGTAATTGCCGCCCAACACCCAATCTGGAATATTAATTTTGCGTAAATTCACCTCAATGCGCGGCACCTCACCTAACCAAAACTCGCTATAGCCCGGCACGCCATCTGGGTACACAATGGTCATATCTACCAAGGCATCAATTTGATCACCCAAAATATTCAATGCCAAAGCTAAACCACCAGCTTTTGGCTTTAATAAATGTTGATAAGGCGATTGTTGTTGATCATGTTTTTCTTGGGTAAAGCGTGTGCCTTCTAAATAATTCAGCAGGGTAAAGGGCTGACTTAATAACTGTTGGCAGGCTTTACGCGCTTCTTCCATATCGTGGTCTTTCAGCTCAGGTTTTTTGGCAATTTGTGCTTTGCTGTGACGCTTCATCATTGGGAAGCCTAAAATTTTAAAGGCTTGTCCTACAAAGGGAATAAAGATCAGTTCCCACTTGGTAAAAAAGCGGGTCAATGGCATACGGGTTAAGCCAAAATACTGATTTACTGTGGTATCGACCCAACTTTGATGGTTACAGGTCATGAGATAACGACCTTGCATGCTCAGTTGCAAATCTTCATCAATGCTGATATCCCATTGGGTATTGGGTAATACATGATCAATCAGCCAGTTGTTTACACTGAGCCAACTGTTGGTAATTTGAATATTGGTTTCATCGACCTTACGTGACTGCTTTAACAGTTTGGTTAAGCCCAAAGCCAACACAGGAGGGCCGTGAAAAAATGTACTGCCAGTGATGACTGTACCCACGGTGAGACCTTTTGTGATTTTTTTTAATAAAGGGTGTTTCTTTGCTTGCGATGACATATAAATCAATCCTGAAGATAAATCGTCCAATGCGTCACGTGTTTGTAGATGACTCCAATATAAATGTTGTTTTTAAAATAAAAAAGTGTTGAAGTGAAAGTGTGTAGAAATTGTGATGAAGTTATACCAAGATTTGTACATGATCATGTATATTTGTAAGTAAAAGTTTTTTTATTAACAAAAAATCAATGGTCTAAGTATATTTTTTCATTCAATATTCAGCATATACAACAAAACACAAGTAAGGAGGCATGCCATGCGTGCATTAGCAATTTCGGCAGCAGTCGTAGGGGCAATGGTTTTAACTGGTTGTCAAACGACTGGTAACAACCTTGGTGGTATGGAATATGACAAAACTGCGTTAGGCACAGTAATTGGTGCTGCTGCGGGTTATGGCATCTCTAAAGGTAACGCAAATACAAGCGCACAAAACAACCGTGCTGCAGCGATTGGTGCTGTAGTGGGTGCTGCTGCGGGTGTTTATCTTGACAATAAAGAAAAACAACTTCGTCAACAAATGGCTGGTACAGGCGTAGAAGTAAACCGTAATGCCGATGGTTCTGTTGGCTTGATCATGCCGGGTAACATCACGTTTGATACTAACAAATCAAACATCAAACCAAACTTCTATTCTACCTTGGACAAAGTAGCGCAAACGCTAACCCAAGATAACAAGAGCGGTATTTTGGTAACAGGTTATACTGACAGCACTGGTAACGACGCAATCAACATTCCATTGTCACAAGCACGTGCACAATCGGTTGCAAACTACTTGGCTAGCCGTGGTGTATCAACTTCACGTATTAATGCACAAGGTCACGGTGCTGCAAACCCAATCGCATCGAATGCTACTGCAGAAGGTCGTGAGCAAAACCGTCGTGTAGAAATCAGCATTTATGCAATCCAATAATCTGGCATTGTATAGATTGTAAAGAACCGCCTTCGGGCGGTTTTTTTATGCAAGCAATTTCTAGGGTCTACTCAGCAAATAGACAATGACGTCTAAAGTAGCATTTTAGATTAGTCATCTTTGGCGGAGATGACTATAATCGAGCTCGAACCGAAATAGAGGAAATACTATGACACTGGCAAGTCAGTTAAACGACAAGCAACTTGAAGCGATGAAATACACTCAAGGACCCTTGTTAGTGCTTGCAGGTGCAGGTTCAGGCAAAACTTCGGTGATTACCCGAAAAATTGCCTATTTGGTTAAGCATTGCGGGATTCCTGCGCATCGTATTACAGCGATGACTTTTACCAACAAAGCAGCACGAGAAATGAAAGAGCGTGTGACCAAATTGTTGTCACGTGAAGAAGCTAAAGGATTATCGGTTTCGACTTTCCACACCTTTGGTCTGAATTTATTACGTCTTGAATTAAAACACACGCCGTTAAAAGCCAACTTCTCTATTTTAGATGCCGATGACTGCAAACGTATTCTGATGGATTTAATGCACCGCGATAATTTGTCGGGTGCAGAAAGCAAAGAATTGATTGCCAAAGCCATGAAGATGATTTCAGACTGGAAAAATGATCTGATTGCACCAGAGCAGGCGCATACCACCTGCGAAACGCCAGAAGACATCCAGTTTGCACATTTATATCAACTTTATGAACGTAATTTACGTGCCTATAACGCGGTAGATTTTGATGATTTAATTGTAATGCCGACACGACTTTTGCAAGAAAATGCCGAAGTGCGTGACAAGTGGCAAAACCGTGTTCGTTATTTATTGGTCGATGAGTATCAGGACACCAACACCGCACAATATATCTTGGTGAAATTACTTGTGGGCGTAATGGGGCAGTTCACTGCGGTAGGTGACGACGACCAATCGATTTACGCTTGGCGCGGTGCGAAGCCTGAAAATATGGCCTTGCTGAAAGATGATTTCCCGAATTTAAAAGTGATTAAACTTGAGCAAAACTATCGCTCGACCAGTCGCATTTTAAAAGCGGCCAACACCGTCATTGGCAATAATCCACATATTTTTGACAAAAAACTGTGGTCAGATAAAGGTCATGGTGAAGTGATTCGGGTAATTACATGCCGCAATGATGATGATGAATCAGAACGCGTGGTTAAAGACTTACTCACGCATAAACTGATGAATGGTAAAAGCTGGAAAGATTATGCAATTTTGTACCGAGGGAACTTTCAGGCACGTATTCTGGAAACCCAATTACGTCAAATGCAAATTCCTTACAAGCTTTCGGGGGGGCAGTCATTCTTCGCACGTGCTGAAATCAAAGACATCATGAGTTATTTGCGTTTGATTATTAATCCTGAAGATGACAGCGCATTCTTGCGCATTATTAATACGCCTAAACGTGCGATTGGTCCTGTGACTTTGGAAAAACTAGGGCTGTTTGCACAGGAAAACCATTTGTCATTATTGGCTGCTGCAGGTGATCAGCGCCTAACCATGGCAATTCCGAAAAAAGCCACGACGCAGTTGGCAGAGTTTTCAGATTTTATTAGCAATTTTACGCGTAACTTATTGGAAGATGATGAACCTGTGCCAATCATCCGTCAAATGATGCTCGAAGCAGGTTATATCGACTACATTAAAGAGCAAGCAGCTACCCCTGCGCAGGAAAAAACCAAGCTAGATAATATCGAAGTTCTATATAGCAGCATCCAAAGTTTGATTAACCGTGCTGAAGATGTCGATGAAAAGAATATTGAAAGCGTGATTCGTAAAATGGTGCTGCTCGATATGCTCGAACAGCAACAGGAAGAAGAAGACACTGATAAAGTCAATTTACTCACCCTGCATGCGTCCAAAGGCTTGGAATTTCCGTACGTGTATTTGATTGGTTTGGAAGAAGAGCTTTTACCGCATAAAAACTCAATTGTGGCAGATACTGTCGAGGAAGAACGCCGTTTGATGTACGTGGGGATTACTCGTGCACGTCAGGGCTTAACCATTACTTTGGCAGAGCAGCGCAAAGCGGGCGGGCAAATGAAACAAATGACCCCAAGTCGTTTTTTGGATGAATTACCACAAGATGAATTGGAATGGCTCGGACGTAAGAAAAAGTTAGCCGGTGATGTCGATCCGAAATTACAGGCACAGCATTATTTGGAAAATTTACGTGCTCTGATTAAGCGCTGAAAAACATTCAGCGGTGTTGATGCAAGTACAGCATCAAAGGGCATAATTTATATCGAAATTACATTGAAAATTTAAAAACAGGATAAACTTCATGAAAGTTCAAGTTAAAGTCTTAGATTCACGTTTAGGCACAGAATGGCCAATGCCAACTTATGCAACCGCAGGTTCGGCAGGGTTGGACTTACGTGCTTGTGTAGACAGCAGCACCGTGATTGAGCCGGGTCAAACAGTATTGGTCAAAACAGGTTTAGCGATTTATATTCAAGATACAGGTTTTGCAGGCATGATTTTGCCGCGTTCAGGCTTGGGTCACAAACATGGCATCGTGTTGGGGAACTTGGTGGGTTTGATTGATTCAGATTATCAGGGTGAATTGATGGTTTCGGTGTGGAACCGTAGCCAAACAGCATTTAGCTTAGAACCTGGTGAGCGTTTAGCGCAATACGTTTTGGTTCCTGTGGTACAGGCCAAGTTTGAACAAGTAGATGAATTTGTTGCCACCGAACGTGGTGCAGGTGGTTTTGGGCATACGGGCAAAAACTAAGTTACTTAGGTTTCAGCCTATATCGTTTGGTAAAGTTTTATCTGAAACTTTACCAACAATTCTTGAAAAGTAACGAAAGATGTACTAATAATGACAAGTAAATCACTAGCTCTGATGAGACCATTGCACATCTATTAAAAAATCTAATTAGAATTTTCAAAATATCTCGAGCCAAGATTTATTCACTTTATGTTGGCTCATCTTTGTAGTTGTAAGCCTATGAACAATCCACAAACACTTTTTCCTCAGCATATTTTTCGCGCTTACGACATTCGTGGCAAAGAAACTGTGCTGACCGCGAAATTGGTACACGCCATTGCACAAGGATTGGTGCAACAATATCAACAAGAAAAGCAAACTCAAATTAGTATTGGTTATGATGCGCGTTTAAATAGCCCCGCTTATGCTGAAATTATGCGCCAAGTCTTTCTTGCCCATCAATTTCAAGTGACGATGGTGGGTTGTTGTTCTAGCCCGATGTTGTATTTTATGGCACGACACACGGCAGGCAATGGCATTATGCTTACGGCCAGTCATAATCCAAAATCAGACAACGGCATTAAATGGATTGTGCAGGGCGAACCGCCAACCCCTGAAATGATTCAACACGTGGCACACGATGCAGCGCCATATTATTTAAATACCGATGCAGCACCATCCATCGCCTCACAACACGCCACCAACATTTCACATGAATTTATTGAAGATGCGTGTCAGCAATATCAGCAGGCAATGTTGAACGATATTCAACTGGCGGGCACTTTTAAAGTGGTTTTAGATGGGATGTATGGTTCGGCAGGTCATTGCGCTGCTTTGGTTTTGCAAAAAATGGGCTGTGAGGTGATTGCTTTACGCTGCGAAGCCAATGGTCATTTTCCAGAACATGCACCCGATCCATCACAAGAAAAACACTTACAACATTTAAAAGCTGCGGTGCGTGAACATCAGGCGGACATTGGCATTGCTTTAGATGGCGATGGTGATCGTGTCGTCCTCTTGGATGAACATGCCAATGTGCTTTCAGCAGATCGTTTGCTGTCTTTATTTGCAGAAATGTGTTTAAAAACTCATCCTCAGCATCAAGTGGTGTTTGATGTAAAATGCTCCACTATGGTGCGCAATACCGTGCGTGATTTGGGTGGCGAAGCGGTGATGATTCGCACGGGCAGTACCTTCTTGCGGCGTTATTTGGCGCAGTCGCAAGGCAAGGCTGTGTTCGGTGGCGAATACGCAGGACATTATGTATTCAATGATGGACGTGGTTTTGGCTATGACGATGGTATTTACGCAGCGCTGCGCGTGTTGGAATATTTAAGCCACAGTAATTACAGCAGCCTTTCGGCATTGATGCAGAAATACCCTGAGCGTTGCTGCACTGAAGACACGTATATCAGCACACGGAATATTGAACCGAGTGCGGTTTTAAATGATGTTGAAAGTTCTAGCCATCGCAGTGGTGCAGAATTAAGTAAAATAGATGGTGTAAGACTTGATTTTGAAGATGGATTTGGCATTATTCGAGCATCCAATACAGGCGAATATTTTACGGTGCGTTTTGATGCCGATAATCCATCACGACTGAATGATATTCGCGATACATTTGTTTCCATGTTAAGTGAGCGATACCCTGAAATCGCCCAAGACATTTTAGATGCTCAATAAGGAGAGGCGAATGCCACATCAACAGACTGGTATCGACAAAGCGCAAATTTTGACTGAAGCTTTGCCGTATATTCAACGTTTTGCGGGCAAGACCCTTGTTGTGAAATATGGCGGCAATGCCATGACCGATCCTGAGCTGGAAAGTTCTTTTGCTCGTGATATCGTGTTGTTAAAGACTGTAGGCTTAAACCCGATTGTGGTGCATGGCGGTGGCCCACAAGTGGATTCTATGCTCAAGCAATTGGGACGTGAGTCTGACCGTATTGATGGCATGCGTGTCACCGATCCTACGACTATGGAAGTCGTAGAAATGGTCTTGGGTGGTAGCGTCAACAAATCTATCGTCAATCTGATTAACCAACATGGCGGTCGTGCCATTGGTTTGACGGGTAAAGATGGTAACTTGATTCGCGCACAAAAATTATTGATGCAAAAAACTACTGAAACAGGCGAAGTACAACAAATTGACCTTGGTTTGGTGGGTGAAGTGGTGGGTGTCAAAACCGACGTGTTGGAAATGTTTACCAGCAGCGACTTTATTCCAGTGATTGCACCTTTAGGTGTCGATGATGCAGGCAATACCTATAACATTAATGCCGATTTAGTCGCAGGTAAAGTTGCCGAAGCATTGGGTGCGGAAAAGTTAATTTTGCTGACCAATATTACGGGTGTATTAGACGAAAATAAAAACCTGTTAACTGGTTTGACTACGCAGGAAGTAGATCGTTTAATTGATACAGGCGTGATTTACGGTGGCATGATTCCAAAAGTGGGTTGTGCATTGGATGCAGTTAAAGGCGGTGTAATCAGTGCACATATTGTAGATGGTCGTGTGCCACATGCTACTTTATTGGAAATCTTTACTGATCATGGTGTGGGAACATTAATTACCAACCGTGTCCAAACGCGTAAATAAAACTCTATAAGATGATCCCTAAAAGAGCTTCACAATTGAAGCTCTTTTTTATGTCAAATTTACGGCAAGAAACTGAAATTTTGTTGATTCAGCATCCTTGAAATTGCTTTGCACCTATCCTGCAATCTTAAAATTGTAGTCGCTAAAATCGCGGTCATCATAGTGTCATGCTGCTGTCCTAGTGTAGGAGAAAACATGAGGTATCTATGATGCTACAAAAATTAAATCAGTATCGTCAGCAGTTTAGCTTTCCTATGGTTAAAGTGGGTAAAGCACAGAAAAAAAACAGCAAAGCTACGCAATATGCGTTTGAATGGGTTGAAAATTTAAAGCAACTACAAGAAGTACAGCGCTTTCGTGCACAGCAATTTTCCAAGCAATTTGGCATTGAATTTGAATCGGCTTTAGATCAGGACTTGTACGATTTTGGCTGTGAACACGCCGTACTCAGAGATAAATCTACGGGTGAAATTGTTGCTTATACTCGTTTAAAACTTTGGCAAGGGCATGAGCTAGCCAACAGTTATAGTGCGCACGAGTTTAAAATTATAGATGAGTTAGGGCATCTCTCGAATATTGTCGAAATGGGGCGTACTTGTGTGCATCCACGTTATCGTTCAGGCAAAACACTCTCTATTTTATGGCTGAATTTAGTGCCTAAAGTGTTATGGGAAATGCGTGCCAAACACATGATTGGCTGTGTCAGTATTCGTTTGGAAGGTAATGAAGCACGCGCGTATCATACCCATCAAGCGATTCAACAATTGGCAGAAAATCAACGCTGCGATATTCAGTCACAGCAGCCGTTTGAGCCAAGTTGTCCAAGTCATAGCTTTAGCCAAGATGAACGAATACCTAAACTGTTTGATGTTTATCTGAAAATGAATGCTAAGCTGTCTGAGCAAGCATTTTATGACCGTGAGTTTAACTGTCTAGATTATTTTGTTTTGTTAGATGTGAAACAAATGGCGAAACATTTTATTCGCCAAAAGAAAGTGAAAGCATCTTAACTAGAATAATTAAGCAGAGATTTCTACAGCACTGCATATCTATGAAGTGGTACTGTAGAAATCTATTTATATTTTTCAGATTTGAATTATCCACATGGCTGATGCACAATAATCAGATAATTTCATTATTTGTATAAAGATAAGGCCTTATGTGTCAGTTGCTTGGAATGAATTGTGCGACACCTACCGATATTACCTTTTCATTTCGGGGATTTTCGCAGCGCGCAGGAATCACCTCAGATCATTCTGATGGCTTTGGCATTGCTTTTTTTGAAGATAAAGCTTGCCGTTTATTTGTCGATAACCAGTCTGCAGTGGAGTCACCCATTGCAGAATTGATCCGTAACTATCCCATCAAATCGCGTAATGTGATTGCCCATATTCGTAAAGCGACACAAGGCAAAATTAATTTAGAAAATTCACATCCGTTTAGTCGTGAGTTGTGGGGACGCCAGTGGATTTTTGCCCATAATGGTGATTTACATGACTTTCATCCACGTTTATCAGGTCGTTTTACCCCTGTGGGCAATACCGACAGTGAACGTGCATTTTGTTATTTGTTAGATCAATTGGTAAATCATTTTGGTTATGATGAACCGAGCCTGACGCAAATTTTTGACTTGTTAGCCGAAATTTCTCCTAAAATTGCAGAACATGGCACTTTTAATTTTTGTTTGTCCAATGGTCAGGCATTATTTAGTTATGCGGTGACCAAATTACATTGGTTGGTGCGTGCTTATCCATTTCAGCCTGCACAATTAATTGATTTAGATGTTGAGGTTGATTTTAGCCAAGTCACCACAGCAGAGGATTGTGTGGCAGTGATTACCACTGAACCCTTGACTCAAAATGAAACATGGACAGCATTTCAGCCAGGTGAAATGATTTTATTTCAACATGGACGCCCAATTAAAACCCAAATGACACATATTGCGCGTTTGGAACGTGAGCGTTTAAATCCTGAATTAAGACGGATCACCAAAGCGGATCAATACTAATTTATACGGGTATGTGTGGTTGAAAAATATTCATTTTATTATTGTATAATTCAATTAAATCAAGAATGAAAATGTATAAATTGGTTAATTAATAATTGATTCTTTTAGTCGGGTATTTTTGTTAAAATTTATTTAAATCAATGTCTTGTGTTGTTTTTGTGCGATTTAAACCAATCCCTACCAATTCGCTTCATTTTTATTTATGGGAAATACGGCTACCATTCCGCAATGTGATTAATCATTTATTTCTGTAAGGTGGTCGTATGAAGATGAAATGGGTTCCAGAATACAACACTGGTATCGATGTGATTGACGATCAGCATAAACGTATCCTCGATTATATTAATGAAATTGTTGAAATTAGCGATGGTACAGATCGAGCACGTGTAAAGCAGATTTTAGATAATATTATTGATTACACCCAGTCGCATTTTACGTTTGAAGAATCATTACAAGAAGAAGCAGGTTATAAATACCGCGTACCACATAAACGTGTACATGATTTATTCATTAAAAAAATTGAGTTTTATCGTGATCGTTTTGAAATGGGACAATCCATTGAAGGCGAATTGCATGAAGTTTTATCAAAATGGTTAATTAATCATATTCAACACGATGACGCCGATTATGTCGGTGCAGTGAAAGAGAATATGATGGGTATTATTAAGGAAAATGAGAAGAAGAAAGGTAAAGGCTGGTTCGCTCGTTTCTTCTCATAAGTCTGAAGCCATAAAAATGAAAGAATAAAAATTATAAATTTGCGCAGCAAGCTATCTAACGATAGTTTGCTTTTTCTTTTTTGAGGTTTTGCTTTTCCTTGATGACAAAGGCAAAATAGCCGTAGATTTTTATTAGGACAGCGTCATGCAGGACAATGCTATGTCACGATGGTTATCGCCGCTGATGGCATTTGGTTTATCATTCATTATTATTGCCACACTCGCACCAATGACAGGTATTCAGGTTGAGCGTCAGCTCGACTTTTGGTTGTTGTGGTTAGCAACCATGCTGATTTTGGCATTACCGATTACTTATTTGGAAATTGCCTTAGCCAAACGCTCAAAAACGACAGCATTACAAGCACTTTTAAGTTTAACCCGTGATGCCGATGCTTCTCAAAAATGGCGTTTGGTGGGCTGGCTTGCAGTGGTGTTCATTCCATTTTTAGCAGGCGGTTTGTTGTCTAATGCTGCGCAAATTTTAAATCAATATGCCGCTGCAGACTTGGCTAGTCATGTCTTGTTTGTGATTGTGGCTATTTTCGCACTGGCATTGTCATTAGTGCCGCGTCAAATTTTATTGCTATGTACCGCTGTTGCTGTTGTGGCGGCTTTGGTTTTATCGATGGTGATGGGTTCAGAACTCCCTGCATGGCAAGTCACCTCAATTGAGTTTAGCGAATGGGGCAGTGCAACCGTTTTGGCTTTGGTGGCCAGTGGTTTAGGCATGGGCTTGTACTGGCAAACTAGTTTGCCGCAAGTACAGCAACAATCTGCAGCAACTTCAACGGTATTGCCAATTTGGATTGCTCAGCTATTGGCAGTCGTTGCTTTTGCATTCTTTGCCGTGCAAGCACAAATTCCAGCATTGGCTTTGGTGGTGGCAACTGTTGCAGCAGCAGCGGTTTTATTACAATTGGCACGTGAACAATTGGCACAACGTCAAATGGTGGTTGCGATTCAGTGGGTTGTATTGATTGCAGCAACTTTGGCTTGGGCAATTCCTGCCATTAGTCCTGTATTTAATTTTGCCTTATTGCTTTGGGGCTTAGTTATTTGTTTGATTTACGCTATTTTTGCAGGCTGGATTATGAAAATCAGCCATTTGCGTAAAGCCATGAACTTTAGCAGTGAAGCCTTTTATAACATTTGGCGTATTGCGGTACGTGTGGTGTTACCTGTATCTATCGTAGTGGCGATGGTGGCGTTAATTGGACAGTGGATCGCATGAGTCAAATGGCGCAGGTTTGGGTGGCGTATGCCACACCCGAACAACAATGGCATGTGGCTGTCGCATTTCAGCAGGGCATGACTGTACTGGATGCAATTCAGCAGAGTGGACTTGTGACAGCAACGACTTTACCTGAACCGTTGATGCTGGGTATTTTTGGTGTACGGGTTGAGCCGCAGCATGTATTACAAGCAGGTGATAGGGTTGAGATTTATCGTGCTTTGACCATTAACCCGAAAGATATTCGTCGTAAACGTGCCGCAAAGAACCCAGTAGGGCGTTATGCCAAAAGCAATCGCTTGAGACAATTGCAATGATTTAAAAAACCCCTCAGATGAATTTCAGTGAGGGGTTTCTTTTTATTCTAAAGCGGCTATAGTGGTGGCGCGTTGAGAATCGCTTCTTTCGATCCTGGTAGGCCTGGTTGAGATTCTGGAATCGTTTCCAATCCTTCAACTTTTTCTACAATACCATTTTGATTGAAAAAGATTTTCAAATGCTGACCATGCGCGGCAGGGATCTTGGCTTTTTTAGCATAAGTTCCTGGGATATAGTTGTAAATGTAGTCCCAACGTAATGGATTCATCGGGTCGGCGATGGTAGGACTGCCCAGCAAAAAGCGGACTTGTTGATGACTCATACCGACTTGGACTTTAGACGCTTGAGCTTGGGTTAAAGGTGTACCCTGTGGAATATCGACTTTATAAACGCCCAAGGTCGAACAGCCTGCGAGCAGTGAAGTGACCAATAACGTCAACATGATTTTTTGCATTTTGCTACACTATCCCAAATTAATTATGATGCATTTGATCTTGATCCAGTGTTAGATCATACTGCATCTTAACTTTGTTGCATATTCCAACTTTAATTTTGTTGAGAGACCTTTTTTCATGCCTATTTCAAATCAAGAATTACGCAAAGCTGGACTTAAAGTTACCCTTCCACGAATTAAAATCTTAGAATTATTAGAAAATTCAAAACAACATCATTTAAGTGCAGAAGATATCTATAAAACTTTACTCGATCAGGGTGAAGATGTGGGTTTAGCAACTGTGTATCGTGTGTTAACACAGTTTGAAGCTGCAGGCATTATTGAGCGTCATAATTTTGAGAACAATCATTCTGTGTTTGAAATTATGCAGGAAGATCACCACGACCACTTGGTTTGCTTGAACTGTAGCAAAGTGGTTGAATTTATTAACGATACCATTGAAAAAGAACAGCATGATGTGGCAGAGAAATTTGGTTTTGAGCTCACAGGGCACTCGCTGAATTTATATGGTTATTGTGATGCGCCAGAATGTCGTGAAGCCTTACGCAAGAAATAATTTGCTGTAAGCATAAAAAATAGGCTTCCGTATGGAAGCCTATTTTGTTTGTGTTTAAGCATTGTTGCGAAGTTATTGCCCATCGAAGGTAATATTCGAAGTTGCATGTAACAAGCGCTCGCCACCTTCTTCTGCAAGTTTGATTTGTAGACGCAAATCGTTTGGCGAGTCGGCGTGTTTAAGTGCATCTTTGTAGCTAATTTGCTTGGCTTTATAGAGGTCGTATAAAGCTTGGTCAAAGGTTTGCATACCCAACTCACGTGAACGCTTCATCAGGTCTTTAATTTCGTGCACATCACCTTTACGGATTAAATCTGCAATCAGTGGTGAGTTAATTAAAATTTCAATCGCAGCACGACGTGAGTTGCCATCAATGGTTGGAATTAACTGCTGTGCCACAATCGCTTTCAGGTTTAGCGATAAATCCATGAACAACTGGTTATGACGGTCTGCTTCAAAGAAGTGAATAATACGGTCAATTGCTTGGTTAGCGTTGTTGGCGTGTAGGGTGGCAAATACCAAGTGACCTGTTTCGGCAAAGGCAATTGCATAATCCATGGTTTCGCGGGAACGAATCTCACCAATCAGAATTACATCAGGCGCTTGACGCAAGGTATTTTTTAATGCGATTTCAAAGGAGTCGGTATCAATCCCGACTTCACGCTGGGTAATAATACAGCCTGCATGTTCATGCACAAATTCAATCGGGTCTTCAATGGTAATGATATGACCTTTGGAATTTTGGTTGCGGTAACCAATAATAGACGCTAAAGAGGTCGATTTACCTGTACCTGTCGCACCTACAAAAATGATGATGCCACGTTTGGTCATCGCCAAATCTTTGAGAATAGGTGGCAGTTTCAAGTCATCCATGGTCGGGATTTTGGTTTCAATCCGACGCAGTACCATGCCCGGCTCATCACGTTGTTGGAATGCGCTGACACGGAAACGTGCTGTTTTTTCACGGTTGGTAATCGCAAAGTTACATTCACGGGTTTCGGCAAATTCCTTGCGCTGTTTTTCACTCATAATTGAGTTAAGCAGCTGACCGACAATTTCACCTGTAAGTTTACTTTTGGCTACAGGCACAATTTGTCCATGAATTTTCATGGAAGGTTCAACATCGGCTGTAATAAACAAGTCAGACGCTTTTTGCTGAATCATTAAATTCAGTAAATCATTAAAGTCCATCGCGTATCTCGAATTTTAAACTTATAAGAATGATTCAGGCTGTTTTGCAACCGTACGAGCCGTTTGTGGGCTAATCACACCGCGCGATACCAAGTTTTTCAAACTCTGGTCAAGGGTGGTCATACCGTAGTTGGCACCAGTCTGAATTGCCGAGTACATTTGAGCTACTTTGTTTTCACGAATCAGGTTACGCACTGCAGGAATACCAATCATGATTTCATGCGCAGCTACACGACCACCACCATTTTTCTTGAGCAGGGATTGTGAAATGACGGCTTGTAAAGATTCAGACAACATGGCACGTACCATGTCTTTTTCTTCGGCAGGGAATACGTCAATCACACGGTCAATGGTTTTTGCTGCAGAGGTGGTGTGTAGCGTACCAAATACCAAGTGACCCGTTTCAGCAGCAGTCAGTGCCAAACGAATGGTTTCTAAGTCACGCATCTCACCAACTAGAATAATGTCAGGGTCTTCACGCAGTGCCGAACGTAATGCTTCGTTAAAGCCATGCGTATCACGGTGTACTTCTCGTTGGTTAACCAAACATTTTTTAGATTGGTGTACAAATTCGATTGGGTCTTCGACGGTCAGAATATGGTCGTAGCGATTGTCATTAATAAAGTCAATCATCGCGGCAAGTGTGGTTGATTTACCTGAACCTGTTGGGCCTGTCACCAATACCAAACCACGTGGATATTCACAAATATCTTTAAAGATTTGTCCCATGCCTAAATCTTCAAGGGTCAAAACTTTAGAAGGAATGGTACGGAATACTGCACCTGCACCACGGTTTTGGTTAAATGCGTTCACACGGAAACGAGCCACGCCTGGGACTTCAAAAGAAA
This sequence comes from Acinetobacter sp. YH12058, assembly GCF_013419805.1. Lineage (NCBI taxonomy): Bacteria > Pseudomonadati > Pseudomonadota > Gammaproteobacteria > Moraxellales > Moraxellaceae > Acinetobacter > Acinetobacter sp. YH12058. The sequence goes on from NZ_VOZL01000007.1 coordinate 26,947, forward strand.
AGTCCGTTTCTAGATTTTCTTCATAATCACGACGTTGTTTATCATTCATAATGTCGTACACTAATTTGTGTACTTCTTTATGTTCTAATGCTGGTAAGTTAATTCGACGAATTTCACCATCCACACGAATCAGTGGTGGCATGCCCGCAGATAAGTGTAAATCCGAAGCGCCGTTTTTAGCGGAGAACGCCAATAATTCTGTAATATCCATGAAAGTCCCCGAGATCAATTAAATCTTAATTATTTTGATAGAATAATACGGCTTTCCATCAGCTTAACCAACTGTTAGTTGCTGGACAAGGTAAAAAAAGATGAATGAAATGAGAAATGCATCAATGAATAATCTGCAGCTTATGCGCACTCAGGTTTTGCAACAAATTCAACAGGCATGCCAGTTGGCACAGCGCGAGCCAAATACGGTGCAATTGTTGGCAGTGTCTAAGACTCATCCGAGTGAAGCCTTGCGTGAAATGTATGTGACAGGGCAGCGCGCTTTTGGCGAAAATTATTTGCAAGAAGCTTTGGATAAAATGCAGGCCCTGAGTGATTTAGAAATTGAATGGCACTTTATTGGGCATGTGCAGCGCAATAAAACCAAACATTTGGCAGAAAAATTTGCATGGGTGCATGGGGTAGATCGTTTGATTATTGCCGAGCGTTTATCGAATCAGCGCGATGCTCAACAAGTGCCCCTGAATATTTGTTTACAAGTAAATATTGATGCGCAAGACACGAAGGATGGTTGTCAGCCGAGCGAAGTTGCAGAATTAGTCCGACAGATCAGCCAATTACCGCATTTAAAACTACGCGGTTTGATGGTGATTCCTGCACCTGATCATCCTCAAGCTTTTCAAGATGCCAAACAATTGTTTGATGCAGTGAAAGCACAACATGCACAACCTGAAGATTGGGATACTTTGAGTATGGGGATGTCGGGCGATTTAAATGCCGCAATTGCAGCAGGTTCAACTATGGTACGGATTGGTACAGCATTGTTTGGCGCACGTGACTATTCCAAGGCTTAATTGCTAGATGAACAAAGAATCTGCCAAGATTTTGCAAACATTATCTTGTACGTTTTGGCTGACATGAAATGCGGAATTTTGCGGCTAGTGCTGAAGGTTGGATTTTCTTAATATGAACTTATCGGGAATCAGGGAGTTTCCTAAATAAGAAGAATAAGAAATAGAACAACACGGAAGTGCTTGGTACGACAGGAGTTATACCAAAAAATGAATCTAGAAAGCCTCGACAGGATGTCGAGGCTTTTTTAGTTATGTATGCTGTAAAGCTGTCAAAGTTTTGGCTTGTGTAGATTATTTTTAATGACCTTCACTATTTTTAGAAAGCGCCACTTCCGTCCAGTAAATAGGTGAAGTAGACATTCAAGATTTATTTTCTATCCAGATTCGAATACGGGCAATCAGTAAAAATAGCAAAAAACAGAACTGAAAGAAGCCTGTGAAAATGATGGTCCAACCGCTATTTCCAGGTGTTTTTCTTGCATCCAACTCAATGACTAAAGTGCAGACGGTGAGAATGATTTCAAAAATTAAAACCGCTTTAAAAACCCAAGGTTTAGGGAAACGTATTAACCATGTGAGAAAAATAATACTTAAACTGGGCAATACAGCAAAGAGAATAATCGTTTTTATATCCATAAAATTAAGTACTTAAAGTGTGTGTGATTTTAAAATAAATTCAATACAACTTCATGGAAGCCTAAAATCTGAAATCTCACAGTCATCTCAATAATTCTTCAATCGACAAATAATCTTCAGATTTTAGGCAGTATTGGCTTTAACCCACCACATTGACTTCACTTGCCCCTGCACCCACTGGTTTGACTTGAATTTGCACAGGAATTCGTTCGTGCATTTCCTGAATATGCGAAATCAGCACCACTTTACGTCCCTGACTTTGCAGATGGTCTAAGGCATTCATCACCATGTGCAAGGAAGTCGGGTCGAGAGTGCCAAAGCCTTCATCAATAAATAGCGATTCCAGTTTCATTGAGCCAGATGCCATATTGGCAATTGCCAGTGCCAAAGCTAAAGAAACCAAAAAGGTTTCGCCACCCGATAAAGACAGAACAGGGCGAATTTCACTGTTCATATCTAAATCAATAATCGCCAACCCCAAACTGTCAGGAATACGATGCAACTGATAACGCGAACTCAGTGGCAGCAATTGCTGATTGGCGTATTCCACCAAAATATCCAAGTGATGTTCTTGAGCAATTTTCTTAAATTTCGTACCTTCTTTATGCCCAATTAAATCGTAAATACGTCCCCAGCGGTATTCTTCAGCTTTGATACTTTCAATTTGAGTTTGATAGGTAGCAAAAATCCCTTGATTGGTGCTATTCAGGCGTAGCTGTGCCTCAATCTCATTATAGTTTTGCTGTTGTTTGGCTTTGTCTGTTTGCAGCGCTGCCAGTTGCGTGGTGACCTCGTCAAAACTCAGTTGTGGCTGTTGCTTTAAGTGTTTTTGATATTGCTCTTCCAATGTTTGCCAAGCCGTTTTAGCACTCTCCAAACTGTTTTGTTGTTGCTGCAGCATGTTGCGTATTTGCTGATGTTCGGCATAAGAAATCTGTAAACATTTATCAATGATGCTGGCTTGAAAATGCGTGTGTGTCGCTTGCCACGTTGCAATGTGTTGCTGACATTCAGTGTGTTGCTGCATGCGCTGTTGAATTCTACTATCCAAACCATGTTTTTGCAGTTGTAAGTCTTTTAACACCTGTTCTGCTTGATTAAGTACAGTTCGTTGTGTGCTAAGTGCAAGATTGAGTTGCTGTTGTTGCTGATCTAAAGCCTGCTGCCATTCTTGATAGGTCTGATATTCACATCCCGCATGAGTTCTTGTAAGCTGCTTAATTTGATCACGCAGCTCACTTCCTGCAGTTTTAATCTGCTGCAGTTGTAGGGTTTTCTCTGCATGTTGCTGTTGTAAAAATAGCAACTTTTCTTGCACTTGCTGCTGTTGTTGAGTCAGTTGTTCAATCGTTTTGCTCAGTTGAACTTGCTGCTGCTGCAAGTGATGACGTTGCTCTAACTGTTGTAAGGCATTTTGATAGTATTCAATCGGTTGATTGAGCCAAGCGTGTCTTTGTTCTGCATCTAAAAGCGACAAAATAGGCTGTAAACGCTGAGCGAGGTCTTGGCGTTGTTGAATAGCATATTTGAGTTGTTCTGCCTGCTGTGCAGCATTGCGCCATTGTTTCAGGGTATCGTTTGCTTGTTGAATACTCTGCTGCAAGTGTTGAGTGGATTGATGTGTTGTTGCCCAATGTTGCTGTACGTGTTCAATTTGCTTTGCAACAGGCAGCGCTGCATCCAAATCTAAAGATAAGGATGTTGCAAGCTGTTGCACCAATGTCTGTTGTTGTTCAAGTTGCTGTTGCAGTTCAAGACTGCGTTGTTGTTGTTGATGATAAGTTGCATCGTATTGACTGCGAGCACGCTCCAATTGTTGTAGCTGTTTTTGCGCATGCTCAAATTCAGTTTTGGCCTGCTGCAATTGCTGATCCTGCAATTGGTTTAAAGCGTCACTGAGTAAATTTTCATGCTGAATAAACGGATGTTCATGGCTGCCGCAGACCATACAGGCTTCATTCGGTTTTAATTGGGCACGTAAATCCTGCACACTTTGATGCTGCAATAAACGCTGCTGTTCAAAAATCTGCTGTAATTGTTGCAAGGCTTGTTCAGTAATTTGCACTTGCTGCTGTTGGGTTTGAATTTGAGTCTGTGTCTGCTGTTGCAGACTTAAAGTTTCTTGCTGACGCTGTTGTAACTGCTCAAATAGGGTGGTCTGTTGTTGCCATTGTTCAAGTGCCTGTCGCAAGCGCTCTAAAACATGCACACTCTTTAAAGCATGTTGTAATTGCTGTTGCTCTGCCGTGAGTTGCTGCTCAAGTTGTTCAGGATGTTGATATTGTTTTTCCCAAACCAACAGTTGTTGCTGTGTATGTTGTTGTTGCTCAATTAAAGTATCTAATGCAGATTGGAACAGCGTAGGGTTTTGCTGACGTAGTTGCTGTTCAAGCTGCAAATAATCTTGCAGACGTTGCAACGTAAGGGCTAAATTATCATCAAAATTTGCCCATGCCGCAGTCTGTTTGAATTGCTGTTGTAAATGTTGCTGTTGTTGTTGCTCGGTTGCAAGTTGAGTCGTCAGTTGCTTCAAATGATTTTGCACAGGCTGAATTTGCTGCTCTGCAAATAATTTTTGTGCAGCATCCAAAGCGGTATATTGTTGAAGTTTGCTAGAAATTTCATGTTGTAACTGTGCCGCAATTTCAAGTTGTGGTTTCAATTGTTCAACATGCTGCTGCCATGCCTGAAGGTCTTTTTCCGCTTGCTGTTGCTGACTAATCGCTTGCTGTTGTGCGTATTCCGCTTGTTGCAAGTTTGGTTCAAATTTCAAAAGCTGCTGATTCAGATTTTTTAGCTCGGTATCTGCTTGCTGACGCAAGACAAATTGCTCGCGGATGGTTTGAAATTCATCTAAATGTTTGAGCAATTGTTTTTGAGAGGCGAGTTTAAGATCGGCATCGACTTGAACATCATATATTTCTTTTTTAGCTTGGGTGCTGGCATAGAGTTCATGGCAATCTTTGTGCCATTTCACATCATTTTCATACAGTTTTTCGGTTTGGGTCAGCAAAGCTAATTGTTGACTTAGGTCATGTTGTTGGGTTTCTAAGTCTTTTAGTGCTTCATCGCTGAGGAGCACCACATGCCCCATGACATTTTCAAGATCTGTTCGCTTTTGTTTAATTTCACTAAATTTAACGGCTGCACGTTTACTGACTTCGGTAAAAATTTGCGAATTGGTTAAATATTCAAGTAAATCTGCCCGTTCATGGTCTTTGGCTTTTAAAAATGCCCCAACTTCCGATTGTGCCAATAATACTGCGCGTGTGAATTGCTCAAAACTAAGGCCAATCAACTGCTCTACAATTGGCGTAGCTTCAGAAATTCTTTGATTTAAAACCCGTTGTTCATCTAAGCAGGTGATGGCACGTTCAACTTTTAAATTCCCATCCACTTTATTGTGCGCACGGCGAATTTGCCAACGTGCCGAATAGCGTTTTTGATCAAGCGCGATAAATTCAAGTTCTGCAAAGCCAGAAGTCGTACCACGACGTAAAATATGTTTAGAATCTTTTAAGGAAATTTCTTTGCCTGCGGTATCGGTCAGGCTGCCTGTTGCACCTCTCAAACGTGGAATTTCGTCATAAAGTGCCAAACACATGGCATCCAGCAAAGTCGATTTGCCTGCACCAGTTTTGCCCGTAATTGCAATTAAACCTGCCTGTGCCAGTGGCTCATCTTCAAAATTGATGACATGCGTGCCTGCCAAAGATGCCAAATTATTTAAACTTAAACGTAAAATTTTCATGGCAAATCCTTAAGCTTTATTCTGATCAAGTTCTTGTTGGGCTTCGGCCAAAAGCTGTAAAAAATCTTGGCTCACTTCTGGGTCAGGTTGATAGCCCATTTTTTCCCATAAATCTAAAAATAATTTTTCAGGCGTAGGCGGCTCTAAATCAATTTTTGATTGTTGCACGTTCGAGTTTTCACAGTTTTGAAAGCGTCGTGCAATGCGCAGTAAACGATAGCGGTTGGCAGGCAGTGCTTGTTCAATTTGTTGGCGTAAATCAATGGGTGGCGGGGCATCGCTGATATATTCAATTTCTAAAAAATGCCGTGCGCAAACTTCTGCAATTTCATCTTTTGGCAATTTATTCAGTTCGGTGATTAATTCAGAAAGTTCACAGCGAATCCGAAGCAGCTCTACCGTACGTGGAATAAGCAAGCTTTCATATTGGAAACGCTGTGCATCTGCCTGTAATGGATCAATCCTAACTTCAAGGACTTGGTGTTTATAATTCAGCTCGCTAAATGATAAAGGGATGGGTGAGCCGCTATAGCGAATGTGTGGCTGTCCGACCTGTTGCGGTTTGTGTAAGTGTCCGAGTGCGACATAGTCAATCACCTCATCAAACAGCGCAGTCGATAAGGCTTCTTCATTCCCCACTACAATTGGGCGTTCTGAGTCGGAAGTTTCGCCACCTTGCATGTGTGCATGTGACATTAAAATCAGGGCTTGATCGGGTTGTTTACGGGCTTTGGCTTCTGCAATCAGTTGTTGAAGTAAGTAAGCAACCGCAGATTGATTGTCACTGCTATGTTCATTTAAACCTGTAATTTCTGCACTGCGTAAATAGGGCAGGGTCAGACACCATGCCACAATATTTTGCGCAGCGTCATAAATAGGCACTAGGAGTTTATCTAAATCTAATTTTTGCTCGGCTGTTTTACCAATCACGCCCACAGCTTTGGCGTTGAAGCGGTCTAAAAAGGGTTCAACTTGCTCAATGCGATACCCAGAGTCATGATTGCCTGCAATCATTAAGGTTTGCATGTGTGGAGCAAGCACATGCGCATCGGTAAGGAATTGATAGAGTTGTTTCTGAGCGCTCGAAGCAGGATTGACCACATCAAAAATATCGCCTGCTATGAGCAGGGCATTCGGCTGTTTGCTTTTAATTTGAGTTAAGAGCCAATTTAAAAATTCAGTATGTTCATATTCACGTTCATGGTGATGGAAAAATTGCCCCAAATGCCAATCAGACGTATGTAAAAAATGAACAGCCATGCGTGTTCCAATCTTGATGTTGAATTATGGGATAACTTAACATAACTGAGCGCAACACTGCGGCAAAAAACCAGTTTTCTGCTTTTAAAGCGACAATTTAGGTCGCAGAGATTTTAAAGAGAAGGGAAAGTAAAATCTGTCGTGATCTGTATAGAAAAATATAGAGAGTTAAAATACTGATGTTAGAAAGGCTAAAAAAAGACCTTAAAAAATAAAGACCGACGATTCGAGTGATGATGAAATCGTCGGTCAAAGAAAAACTTGCGATACAGTAAAGCTTTGGCTGCTGTTCAAAGCATGACTGTATGCGATTTATTGCTTTAGTCAGGTCACCGAAAATATTGTGGATGCCATACACATTAACGGTTGTTGTGACCTTGTAGCCTATATAACGTCAGGCTTTTGTATTCGGTTGACAATTTCATGAAAAAAAAATCAATTTTTTTTATACTAGGCTGAATCTTTTGTCTGAGTCATCTTTATGGTATCGCTAAGCCGTTATTTTATCTGGTTTTTCTTGTATTGCTTTGTGATGACCTGTATTTGTGGCGTATTGGCTGCATTATTACCTGCGGGTGTAGGCGGGATTTTAACTGCGGTGCCTTATTTGGTTGCCATGATTTTAGTGCTGTATAAGTTTTTAAAACAACAACGCCGTGCGCCGAATGACAAGGAACGCAAGACATTTACTTTAGGATTTAGCCTGATTTTTTGGGGCTATAACTTGGCGTTTTTATTATTAGGTTTGGCGATATTTTCTCGCCAAAACCCAAGCATTTGGCAAGATTTTTTACAGTATTTGCAACAGCCGCAATTTATGAGTGTGGTGGTGATCATGTTCTTGTTGATCGCAATTCCATTGTATCTGCTGACCTATTGGTTTTATGGTAAACAGGCACAGCGTATGGCAGTTAAAATGTTTGGCTGATAAAAGAAGTTGTTAATATCTGATTTTCTTCAAATATACATGATCAGTTATGTGATGATGATTTGCTTAGACTTGAACATTCAGTCTAAATCACGTATAGCTAAAACTATATTTTTCATCATGCTGAGATTGGAAGATGCATAAACCTTTGGTACTGGTAACAGGGGCAAGTGGTTTTATTGGTTCACAATTGTTGCCGTTTTTATTGCAACAGGATTATCGGGTGGTGGGGCTAACCCGACAGCCCAATCGAGTATCCAAACATCCACAATTACGCTGGATTCAGCAGTTAGATGAACTCGACACCGACCAAATTGATTATGTGATTAATTTGGCGGGAGAAAGTATTGGGCAGGGCAGATGGACAGCAGCACGCAAACAAAAATTGCTTGATAGTCGAGTTCAGACCACACTGCACTTATATCAATATCTTGAAAAGCGCCGTATTTTCCCCAAGTGTATTATTTCAGGCTCGGCAGTGGGGTATTACGGAATTGACCCGCAGGAACAATGGTCAGCAGTATGTACCGAACACAGTGCAGCACAAGATATTTTTATGTCGCAGTTGTGCCAGCAATGGGAACAGGCTGCGTTAAGCTTCAGCCAGCAAAATACTAAAATTATGCGCTTGGGCGTGGTGTTTGGGCGCGGTGGTGGCATTTTACCGCAAATGTTATTACCAATTCGTTTAAATGCCGTCGGGCGGATTGGGCATGGACGGCAGCCTGTTGCATGGGTGCATATACAAGATGTTTTACAGGCCATTCACTGGTTAATGACGCAACCTGTAGACGCCAAAATTTTGAATGTGGTTGCACCTGAAAAAACCAGTCAGCAAGACTTTGCCGAAACCGCAGCTCGGCTTTTAAGACGTCGTCCATTTTTGGTGTTACCTGCTTTTGTCTTGCGTTGGTTATTGGGCGAGCAATCGCAATTGGTGCTGAATGGGCAATATGTTAAACCACAAGCGTTAGAACAAGCAGGCTATTGCTTTCAATATCCAAAACTTGAACAGGCGCTAGCGGCTTGTCTGGGTGCATCATCCTCTACTTAAACAGAGGATGCTGCTGAGTGTTATGCACAGATTGAGGTGGGCTGTAACTGCTTTGGATCATAAGCAGTAGGATCAACAATCGTTTCTTGCCCAAGCATCAACTGTCTTAATAGCTGTGCCGAGGCTGTGCCCATACATAAGCCATTACGGAAGTGTCCGAAATTCATCCATACATTATTCAGGTTTGGTACTTTGCCGATATACGGCACACCTGTAGGCGAGCCTGGACGTAAACCCGCCCATTGTTTCACAATGGGGAACTGTGCCAATTCAGGCACCATTTCAAAACAAGCCGTTAAAATATCTTGTTGGGTTTGCGGGTTTGGTGTGGTGTCAAAACCAACGTGACGCATACTGGAACCGCATAGCACATGCCCATCTTGACGTGGAATCAAGTACATCACCTTGTTCATGCACATGCTTGGCAACCATTGTGCAGGGGTTTTAAATAACACAATTTGCCCTTGTACAGGCTGTACAGGAATCTCTAAACCCAGTTGTGCCGCCCACTGCTGTGACCATGCACCTGTCGCAAGCACGATATGATCTGCACGATGCAAGCGACCATCGGCAGATTGAATGGCTTGAATACGATCTTCAGTGATCTGAAATTGCTGAATTGGGCAGTGTTCAAAAAATCGCACGCGCGGATGTTGTTTCAAATATTGCGTGAGCGATTGTAATAAACGCGGATTGCGCACATTGGCAAGTTGTGAGAAATACAGGGCTTGTTTAAATTTGGGATGGATATGCGGGTTAATTTGTTCGAGTTGTTCCCGATTCAGATATTCAGCTTGCTGCATCGGTTCATGATGACGTTCGGCATAATTTAAACCAATCTCAAAATCATCTTCATCAAAAATCAACATGCCTGTTTCATGGATTTCAAAATCAATGCCTGTAATAGGTTTGAGTTTTTCATTCCATGCTTGGTACTGCGGTTTGGCAAATTGGGCTAAGTCATTGACCGCTTGAGGATAACGCCACGGATACATGGGAGAAAGAATTCCACCACCTGCCCATGATGCCGCTTGTGCTGCTTGTTGTTGATCAAAAATACTGATAGAGCAGCCCTGCTCTACCAGTTCGAGTGCAGACAACAAACCGCTGATGCCTGCACCAATGATTGCGATGTGCATGAAAGTCGCCTGTTTATGCCATATCTTTAAGTTTGAGTGCTGCTTCTTCGGCAAAATATGTCCAAATACCATCTGCACCTGCACGGCGGCAACTCATTAGCGATTCAATAATCACACTGTCCGACAACCAGCCATTTTGAATCGCGGCAGCAAGCATGGCGTATTCACCACTCACTTGATAGACAAAGGTTGGCACACCAAAGTTATCTTTCACTTCACGTACGATGTCTAAATAAGGCATACCTGGTTTTACAATCACCATGTCTGCACCTTCTTGAATATCCAGTGCAATTTCATGCAAGGCTTCGGCACGGTTGCCAATATCCATTTGATAATTGTATTTGTTGCCGCCTTTGAGGTTGCTGGCAGAACCGACTGCATCACGGAATGGGCCGTAAAAGCTAGAGGCGTATTTGGCTGAATAAGCCATGATAGAGGTATAGATGTGCCCGTTGCTTTCCAACGCCTGACGAATCGCACCAATACGGCCATCCATCATGTCACTTGGCGCAACCACATCTGCACCCGCTTCGGCATGGCTTAAAGCCTGTTTAATTAGACATTCAACGGTTTCATCATTCAGTACATAGCCTGTGTCATCAATAATGCCATCTTGACCATGAGTAGTGTACGGGTCGAGTGCGCCATCGGTAATAAGTACCATCTCTGGTAATTCTTTTTTCAGCAGGCGTAGCGTGTTTTGCACCAAGCCATCTTCACGCCATGCTGCTTCTGCGGTCAGGCTTTTATCTTCTTGTGGCGTGACTGGAAACAATGCCAGTTTAGACACACCCAGCTGCATTAAACGCTCGGCTTTTTTGAGTAATAAGTCTGCCGATAAACGCTGAATATTGGGCATGCTTGGAATATCTTGGGTTTGATTTTGTCCCGGTAAAACAAATACAGGATAAATCAAGTGATCTGTGGTTAAGTGAGTTTCGCGAACCATGGCGCGTAATTGATCATTTTTACGGATACGACGCATACGAGTGGCAGGAAATGCAGGACGATTGAACGTATAGGTCATAAAAATCTCACTGATCAGTATTAAACTAGACGACTATTGTAGCCCCTTAAATTTCATTTGGGCATACATTGGCTGTTTTTATTGTTGGTAAATTGAGTTGTTTGGACTTTTGGGCACGTTATGAGTAATGCAGAGAAAAATTGGACTGGGAATATACATTTAGGCGCGAAAGTCGATATTGATGTCGTGCTAAGACAATTGGTCAATGCATTTAATGGATCGCCATTTTTTCAACACAATGGCATGAGCATGCGTGTGGTCGATGGTCAAATTGAAGCCTATATTGAGATGCAACCGTATATGGTGGGCAACGTGGCTTTCCAAATTTTACATGGTGGTGTTGCTGCAACCATTTTGGACAGTGTGGGCGGTATTGTGGCGATGGGTGAGTTATATAAAAGAACTGAACCTGACGACTTGCCCGATACCATAAAAAAAGTCACCCGTTTGGCTACGGTAGATATGCGGGTGGATTACTTAGCACCGGGACGCGGTAAGTATTTTATTGCCCGTGCGGAAACTTTACGTTTAGGGCGTAAAGGCTGCACCATGCGCATGACGATGGTCAATGATGAAGATAAACCAATTGCAACGGCAATTGCGTCTTATGCCTATTAAAATCTAAGGTAGGGCGCGAACAATTGTGTTTTGCATAATTGGATGACTGTTTATTTTTGATTAGTTTATTGTTTTAAACATATAAGGAGTTGAGTGATCATCTCCTTTTTTTGTGTGCATGAAGAGTTTTTTGAATTGTGACAGTTTGTAGCGACTTAAGTTTTCTTTAAGTTTAGATTTCTATCTTGAGCATTGAGTTATTTTCTATCCAATGTGATGCACATGATCAAATTTAATTTTGATGCTCAATCATCCAGTCAAACGCATTTTCTGGATGCAAATTTCCATCAGCAAAAAAATAAAAAATAATTCAACGGGTATGCATCTGTAGCGCAGCCGTATAAACAACAAGCGAACCCAAAACAGTTGAACCTAGAACAGCCACATTTAGATGTATTACACAGCTATGCCTCGGTGATTCAAGCACAGACAACAGCACAACATTTAAATGTGACAACTGTAACCCGAGATGCTAGCGAACAACGCTTGGCACTAGAGCTTTTTATTCGAGATAAATATCAAAAAGTCCATCAGGCATCCATAAATACTTTTTCAGATACCTTGTTTGCAGGCTATGTAAACCACGACATGCAAGTGGTGATTGGCATGCAACCATTGGGCGCAAACCAAGCCTTTTTGGAACAGTATTTAGGTGCACCCATTGAAACCATTTTAACCCAATTGAGCCAAGTGCCTGTAACGCGCGCGCAGATTGTTGAAATTGGCAACTTGGCAGCGCAAGACATGAGCAAAGCCAAATTGATGGTGGCTTTTTTGGTCTTTCACTTATCGCAGAACAATGTGTCGTGGGCAGTTTGCACAGGAACAGCAGCAGTGCGCTATGTGTTACAGCAAATGGGTTTGCATTTTCAGGTACTAGAAAAAGCCAACCCCGAAGCCTTGGGCGATGCACAGCATCAATGGGGCAGTTATTACCAACAGAAGCCTTATGTACTGGCGATTGACGTTGCAGCAGCGTTGGCGGTCACGCAACAGCAATATTGTTTTTATGCCTAAGGTCATGCAGAAAGGCGGAAATTGAAAGATGAATGAGTTATTTGAAAACCTGAATCACTATGCCCAAACAGACCCTGAGCGTGAAGCAATTGTGACGGCACAAACCACACTGAGTTATGCCACATTACAGCAACGGGTTGAGTTGCTCAGTGCAGAATTGGCAACTTATCAAGTACAGCGTTTGGCGTTGTGGGGTGTGAATCAGGCCGATTGGATTGTGGTCGATTTAGCCGCACGTAAAGCTGCAATGACAGTCATTCCTGTGCCTTTATTTTTTACTGCTGCACAAGTGCAACATTTACTGCAAGACAGCCAAGCGGAGTTGCTGTGTATTTTGACGGATACTGCACAAAGCGATACTCCGTCCAATGTTAACTCGGCTATTGGAAATACTGCTATTCCAGAAGCTTTGTTGGAGATGATTGATGCAGTTCAGGCACAGGTTTTGGCACCATCAGATTTATATCAAGGGCAGTTGTTTCGTCTAAGCGTTGAAACAGCACAACCGCATTTATCCCCAAATTCTGCTGAGCAGCCTAGAAAAATTACTTATACCTCGGGCAGTACGGGTACTCCCAAAGGTGTGTGTTTGGCAGAAGCCACCATTAATTCAATTACGTACTCTTTAAGTCAGGCATTGCAAAGCAGCCAGCTTGGGCGGCATTTGTGTCTAATTCCATTTGCAACATTGCTTGAAAATATCGCAGGCGTGTATGTGCCTTTTCACATGGGGCGTGCAGTGGTGGTGGCTGAAGTCAGTCAGTTTGGTTTGCTGTCCAACCATGAGTTTGATGTTTCACGCTTTGTCGATGCCGTGCAGCAATATCATATTGAAAGCGTGATTTTATTGCCACAAATGCTCAAAGCGATTGTGGAATATATCCATCAACATGGCGATGCAGGCTTGCGTACTTTGAAGTTTATTGCCGTGGGTGGTGGCAAGGTGTCTGCAGATTTACTCAAGCAGTGTCAGCAATTCAATTTACCTGTTTATGAAGGTTATGGTCTGTCTGAATGTGCATTGGTCGTGAGTTTAAACCTGCCTGAAGCTCGCAGAATTGGCAGTGTTGGCCGCGTATTACCGCATGTTCAAGTCGAAATTGCTGCCAATCAAGAAGTGGTGGTCAAGGGCAATGCCATGTTGGGATATATGCATGAACTTGGGCGTGAGCAGGATGCGGTATCAGCCGATATTCACACAGGCGATGCAGGTTATTTTGATGAAGATGGCTATTTATATATCACGGGGCGTATCAAGCAAATTATTGTCAGCAGTTTTGGGCGCAATATTTCACCAGAATGGGTTGAATCGAACAGTTTGAGTGAGCCTGAAATTCAACAGATTGCCGTGTTTGGTGAAGCGCAGCCGTCATTATCTGCAGTGATTTATGCCGAGGAACATCGTTCAGATGCGCAATTGGCAGCCGCGATTTATCGTGCCAATACCCGTATGCCTGATTATGCCCAAATTAAACACTGGTGCCGTGCTGAACAACCTTTTTCTTTAAATAATCAGATGTTAACCGATAACGGAAAATTGCGTAGAGCAGTCATTCAGCAACAGTATCAGACAGCTTTGGCACATCCTACAACGTATTTAATGGCTGATCTTGGAGATGTTTCACAGATAGACATCAACCTGTCAGTCATCAATAGAGATAGAGAGAAATCACATGAATATTGCACAACAGCAATTCAAACATTCCCCACAACAAATTAAAGATCGTTTGGTGGAGCACGGTTGGGTTTTACTTAGAAATGAACATTATGATGTGAATGCGTTTAGTGGGCTGATGAGCAATATTTGCCAAAAGCTGACCTATGACCCTGCACGTGAAAATGTGACCCGACAATCGCAAAAAGTAGATGCAGGTACGCAGGCAATGGGACTGCATATAGAAAATGGTTCAACCCCAATGCCGCCTGATATTATTGCTTTTTTTAGTGAAAAAAGTGCTTCGCGTGGTTCGCAGACTACTTTATGTGATGGACATGAGGTATGGCAAAAACTGCCTGACACACTGAAGCAGAAATTTGCTGAACCGATGACCATCAGCCGTTACTTACCCAAAGCGATGTGGCAAAAGTATGTGGCGACAGCACTCAATATTGCCGATGCCGTACAGGTCGGGCAGCAGGAACTCGCTCATTTTATTGAGATGATTCCTAGACAACGGATTCGCCCTGCGCATGATGAAGGCGTACAGTACGATTTAAGCATGCCGATGATTCGCCATGACAATTTAAAAGCTGTGCCTGCCTTTGCCAACACCTTGTTGGGGCCTTCTTATAATTACGAAAAGCAGCGTTTTTACTTTGCCGATGGCAGCGAAATCCAAGCAGAATTATTGGAAGAATTGGCAGAGCGATGCGAGCGTGAAACCTCAGAAATTGACTGGCAAGATGGTGATGTGGTGCTCATTGATAACAAGCGCTTTATGCATGGCAGACGTGAAATATTGGTGCCATTAGAAGATCGTAAACTCTATATTTGTATGGGCTTGGGACTGAATCCTGCATTTTTATAATTGAGTTGTATCGAATATCTTAAAATTGAGAGTATCTTTTATGTCAAATTTAACTGCGGTGATTTTCGGGGCAACAGGCGGGATTGGTCATGCGATTGCGCATCATTTTGCTGAAAAAGGCTTAAACTTAATTTTGGTTGGGCGTAAGCAAGACACCTTGCAACAACTAGAGCAAAGTCTGGCGCAGCAGTATCCTCAGTTGCAATTACACAGTCTGCGTTGTGATTTAATTGATGCCAGCAGTCGTCATGATTTTATTCAGGCACTTGCCGCATTAAAACAGCCGATTCATTACTATATTAACAATGCAGGCATGAATGATTTTCGTCTGTTTGCGCAGCAATCACAGGATACCATTGAGCAAATGATGTTGGTCAATGTGGCTTATCCGCTGCAACTGATTCAGGATGTGATTCCATATATGTCGGACAGTCAGCCGAGTCAGATCATCAATATTGGCTCGACTTTTGGCAGCATCGGCTATCCTGGCTATGTGAGTTATTGCGCCAGTAAGTTTGCCTTGCGTGGTGCAACTGAAGCGTTGGCGCGAGAGTATTGTCAGACTGCCATTCGTTTTAGATATTTCTCCCCACGCGCGACCAATACCAGTATGAACAATCCCGATGTGATTGAAATGAATATCAAAATGGGTACAAAAGTGGATTCACCTGAATTTGTGGCACAAGAACTGTATCAATTTTTACAAACAGACCGTCAATCCTATCAGGTCGGTTATCCTGAAAAAGTCTTTGTCAAACTGAATCAGTTGATGCCTAGCCGAGTCGCAGCTGCCATTCAAAAAGATTTAGACACCATTTATGAATATGCAGATCAAAGCAAAGCGTCCTTTATTCAGCAAACTTCCGCCTCATAAATGATATTTTTTTCGATAACGCCATAAGGTGGTTCGGCTAATGCCCAAGGCTTGTGCCACCAATTCAGTTTGCCCCTGATATTTTTCCAGTAAATCCTGCAGTGTGTCTTTATCTACTTTATTGTTGGTTTTGATGGGCAGCTCAATAGGTTGTGGCGTTGGGGTAGCTGTGGCGAGTTTCAAACTAGCATGCACAATTTCATCGGGTAAATCGTGTTGATCAATTTCCGTTTTACCTGCTGACATGGTCAATGCATACAGCAAGGTATTCTTTAATTCACGCACGTTGCCCGGCCAGTCGTAATTGATTAATACCTTCAGTGCTTGCTCGGTCAAATGTGGCGTGACCTGAAACTGGGCTTGTTGTTGCAAAATAAATGCTGCAATTTTAGGGATATCTTGTTTACGTTCACGTAGTGGTGGCACAAAAATTGGAATCACCCGTAAACGATAAAGTAAATCTTGGCGAAATCTGCCTAAACGCGCTTCTTCACGTAAAGCGCGATGGGTTGCGGTAATAATTCTGACATTCGATTTAATCGCTTTTTCACCGCCCAAAGGGGTGAATTCGCCCGTTTCTAATACTCGCAATAATTTGGCTTGCAGTTCCAGTGGAATTTCTGCAATTTCATCTAAAAATAAAGTACCACCTGCAGCACGTTCAAACACACCTTTATGCTCACGAATTGCCCCTGTAAATGCACCTTTCACATGCCCAAACAATTCACTTTCTAAAATATTGGCATTTAAAGCCGCGCAGTTAATCGCAATAAAGACTTGTGCATGCCGTTGGCTGCGTGCATGTACTGCTTGCGCCACCAACTCTTTACCACTACCAGATTCACCACGCACCAAAACAGGAAACTCAGTAATCGCTACCCGTTCAATAATGGAATACATATGCTGCATTTGTGGCGAATCACTATGGAAAAACTCCGCCAAACTATTTTGTGCTTGGGCAGATGGGGTGAGTGTTTGTGATGACACTGTTGCAACGCTAGGCTGCAGAAAGAATAAACATCCTGTGAAATCGGCTGTATGGACACGAATATTTAAGCTGTGGTAGTGCCATGCCTTAGCACTATTCGGGAGTTGCAGCAGACCTGTCTGTGGTTGTGATGCTGATTGTGATTGTAGTTTTAATTTCAATAATTGGTTTTTTAATGTTTTACCCGTAGCTGCAGAAACAGAAGCATCTTGTGCATATTCATAAATCCATGTTTGAGCAATGTCGTCATAAACATAGAGCAAACTGTCTGGACAAAGTTGTTGTAAATGAAACAAAAAGCTTTCAAGACTGGCTTGTTGTTCAAAGTCATGTATCGAATTCATGATGTTTCATCTTTTGTTTCATTATTGATTCAATTGAAACACAAAATGCAACAGATGTGAAACATGGAGGATGATCTAAATTAAATAATATCTCTTAATATATTGTATTTTATTAATATATTTAAAAGAGATTAAGTTGGCACTATATTTGCAAAATTAAGAATAACAAAATATAAAACTTGGTGTATATTTCATGATCTTTCATCAATTTTTTGAAGCTGACAGCTCGACCTATACTTACTTATTGGCATCTGAACAAACCCGTGAAGCGGTGCTGATTGACCCTGTAATTTCAGAGGTTGAGCAATATACTGCTTTTCTAGAACAGCATGATTTGCAATTGGTGTATAGCTTAGATACGCACGTACACGCTGACCATATTACTGCTGCCAACGAACTCAGAACACGTTTTGGTTGTAAAACTGTATTACATCGTAATTCAGGTGTGGTGTGTGGCGATATTTTCATTACCGATGGCAGCGCCATTCGTGTGGGTGAATTATTGATTGAAGCACGTTATACCCCGGGTCATACCAACGCCTGTACCAGCTATGTGGTCAATGGCATGGTATTCACTGGCGATGCGTTGTTAATTGATGGTTGTGGTCGTACTGACTTTCAGGAAGGCAACCCGGCGACTTTATATGACAGCATTCATCTACAAATTTTTAGCTTACCTGATGACACTTTGGTGTACCCAGGGCATGACTACAAAGGGCGTGTGTCTTCTACCGTTGGGCAGGAAAAACGCAATAACTCGCGTTTAGGACAAGGGCGCACCAAAGCGGAATTTATTACCCTCATGCAGAATTTAAAACTGCCTTATCCAAAACATATTGATGTGGCTTTGCCTGCCAATAAAGTTTGCGGCAAGTAATGCTTGCACAGCACAACACAGTGATGGAATAGGGGAAAATACGCATGTGGATGTTAATCCTAGAAGGCTTGGCGATTGGTACTTTGCTGGGTTTGACAGGGGCAGGGGGCGGTATTCTTGCCGTTCCTGCTCTTATGGCAAGCCAAGGCTGGACTGTGGTGCAGGCTGCACCCGTGGGTTTATTGGCAGTCACTTTGGCAGCTTTGGTTGGCACAGTTGAAGGCTTGTTCAAACGTATTGTGCGTTATCGTGCTGCATTGTGGATTGCCTTAATCAGTATTCCATCTGCACGTTATGGGGTGCATTTGGCAGGTATTGTCCCGCCCATTTGGTTAACACTGGCGTTCAGTCTGGTCATGTTTATTGTGGCGTATCGTATTTTCTTTAATAAAGTCAACGACCAAATTAATCCACCGTGTAAGGTAAACCAAAACACAGGACGCTTAATTTGGAATGTTAAAACGGCGTCTTTGCTTGGTGGTGTTGGTGTAATTGCAGGCTTGTTGACGGGTTTGTTGGGTGTGGGCGGTGGTTTTATTATTGTGCCGTTATTGCGTAAATTTACCGATTTGGATATGCGCAGTATCGTCGCAACCTCTTTGATGATTATTTTCCTGATTGGTGGCGTGAGTATTTCAGCACACGTTTTAGATGGCTTTCAGTACCCAATGGCAGTCACCATCACCTTTGTTCTGGCGTGTATTGTCGGGATGTTACTTGGACGTACTTTGGTACATCGCATGAATAGCAATACTGTACAAAAGGTATTTGCTACAACAGTCATTGGTGTTGCGCTCTACCTCATTTATACAGCGATTATGGCTTAAGTCTAATATTTGGATACTATGTTTTTACTTTGAACTGCAGTATTGTGAATAGGTAACGTATTGTTAAGTGTAAGAAAAAGCACTAGACCTAGACCAAATTAAAGATTAGTTTAGCTGTATAAGATGACAAGGAGCCAAGAATGAAAAAACATTTATTTTGTGTGGGTGTCGAGTTCCGCAAAGCATCCGATGAAACAGGCTCTTATGCGTATTTGACCGCATATTTAGGCGCAGATGACTTACATGAAGCGATTGATCGCGTTCAGAAACAACTGGAGCAAGAAGGCAATAAAGTATTGTTCGTTCGTGGTTGCTGGGTTGTCGATGCCGATTGTGATGATGGTTTCTGCCCAACTGAAGAAAGTAATGCTGCCTCTAAAGCAGACCTACTGTTCAACGATGAAATCTATTATGGCAAATTGCAGCAATGGTCAATCAACAATGGCTATGAATACTGAGTAAAATGTTGGCTGAGTAAGATGCCGATGGGTTCAGTTTACTGACCTGTGAATATTTAAAAAACCGCGTTTGAATGATTCAAGCGCGGTTTTTTTATTCTTCATCAACCAAATGAACAAGTACATATTTTTCAAACCAGATCGGAAACTCTCCTTTAAAATCTGGATTAATGATCAATGTATCTCCGTTAGTCACTTCACAGATATAAGAAGCCATATTCTTGGTCGCATTACTTGAGTTATCAAATAAATACGCTCGGTCAGATACTTCAATCGCATCAATCAACATGTGCATAGTGCGGAAATAGCGTTCACGGATTTTAATTTCTTCGACTGGATGACCACCATTTTTCACACGTTGTTTAACTCGGTCCACATTAATATCAGGGTCCTCAGTCGTCACAAAGTATAAATAGGTACGATAGCCTTGCGTTTTAGCATCTCGCAAAAACTCGATTTTACTCTCATGAGACATTACGGTTTCAAATGTAAATCCAACCTTAAGCGTAAGTAACTCTTTACGGATGACATCAAGAATTCGGGCTGCGAGGTAGGAATCAATCGTGTTCCCGCTTAAGTCGATTAAGCTTCCATTAATCACAGGATCTACTGAGAGGAGAGGACTTTTGCTTAGAGTACCATCTGCATTTTTTAGTGGTCGACTTGCTTGAGTAAGATAATCAACCAATATGTTTGCATTAATGCGTATATCAAATTGACTTAGATCAAGAATGGGTGTGGCTTTAAGATCGCGCTCAAGGTTGTCAGCATTCAAAAACAATTTAGATAAACGGCTATCTAAACCATTAATCATCGTACTTTTGCCCGATCCATTTGGACCCGCAAACATTCTGATTCGAGGTGTTTTTGGCAACATAAATTATTCTGCAGTAGCCTCTATGTTACGTTTTCTAATTTTAAAGGTTCTGCGACCATTAAACTGGCGGGCTAGATCAGGGTTCCGACCAGATAACTGTTTGATTAAAACTGGTTTGCCATTCGGGGTTTTGCTGACTAAGGCATCATTTTCCACATAAAGTACTCGATCACTGTGAGCTACTGCAATGAAGCGTTCACGCAAAACGTCAGCTGCAGCTGTAGCGATTTCACTTTCATTGGTTCGGTTTCTAGTTGACATATCTAAAACCTCTAGGTGATTAAGTTTCATGGTTAGCGCGTCAATTCTTGGATTAAGAATAAATTGCTCTATTTAATCAATATATGCGTATTTTGATTAAATTCCAAGAACAGTATGAAGCTAGTAAGTATTATATTTTTGCATTTCTGATGCTATCAGAATACCACATCAACCGTTTTTTAGCATTGTGTCGCATGTAACTTGAAATGCAGATATTTTATTGCTTTTGATATTGAGCTAAAACATCAGTTTCCAGCGCTGAAAACTTTAGAGCCTACTTAAAAGGACGTCCTTCGCCTTGTTCTTCATAAGTCACACCATCTCGAATGTGGTACAAGCGTTTAAAGGTAGGGATGATTTTATCGTCATGTGTGACTACAATAATTGCAGTTTGAAATTTTTCTGCCATTTCGTGTAATAAGCGAATCACGGTCATCGCGCGTACACTATCCAATGGTGCAGTGGGTTCATCGGCTAAAATCACAGGCGGTTGATTAATCAAACCACGTGCAATGGCGACACGCTGTTGTTCACCACCAGACAATTGCCCAGGCATGGCATGTACCCGATGCTGCACATCGAGCGCCGTTAAAATTTCCAATGCGCGGGCGCGGGCAATGTCATTGGCTACGCCTGCTAACATCGGCAGCAGCGCTACATTATCCAAAACATTTAAAAAAGGAATTAAGTACGGGGTTTGGAACATAAAACCAATTTTATCGCGGCGTAAGGCACTTAAGTCTTTGACTAACCAACGTTGATCAAAAATCACCTCATCGCTCAAAGTCATGCGTCCTTCGGTAGGATCAATCACGGCACCTAAACATTTGAGCAAGGTGCTTTTACCCGAACCTGAGGGGCCAATCAGCCCAACCACTTCACCGGGTGCAACCTGCATTTTGACATCTTTTAAGGCATAAAAGGCATTGTCACCTTGTCCAAAACGCTTTTTTAAACCTTCAATTAAAATGCCGTGTGTCATGTTATCCCCCAATTGCTTCGGCAGGGTCAATGCGCAGTGCCATCCGAATTGCAACCAAACTGGCTAACATGCAAATCAGCATCACCGCAATAAATCCAAAAATAGAATCTTGCGGAACCAATAAGACATATTTCGGGAAATATGGTGCGGCAAAGGTTGAACTGATTTTACCAACAGCAAACCCAATTAATCCAAGCGCGAGTGCTTGTTGCAAGATCATCCAAGCGATTGTGCGATTGCGTGTGCCAATTAATTTTAAGACCGCAATTTCACGAATTTTGTCCATAGTCAGGGTATAAATAATAAATGCCACAATCGCGGCGCTGACCAAGGCCAAAATCACCAAAAACATGGCAATTTGTTTGGCGGATGTGGCAATCATTTTGCTGATTAAAATGTGTTCCATCTGCGGGCGGGTATAGACTGTTAGTTGTTGCCAACGCTGAATATGTGCTGCTGTTTCTTCAGCTGAAGCACCTGCATTTAAACGGACTAAAATAGCATTCACATAACGGTTGCTACTTTGTGCATTGAGTACGCTTTCAAGCAAGTCAGGATAAGCAGGGCGGTTATAAATTGGGTTTACTGCAATTCGTCTACGGTCTTGTAAAATGGCAGCATTGTCCTTTTGGAATTGCGCCTGTTGTGCATCTTTCAGCGGAATAAAAATCATCGGGTCACCACCCGAAGACACCATGCGTCGGGTTAAACCCACCACGGTAAAGGTGTTACGACGGATTTTAATACGATCACCCAACTTTAATCCCGTACTCATGTCGGCTACGGCTTCATAGTGCCCGCGGGTCAATTGACGTCCTGCCAATAAATGTGGCGGCCACCCCAAGTTATTCCACGCATGTTCACCTGTTTGAATCCCGACCACCATCGAGCGAATATCTTTATCTTGATGATGCACTTGCATGGTTAAATAAGTAATATTTGAAGCATGCGCCACCCCGGGCATATTCATCACGCTGCGATATAAATCATCACGCACACTTGAAGGTTCTGCATAAGGGCCAAGTGTATCTTGCTGCACTACCCATAGGTCAGCACCACTGTTATTCAGCAGGGCTTTGGCATCATCTACCATGCCGCGATACACGCCAGCCATAATTAAGGTCACACCAATCAGCAAGCCGAGTCCAAAGCCAGTAAATACAAATTTACCCCATGAATGGAAAATATCACGACCTGCCAGACTAATCATTTAGCTGCTCCTGCAAGTTGCTTGACAACCCGTAAACGGTTTTTGGCATGTAGGGGTTTTTCACTATACAGCACCACTTGATCATTTTCGGATAAGCCTGCGAGCACTTGCACATCGCCCGCTAAATTTGAACGTCCTAATTGAACTTCAACAAATTGCGGCTTTTCGGCCACAACTTTCCACACGCCTACTTGGTTATTGATACGGTGAACTGCCGCATTGGGAATGGTTAAGCTGCGTGCCAATGGTGCGAGGCTGATGGTGACTTCTGCTAACTCACCCAAAGGCGGAAGAGGCGTTGGAGGTTGATTAAAAACCACTTTAGCTAAAATTTCTTCGGTAATGGCATCGGCACGAGGTTCTACCCATAACACATGACCTGCCAAAGCATTATTTTGCCGTGAACGTAAATGAATTTGAGCTGGTAAGTCAGCAGCTAAACCAATCGCACTGGATTGATCGAAACGGGCATTCATCCAAATGGAGTTAGGATCGACAATTTCTAGTACGGTTTGACCTGCTACCACCGTTGAACCCGGTTCTGCATAACGTGCAGTGACGACACCTGCAGCTGTGGCCACTAAATTTAAATTATCACGCTGTGCTTGTAAGGTATTCAGGTCTGCACGTGCTTTATTGAGTTCTTGTTGCATCGCGCTGAGTGCCGCCGTTGCCAAATCGAGCTCTTGTTGTTTAATGGCTAAAGATTCTTGGCTGGTGGCATTGATTTTGGCCAGTTGTTGATAACGCTTGACTTGTTGCTGCGCAAAATTTTGACGGATTTGAGTGTCTTGTTGCTGAGCGGTAATTTTTTGGATTATCGCACGTTGAGCCAATAAACGATCTTCCAAATCGACAGGATCCATTTCGCCTAACAGTTGTTCTGCTTGTACGTTATCGCCAATATCTACTTTTAAGTTTTTTAAGCGACCTGCTGCAGTTGGGCCAATTTTATAGTTATAACGCGCTTCAACGGTAGCTATGCCAAACAGGCTAGGTTGAATGGATTGGTATTTGGCTTGCGTGAGGGTGACGTTGACAGGGGCAAATGGGCCTGTGCGTAAGACTACGTAAATTAACAATAAAACCAAAGCTACAATGACCACAATCACGGAAATCGTTCGCTTGCCTAAGGGAAATACCTGCATGTGTACTCCGCATAATTTTTTATCAATTAAGGAGAATATAATCTATTTTGTTATTGTGCGGGAGAGTTATTCGGTTTGGGGGATGAAAGCGAAAAATGTTTGGAGATGAATAAACCGTCCAATAAAAAGGCTTAAATCCTAAAAGTGGATTTGAACCTGTATTGTGCAAAAGTGAGCAATCCTGATCATTTTTCGTGAAGTTTTACCTCAATTTGATAGTCGTCTTGGGTCACTTTAATTTTATGGTCTTTATATTTACGTTTGCTTGGCGAGAGTGCAGAGCTAGTCACTGCCTTATGGAAATCACTATCTGACATGAAAAAATAATAAGCCTTATAGCCCAATAATATTTTCTCAATTTTATTGCCTTTAGTCTGAGCATCACTGATCAATGAATTTAGATACTTTAAGCTGATGTTTGCTGACATTCCTGAACCTTAAAATATAAAGTTGAAATTTCTAAGAATTTATAAGCAACAAACATTACAAATTTATGACAAGGGTTGTTTGAGAGATGTACTTCGCTTCAGGTCATTATAGATCTAAAAGTTGTGGGTCAAATTGACGCAATTTTGACCCAATTTATTCAAATTTGGGTCAATTTGTTCTGGATAGCATTGGACGCAAAACCCATAGAAAAAGCCTTAAACACTGATGTTTAAGGCTTTTTTAGTCATATTTAGTTATGTAACTTCATATGAATTTAAGAATTTGGTGGAGGTGGCGGGAGTTGAACCCGCGTCCGCCAACACTACACTCGAGAATACTACATGCTTAGATATCGTCTATTGTTTTAACACTCTAAGACCCGACGAACAGGGTTCAAAGTGCGATCCTCTAAGTTTGGTATAAAGTCCCGAGGCTCAACTCTATACGGACTTGTGTGCGTGCGCTTCAGTCGGGTTCACTGACCACAAGTATTCAGTGAAGCGGACAAGCGGCCCTTAGGCAGCTAGAGCGTAAGATTCGTCGTTTGCGACTATTTTAATGCAAATTTGATTTACGAGAGAAAATGCGCTCTCGGCATGCATCTATGAGCTTCATCATCAGCGTCGAAGCCAATAACACCCCCATATCACAGCGCAATCATAGCATAGCTGGCAAAAATTACGATGTATTTTCTGCACAATTACACATTTCGATGCGCTTAGTTACATAATTGCGCTAATATTTTATTTTTCAAGTCAAACACAATAAAAAATATGAGTTATTTACTAGCACTCGACCAAGGCACAACTTCTAGTCGTGCCATCATCTTTAATGAACACGGACAAGTTCAGGCAACGGCACAACGAGAAACCCATATCCAGACCCCATATTCAGGTTGGGTGGAGCAAGATGCTCAAGAAATCTGGTCAAATCAAATTGCTGTGGTGCAACAGGCTCTGGCGACTGCAGGTGTTTTGGCTAAAGACATTCACGCGATTGGCGTGACCAATCAACGTGAAACCACAGTGGTGTGGGATAAACGCACAGGCAAACCACTGGCACCTGCCATAATTTGGCAAGATCGTCGTGCGGCTGATTGGTGTCATCAGTTGATTCAAAATAACCAGATGCAATTGATTCAGGAAAAAACAGGTCTGCGTATCGATCCGTATTTTAGTGCAGGCAAACTGGTGTGGTTGCTTGAGCATGTCGATGGGTTAAAAGCATTGGCACAACAGGGGCACGTGGCTTTTGGCACCATCGACAGTTGGTTAATTTGGAATTTGACCCAAGGCGCAGAGCATGTCATTGAAGCGAGTAATGCTTCAAGAACGATGTTGATGAATTTACATCGCCAAACTTGGGATGAAGAATTACTGGAATTATTTCAAATTCCCGCATCGGTCTTACCCAAAATTATTGCATCCGACAGCTATATTGCAGATACCGCAACGGGTTTATTGGGCGCGAATATCCCAATTACAGGTATTTTAGGCGATCAGCAGGCGGCGTTGTTTGGGCAATCGTGCTTTGAAGTTGGAACAGCAAAAAACACCTATGGTACAGGCTGTTTTATGTTGTTTAATACAGGCAATCAGGTGCAATTTAGCCAAAATAAGTTACTTACCACTTTGGCGTGGCAATGTCAAAATCAAACCCATTTTGCCCTTGAAGGCAGTGTTTTTATGGCAGGTGCTGTAGTGCAATGGCTGCGCGATGGTTTGGGTATTATCCAAAAAAGCAGCGATGTGGAACAACTTGCCAATAGTGTAACTTCTAGCGATGGTGTAGTGCTAGTTCCTGCATTTACAGGGCTTGGTGCGCCACATTGGGACAGTGAAGCGCGAGCGCTTTTATGTGGAATGTCACGTGGCACCAACAAGGCACATATTGCCCGTGCTGCCTTGGAATCCATTGCATTTCAGGTGTCGGATGTACTCACTGCGATGCAATCCGATTTAGATCATCCACTGAAAGAGCTTCGAGTCGATGGTGGTGCTAGTCAAAATGATATGTTGATGCAATTCCAAGCCGATATTTTAAATGTGCCTGTGTTACGTCCTAAAATGTTGGAATCAACCGCTTGGGGAGCAGCAGCTATGGCAGGTTTAAAGGCGGGTGTATTTTCTGACTTATCTGAAATTTCAGCATCTTGGCTGTTAGATCGGGTATTTGAACCCCAAATGAATGAAGCAGAGCGTGCAGAACATTTAGCGCGCTGGCAACAAGCCTTAAAACGTGCTAAGTCAGACTTATAATCAGCGCTATTTCTAAAATAACGCTAAGTTGAAATAAATCTTTAAACCACAAGCCTCATCAGCAAAACTTTTGAGGCTTGTAGCGGTTTTTTCGTTACTTTGATCTTTTAGATTACGCCTTACATTGCCTCACGTTGAGCTTCATCTTCTAGATAACTTTCCAAAGAATCATCTAGTGCATAAAGCCATGGTGTGTGATGCGGTTTAGCCATTTTTCCTGTCATCACTGAGCGATAAACTTTATCTCTAAAGCCCATAATATTTTCTTTTTTATGCTTTTTCCATTGCATGAAAATATCGTGTACTGCATCAATATTGAAAGATGGATAGTCGGTCTGCGCAATCAGGCGTTTGATGTAATCCCCTTGAAAACGTGCAGATTGTTCATCGCTCATTAAGCGTTGTTCTTTTTCATGCAAGGTTTGGGTATGGCTTTGCATTTCGTCTATGCTTGGCAACGCAATTTTGCCCAAAATCACATCGCGGACAAACCATGCCTGCGCATCGAACATATTGAAGGTGTACCATTGATCTTGCATACCCAAATAGAACAAACGTGGATTCTTTTCCCAAACCACACCTTGATATAAACCTAGTGGATAAAGGCAGTTATGCGTTCTGAGGCGCAAGCCATCTTCAATAAACGGGAAGTGGTGTAAATAGCCCGTACATAAAATAATGGCATCAATTTTGGCCGATGTTCCATCACCAAAATAAGCAGTATTTTCATCTACACGCAGTAATTGTGGTTTTTCAGACCAGTTTTTGGGCCACTTAAAGCCCATGGCTTTACTGCGATAGCAACTGTAAATTTGTTTGGCGCCGTATTTATAACATTGCGAACCAATGTCTTCGGCAGAGTAGCTGCTGCCCACCAACAGCACTGATTTACCTTTAAATTCCAGTGCATCACGGAAATCATGCGCGTGTAAAATACGACCATGGAATTGATCAAAGCCTTCATAAACAGGGACACGCGGGGTAGAAAAGTGCCCAGAGGCCACCACAACATAATCAAACTGTTCTGAATAATGACGTTGCTGTGCGTAATCTTCGACATCAACCGTAAATTTTTGCGTCGCATCATCATAATGAATATGCTGAACGGCGGTATTAAAGCGGACTAAGTCTTTCACCTGTGCTTTTTCTGCACGACCTTGAATATAATCCCACAACACTGCGCGTGGCGGATAAGACGCGATTGGTTTTTTGAAGTGTTCATCAAAAGTATAATCGGCAAATTCTAGCGCTTCTTTAGGGCCATTTGACCATAAATAACGGTACATACTGCCGTGGACAGGTTCGCCATGTTCATCTATACCTGTGCGCCAAGTATAGTTCCAGAGTCCACCCCAATCATTTTGTTTTTCGAAACATACAATTTCAGGAACTTGTAGACCTTTGGCCTTTGCTGACTGAAACGCTCTTAATTGGGCCATGCCGCTTGGGCCAGCGCCAATAATTGCAATTCGATCCATTGCTATCTCCATTAGTTTTTGAGTTCTTAATTACTTCTCCAATTTTGAGTGACACAATTCAGGATTTTAAATATCCGCATTATAAAAATAAGCAAATACAATCCTAAATTTAGAGATCAAGTAGATCTTGTCAAAATAGGATGTGAATTAAAAAAATAGAAAAAATAAAACACACTAAAGACAGTAAAAATTGCTTAAGCAACTCATCTTTATAAAAAAATGTGTTTTACAAGAAGCATGATCTTATCATAATTTTTGATTAATTTTGGTTTTGCTTAGTTGTAAAAGTGAATTTAAAGTCATTGCTGTTGTTGTTTTGGTTTGATCAATTGGTATATTTTATTGATTTTTATAGAGAAAATAAGATGAAAATTTAAAGCTAATTTTTATCTCATTTTGCCCAATATAAAGGTGATTTTGATGAGATTGTTGCAAAATCTACAATGATATACAGAGGATTGAAAACTGAATCTTAGGCAACATTTTCAGAGAGCCATACCCGAAGTGGACTTCTGAAAAATTAAAAGGATGCTGTGATTGATAGGTGTAATGAAAGTTTAGTTTTTATAAGCCATGAAAGCAGTAGCGTATTTATCAAGCTTTATCTAATGATTGAATGTGCTTTGCGTACATTCAATCATTAAAGTTTGTGGCGACTCAGTAATTAAAGTTTACGCCACACCTTATTTTCATCTTCTAAAGAGACAGTAAAGTTAAATTCGTCGTCTACGGTAACCAAGTAGGAGTTAGGATTAACCAATAAAACTTTTAAAATTGTACCTTGCTCGAATTCAATTGGTGCGCAGTTTTCTTTACGTAGAACAATAGGTTCAAGTAGCTCAATAGCAATGTTTTCTGTTGGAGATTCCATACCGCACCCTAAATGAGTTATTTTTAATCAACTGTATTATATAGTAAATTGATGAATAATCTACACAAAATCGTAAATTTGTGTCGGGTTTAAATATTTTGTACTTGAATTGTTGGTCAAAAAATCGCAATAAATTTGCCCAATACTTCATAATTTGACATTTTAAAAATATAAGAAATTGAAATTTGATGTAATTTCTTAGATGAATGGCAAATGAACAGCGCAGTAAAATATAGCCGATTGATGAAATTTACAGTTTTCAGTATAAAAATAAAATTATTGCTGAAAAAACAGCGTATAAAGTATAAAAGTTAAAGTATCCATTCACGCTTTTTTAAGTGGTGAAGGCACTGGGTTTTACATTCCAATTTAAAAAATAAAGGCTTTTTGTCTGCATGTTTAAGTCATTTTTTCCAAATCCAAAGTGGTTTTTTATTTCATTGCTTGTTTGGTTCGCCATTAATCTGGCTTTGTGGTATTCAGGCGGTAGCGCATGGGGCAGTTGGATTGGCTTCCCACAAGGTTATGCCGAAGCAACATTACCCATTGATGTCAGTCGTTTTTGGTCACCTGCATTTTTATGGTTTTATTTCTGGTTTTTTGTATCAACCACTATTTTTGCCACCTTTTGGAAATTTAAATCTAATAACCCGTGGCAGCGTTGGTCGGTATGGGGATCGGCATTCATCCTGTTCAATATTTGGTTTGGGGTACAAGTCAATGTTGTGGTGAATGCTTGGTACAACCCATTTTATGACCTGATTCAAAAAATGCTCAGTAGTGGTGGTGGAGATGTCAATGAGCTCTATACAGGCGTGCTGACCTTTTTATACATCGCCATGGTGGCTGTGACCTTAATGGTTTTGAACTTGTTTTTTGTCAGTCACTATGTCTTCCGTTGGCGTACGGCAATGAATAATTATTACACCGCACATTGGGAAAAACTCAGACATATTGAAGGTGCATCACAGCGTATTCAAGAAGATACCATGCGTTTTGCCAGAACCATGGAAACTTTAGGGGTGAATTTAGTCGAAGCCCTAATGACTTTGTTGGCATTTTTACCTGTGCTGTTTAGTTTGTCTGTGCATGTCAAAGCCTTGCCTATAATTGGGGAAATTCCGTATGCCTTAGTGTGGGCGGCTGTTGGCTGGGCAGTATTTGGTACGGTGGTGTTGATGGTGGTGGGTGCAAAACTTCCAGGTTTGGAATTTAACAACCAAAAAGTCGAAGCTGCATATCGTAAAGAACTGGTTTATGGTGAAGATCATCCAGAACGTGCCGATCCGCTGAGTTTAAAAGAACTGTTTAGCAAGGTGCGCTTTAATTATTTCCGTCTATATTTCCACTACGCCTATTTTAACTTGGTGCGTATTTGGTATATGCAATTAGACAATATTTACGGCTTATTTGTGTTATTCCCAAGCATTGCCGCAGGGGCAATTACCTTGGGCTTGATGATGCAAATCGCCAACGTATTTGGCAAAGTCCGTGAGTCGTTCCAGTACCTCATCGCGTCTTGGCCGACTATTATTGAGCTCTTGTCTATTCATAAGCGTTTAAAAGCATTTGAATCGACATTGGATCACTAGTTGTGGTGGCGACATCCATGATTTGTTGTGGATGTCGCGTTCACATGTTCAGAGCCATGATTGCTAAATATAAATAGATCTGAACAGTTGTATAAAAAATAATATGAGTGTTAGTATTCAAAATCATAAAAAACTGTGATGAATTGGATTGTTTTATAAAAATATCAAACGCGATTCAAATAAAGCGATGATTATTTAACTATAAAATCAAGGTGTTAGATTTGTTATTTTCCGCTAATTCATATATTTTCATTCCTATAAAAACAATTGAGAATTGAAACGTGACCTGCAAAAAAATACTTTTGATGGGGGGGGTGGGCAGCCTATTATTTGGTTGTGCAACAGTCGATCAATATAGCCCAAATTCGGTGAAGCATTTTGCATCTGCACAAGAACTGATTGTTCAAAAAAACTTAAATCAGCCCAGTGGTGCCGCTAAAGAATATGTCTATTATTGGGGGCCACAGCGCAAAGATCAGCCTGCTGAATCTATGATTCCACGTAAATATATGGGCAGCTATTGTCAGTCACAACATGGACGCTTAACGCTTGCCTATAAAAGCTCAATGAGTTTAGTTAAAAATGCATGGTCTAAAAAATTACTCAATACTTATCGAGATGTAAAACAGGGGATTGGGGCATACCGTTGTGTAGGTAATCAGGGCGAAAGTTGGATTGTGTCTATCGAGCCTGTGGCAGAGCGACAGTTGGAACAGCGTGGTGAAGCGCGAGTGGTGAGTTTGGTTACTAAAATAATGTCTGAAGATGAAGCACGACGTTTTTACCGCGCGGTTTCTACACCTGCAAAGGCTGCACCTAAAGCAGCTCAAAGTAATCCAAAAACAACAAATGCAACCAAAGTTGCTGAAATGAAAGAAAAACCTGAAGAGAAAAAAGAGCCTGTAGTTGCGCCAGTAAAAACAGCTCCACCACGCGTGGTTGAGACACCACAACAGCAACAGACACGTTTATATGTTGCAGCACGTCGTGATTTAAATAGTGGGCGTAATCAGATTAATGCCTGTAATAATGCGCAACGTGCTTATAACTATGGCAAGTTACAGGGCGCAGAGGGTACACGTATTTATACAGAATCTGGCATGTTGGTGGCACGTTGTTTAACGGGTGTTTCGAGTTATCGGAGTCGTTTTCCAAATTCAGATGCGCAGGCGAAACGTATTTTGCAGAATTTAGCCAACAATTATAATCACGCAGGGGCTAAGAATATGTTGAGAGGCATGAAGTGAGGGTAACTCTCACTTTCAAAGCCCAACTTTTAATTTTAAATTTTTAATTTTATGTAAATTTGTTTATGTCCACTATCAAAAATACGTTCGTCATAGTCAAAAATATTTGTATAACTTTTAATCAAATCAACAACTTTTTTAAAGCCATAGTTTCTGGGATCAAAGTCATTTTGTAAAAGTTTCCATTGCGATGTAAATGAAGAAGCTGGAATCCATTCAGTATCATGATTGTCAAAAATTTGTTTAATAATATGTAGTGGTAGTTTCTGCGCTGAAGTGGTGTTGTTTAAGGCTTCAGTTTTACTAGAGGGTTGAGGATTCTGTTCTTTCTTCGTTTCAATCAAAGGGAGCTCTTTAATTTGAGGTTCTTCATATCCACTTAGGTTCTCTACATAGGTGAAGTGAGAACAAGCATTGCGGAAGGCTTCGGGCGTTTGTTTCTTGCCAAATCCATAAACGGTGGCCCCTTGCTCTTTAATGCGTATTGCTAAGGCTGTAAAGTCACTGTCACTTGATACAAGGCAGAAGCCATCAAAACGGTCTGTATAAAGTAAATCCATTGCATCGATAATCATAAAACCATCGGTTGCATTTTTACCTGTTGTATAAGCAAATTGCTGCATAGGTTTAATAGCTAAATTATTAATAGCTTGCTTCCAACTCCCATTTTGACTGACAAAGTTACCATAAATACGTTTTACCGTTGCCTCACCGTATTGAGTGATCTCATTTAAAATATTTTCAATATCTTTTGCAGAAGCATTATCTGCATCAATTAATACTGCTAATTTTGCTGTTTTTTCTTCTGAAACATTAAAGATCGTTTTTAAAACCATTTTTTTCTCTAAAAATAAAACCCTACACAAGGTAGGGTCTTTATCTCATAAAAACAAATAATTAGTCAATTAATCAACCAATCAATTTCTTCATTAATTCATTTACTTGTGCAGGGTTGGCTTTACCTTTCGCAGCTTTCATCACTTGACCAACAAGACCGTTAAAGGCTTTCTCTTTACCAGATTTATACTCTTCAACCATCTTCTCGTTCGCAGCAAGTACGTCTTTAATAATTGCTTCAATTGCGCCTGTATCAGTTTCCTGTTTCAAGCCTTTTGCAGCAATAATTTCATCCGCAGATTTGCCTTCTTCCCACATAAAGCCGAATACTTGCTTCGCGATCTTACCATTAATCGTGTTGTCCACAATACGCGCGATCATACCGCCAAGTTTTTCCGCAGATACAGGAGAATCAGCCAAGTCTAAGCCTGCTTTATTTAAAGCACCTGAGAATTCGCCCATTACCCAGTTTGCAGCAATCTTACCTTGTGCCGCACCACCAGCCGCAGCAACTACAGCTTCGTAAAATTCTGACATTTCACGAGTCAATGTGAGCACGTGAGCATCGTACTCAGTCACACCAAAGTCCGCCACGAAACGTGCACGACGTGCAGCAGGAAGCTCAGGCATAGTTGCTTTAATGGCTTCAATTTGCGCATCAGGAATAATCACAGGCAACAAGTCTGGATCAGGGAAGTAACGGTAATCGTTGGCTTCTTCCTTCGAACGCATTGAACGCGTTTCCATCTTCACAGGGTCGAATAAACGTGTTTCTTGGTCAATCGTGCCATCCCATTCCAAAATTTCCATTTGACGTTCAATTTCAACATTGATCGCTTGTTCAATGAAACGGAATGAGTTCAAGTTTTTAAGCTCACAACGTGTACCGAAGGGTTGACCCGGACGACGTAGCGACACGTTACAGTCCGCACGGAATGAACC
This sequence comes from Acinetobacter sp. YH12058, assembly GCF_013419805.1. Lineage (NCBI taxonomy): Bacteria > Pseudomonadati > Pseudomonadota > Gammaproteobacteria > Moraxellales > Moraxellaceae > Acinetobacter > Acinetobacter sp. YH12058. The sequence goes on from NZ_VOZL01000007.1 coordinate 60,430, forward strand.
TTCTGCCATGTTGCCGTCAGAAATGCCTAACCAACGTACCAAAGTGTGAATCGCTTTAATATAAGCAACCGCTTCTTCAACCGAACGCATATCGGGTTCAGATACAATTTCAAGCAAAGGCGTACCTGCACGGTTGAGGTCAATACCTGACATGCCTTCAAATTGATCATGAATCGACTTACCCGCATCTTCTTCAAGGTGTGCACGGGTTACGCCAATGCGTTTGGTCGTGCCATCTTCAAGTTGGATGTCGATATGACCCAAGCCTACAATCGGGTTATCCATCTGGCTAATTTGGTAGCCTTTAGGCGAGTCTGGGTAGAAGTAGTTTTTGCGCGCAAACACAGACGCTTGGTCGATGTAGGCATCAATACCTAAACCAAAACGGATTGCCAAATCCACCACTTCTTTATTCAACACAGGCAAGACGCCCGGCATAGCTAAATCAACAAGGCTGGCTTGCGTATTTGGGTCTTGACCAAATTCGGTTGATGAACCTGAGAAGATTTTAGAATTGGTTGCAAGTTGCGTGTGAATTTCAATCCCAATTACGACTTCCCAGCCATCAATCAGGTTTGATTTCGCTTTCTTTTGATTGCTCGCCATTATGCATTCTCCTCAGCAATTGCCGCGCGTTTGCTATGCCAGTCTGTCGCTTGTTGGTATTGATGTACCACAGATAGCAGTTGTGATTCAGACCAGTAGTTGCCAATCAGTTGTAAACCAACAGGCAAGTTGTCTTGGTCAAAACCAACAGGCGCACTAATTGCTGGTAAGCCTGCCAAGTTCACCGCAATGGTGTAAATATCACCCAAATACATTTCAACAGGGTCTAAAGACGCGCCAATTTTGTAGGCAGTTGTTGGTGCAGTTGGTGCTGCAATCACATCGACCTGTTCAAAGGCTTTTAAGAAGTCTTGCTGAATTAAACGACGCACCTTTTGCGCTTTCACGTAATAGGCATCGTAATAACCTGCAGAAAGGGCATAAGTACCAATCAAGATACGACGTTGTACTTCTGCACCAAAACCTTCAGAACGCGAGCGTTTGTAGAGGTCTAAAATATCTTGAGGATTTTCTGCACGGTAGCCATAACGCACACCATCGTAACGAGAAAGGTTAGATGATGCTTCTGCAGGGGCAATCAGATAGTAAGTTGGCACGTAGCTTTCAGTCATGTTGAGATCAATCTCAACCAATACTGCACCCAATTCTTCTAATTTTTTTAGTGATTCTTCAACACGTGCTTTCACCGCAGCATCTAAACCAGCCACATTGAAGTATTGTTTCGGAATACCAATGCGTAAGCCTTTGAGCGTTGTTGCATTCAGGTTCGCCACATAATCTTCAACCGCTTTATCCATAGAGGTTGAGTCTTTGGCGTCATGACCTGCCATTACATTCATTAAATATGCGCAGTCTTCTGCAGAGCGTGCCATTGGGCCTGCCTGATCTAAAGATGATGCATAAGCGATGATGCCGTAACGTGAAACACGTCCGTAAGTTGGTTTGAGACCAGTCAAACCACAGAAAGACGCAGGCTGACGGATTGAACCACCTGTATCTGTACCTGTAGCAAATGGTGCAAGGTCAGCCGCCACGACAGCAGCAGAACCACCTGACGAACCACCCGGTACATGGTCAAGTGCCCATGGGTTTTTGGTCGCGCCATAGAACGAACTTTCAGAGGTTGAACCCATTGCGAATTCGTCCATGTTCACTTTACCCAAAGTGACCAAACCTGCATTTTTACCTTGTGCCACCACAGTTGCGTCATAAGGCGAGATAAAATTGTCCAGCATTTTTGAACCCGCAGAGGTTTTAATGCCTTGGGTACAAAAAATATCTTTATGTGCAACAGGAATACCTGTCAGTGCTGTCGCTTGACCCGCCTGACGTAATGCATCGGCTGCATCCGCCTGTGCCAGTGCTACTTCATTGGTCACGGTGACATAAGAGCGCACTTGCGGATCAATTTTGGCAATACGTTTTAAATAATGTTCTGTTAGTTCGCGAGAGGAGAATTTGGCTGCCGCTAAACCCTCAGAGATTTCACGAATCGATAAGCGATGTAAATCTGTCATGAGAAAAATTCTTTTACCTTTTTATGAAGTCAAAATGTAACAGCCGAATAAATTATTCAATCACACGTGGAACAAGGTACAAGCCATCCTGAACTGCAGGGGCAACAGCTTGATATTGCTCACGATGATTCTGTTCGGTTACGACGTCTTCACGTAATGGTTGAGGGTGGTCAAATGGGCTTTTTAAAGGCTCAACGTCATCGGTATTTATGCCTTTTAAGCTTTCCATCATGCCTAAAATTTTATTTAGACTTTGAGCATACTCAGCAGATTGCGTATCATTGAGTTTAAGACGAGCAAGATGGGCAATTGCTGAAACTGTTTGTGCATTTAAATCTGCAGAATGCTGAGCATCCGAGGTAGACATAACATCACCTAAAATCAGTATTAATAAAAAATTTCAAAATATCGTGCGTTATAATAAGCGATTGACTTGTTCAACGCACCACATTTAGTTAAAGTTGCCAACTTGCGTCCACATAAAGTTTAATCGAGAACGACTCCGTGATTCTAAAACGACTAATTGGCTTGTTTTCGCCAGACCTAGCCATTGATTTAGGTACAGCAAATACACTTATTTATGCGCCAGGACGAGGCATTATATTAAATGAACCGACAGTTGTGGCAATTCGTCACAGCGGTTCACAGAAAATTGTTGCCGCAGTCGGTCTTGATGCCAAACAAATGTTGGGTCGTACCCCTGCAAACATTTCTGCAATTCGCCCAATGAAAGATGGTGTTATCGCTGATTTTGAAGTGACTGAAACCATGCTGAACCAATTTATTGGCAAAGTGCATGAAAAACGTTTATTCCCACCTGCACCGCGTGTAGTGGTGTGTGTACCATGCAAATCTACTTTGGTAGAGCGCCGTGCCATTCGTGAAGCCGTGTTTAATGCGGGCGCACGTGATGTACGTTTAATTGAAGAGCCAATGGCAGCAGCAATTGGTGCAGGTATGCCTGTCGAGCAAGCTTGTGGCTCAATGGTGGTAGATGTTGGTGGTGGCACGACAGAAATCGCGATTATTTCATTACAAGGTTGTGTTTATTCAGATTCATTGCGTATTGGTGGCGATGTGTTTGATGAGCAAATCATTAACTACGTGCGCAAGGCACATGGTTGTGTGATTGGTGAAACCACAGCAGAAACTATTAAGAAAGAAGTTGGCATGGCATTGCCAGATGAAGGTGCTAAACCACTGGAAATTGAAGTGCGTGGTCGTAACTTGGCAGAAGGTGTGCCACGTGCCATTACTGTAACTTCTGATGAAATTACCCAAGCCATTTCTGATCCGTTACAAAGCATTGTATCGGCAGTAAAATCTGCACTGGAACAAACTCCACCAGAACTTTCTTCCGATATTGCAGAGCGTGGAATTGTGCTCACCGGTGGCGGTGCGTTATTGCGTAACCTAGACAAGCTTTTGGCACAAGAAACTGGCTTGCCTGTGGTAGTCGCAGAAGAACCATTAACTTGCGTTACCCGTGGTGGTGGCAAGGTCTTGGAATTCTTTGATAATCCAAACCACGATATGTTATTTGTTGGCTAATACATAGGATTCGGCGGTGCAAACAAATCTGTTTTCCAGACAACCGCCATCTTTTCGCTCTTTTATAATTGCGGTCATTACTTGCTTGGTCATCCTGTTCTTTAACTGGCGTGTCCCGCATGTAATTCAACCTGCACGTGATGTTTTGTATGCGGCATATAATCCAATTTATGCCCTTGCAAGCTATCCTGTATTGTCGCGAGAATGGCTAAGTCAACAAAGTAAGTCTGAGGCTCAATTGCGTCGTGAAAATACCGCGATGCAGGCAGAGCTATTACAGGCTCAAGTCCGTTTGCAAAAATTGTCTGAACTCTCTGCAGAAAATACCCGCCTGCGTGGTCTACTCGATACGCCTCTAATCATTGATGGACGCATGGAAATTGCTGAAGTAATTGGTACCGATGCCGATCCTTTGCGCCACATTATTGTGATTAACCGTGGTTCACAAAATCAGCTCAAAGTCGGGCAAACCGTTTTGGATGATAAAGGCATTATGGGGCAGATCATTGCGGTGTATCCACACAGTAGCCGTGTCATGTTGCTTTCTGACAAAGAACACTCACTTTCAGTGCGTTTGGAACATACAGGCATGCGAGCCATTGTGTCGGGTACGGGCGATTTAGGGCGTTTGAAAATGGAATATGTACCGACCAGTGCCAATATTCAGGTTGGAGAGAAAGTCTATAGCTCAGGCTTGGGCGAGCATTTCCCTGCAGGATATTTGGTTGGAAGCATTGCCAAAATCAGCCGACATAATTCTGGTGAGTTTGCACAAATTGATGTGATGCCTGCAGCACAATTGGCGGGTGGTCATCATGTGGTGGTGCTGTTCTCAGAATCTTTAGCGAAGGAGCAGCCAAATGCCAATCGCTAAAATTGGACAAACCCGACTCGGACAAAACAAGAATAAAGATCCACTATTTCCGATTATTTTTTCTGTAATTGCTGCATCTGTACTCATGGTGTATCCGCTGTCTTATACAGGCTCGGGTTGGCGACCATTGTTTATGTTGATGGTGACCTTGTTTTGGGTGCTTGGGCAACCAACTTGGTGTGGTATTTGGTTTGCCTTTGGTACAGGCTTGTTTGCAGACTTGCTCCTCGATGCACCTTTGGGCATGAATGCCTTGAGTTTTGTGGTGATTACTTTTGTGGCGCGTTTCCTGACTCGTGAGCGCCGTATTATGACGTTTGCGAATTTATGGGTCATTAGTGTAATCGCAATTTTGGCTCACCTCGCCCTGATTTGGGTGATGCAAGTCATGGGTGGGATTCAGTTCCCATTTGCCCGTCATTGGCAACCTTTGCTGAGTAGTATTTTGCTCTGGCCTGTGCTGTATTATTTCTTGCGAAAATGGCGCATTTAATTCTTGCCTCAAGTTCACCGCGCCGTCGGGAACTCCTGCAACAGCTTGGGCTGGAATTTGAAATTTACAGTCCAGACATCGATGAATCTATTTTAGCGGGCGAAGATGTTGCCGCGTATGTTGAGCGGTTGGCATGTGCCAAAGCCGATGCGGTTTTACGGCTATTTCCTGATGCTATTGTGATTGCTGCCGATACCAGTCTAGGCGTAGATGGGCAGATTTTGGGCAAGCCAGAATCCAAAGCACATGCCTTTGCCATTTGGTCACAACTTTCTGGTCGAAAACATGATGTTTTTTCAGGGGTTTGTGTGCGTACAAAACAGAAAAAATCCAGTATAGTGGTACGTACACAGGTTGAATTTCAATCGCTTAGCCTAGATGATATGGAAAGCTACTGGGCAACAGGTGAGCCGATTGGAAAAGCGGGTGCTTATGCGATTCAGGGCATCGCAGCACGTTATATTCCGCGTATTGAGGGCAGTTATAGCAATGTTGTCGGCCTGCCACTCTATGAAACCGTACAGTTATTACAGACAGTTAAGGCACTAAATTAACTGCTGCACAAAAATTTTTATAATGTTTTGAGTTTTATTATGTCTGACGAGTTGTTGATTAACGTCACACCGATGGAGTGTCGGGTGGCGTTAATTCAAAACGGCACGGTCAATGAACTATTCGTTGAGCGTACAGCCAAGCGTGGTTTGGTGGGCAATATTTATAAAGGCAAAGTGGTGCGCGTGCTGCCAGGCATGCAAGCCGCTTTTGTCGATATTGGCTTATCGCGTACTGCTTTTTTACATATCAATGACATGATTTGGCCGCGCAGCCAACCTACACCGAATGTCTTTGAATTATTGCAGCCTGGGCAAATTCTGACCGTGCAAGTGATGAAAGATATGCTCGGTACTAAAGGCGCACGACTGAGCACTGATCTTTCCATTCCTTCGCGTTATTTGGTTCTAATGCCGTATGGCAGTCATATTGGCGTATCACAACGCATTGAATCGAGTGAAGAACGTGAGCGTCTACGCGGGATCATTGAAACCATTCAGGCTGAGCATAAATTACCAGGCTCAGTGATTGTACGCACAGCAGCCGAAGGCGTCGATGAAGCGGCCTTAGTGCAAGATATGTGTTACTTGGCAAAATTGTGGGAATACATTCAGCGTAAACAAAAAAGCATTGCTGTGCCTTCTTTGATTTTTGAAGAGTTGCCGTTACCGCAACGCGTAATTCGTGATTTGGCGAATGATAACACCGCCAAAATTTATGTCGATTCTCGTGAAATTCACGCCAAATTAAAAGAATTTGTGGATGAGTTTGTGCCCAATATGCACAATCGCCTGATTCATTACCCAGGCGAGCGCCCACTGTTCGATTTATACAATGTCGAAGAAGATATTCAAAAAGCGTTGCAAACCCGTGTGGCATTAAAGTCAGGCGGTTATCTGATGATTGATCAGACCGAAGCCATGACCACCATTGATGTGAATACGGGTTCTTATGTCGGTGGTCGGACTTTAGAAGACACTGTTTTTAAAACCAATATGGAAGCGACACAGGTCATTGCCCGCCAGTTACGTTTGCGTAATTTGGGTGGCATCATCATTATCGACTTCATTGATATGCAAGAAGTACAGCATCGTGATGAAGTCTTGAGTCAGTTTGAGCGTATGCTTGAACGAGATCATGCCAAGACCAAAATTACCCAAGTGTCTGAACTGGGCTTGGTCGAGATGACCCGTAAACGCACCCGTGAATCATTAGAACATTTACTTTGTGAAGCCTGTCCAACTTGTCAGGGGCGGGGATATGTCAAAACAGCAGAGTCAGTGTGTTACGAAATTTTTCGAGAAATTTTAAGATATGCACGCGCATTTGAATCACAACGTGGCTTTACTGTCGTTGCACACCCATCGGTGATTGACCGATTGTTAACTGCCGAAGCGCCAGCAGTGGCGGATTTAGAGCACTTTGTCAGCCGTGTGATTAAATTTCAGGTGGAAAATTTATATACGCAAGAGCAATACGATATCATTCTGAGCTGAAATTGTAACAGGATATCGCTAAACAGTTGTTACATCTGAAATTTTACTTTTTTGAGTGAATTCTCAATACTAAGCATACAGAGTAGCCAAAGCCGAACATCTCCCTCGGTTTAGCAAATGAGGTATGTCATGGGTATGAGTAAAGTTGTGATTCAAAAGAGTTTAAAAGTATTAGATCGTAAAGTGACACATAACGGTTATATTGTGGATGAGCAAGGTAAAGAAACTCAAATTACCACTGCAATGGTTAGCGCAGTTTGTCAGCAATTATTAAAACAGTGTCGTACTATTCAAAAATAAGGGGCAGCAATTGCCCCTTAATTGATTCTATTGAATTATTTTTCTGATGGATTGACGTATCAATCCACGATTTTATTGACCCCTTCAGGCGCATCAATAATCTGTTCAAAGCGCTGAATTTCATCTTCTAAGTGTTGCAATAAGTTTTGCATTTTCGGTAAGGCATGACGACAAGCAGTTAAACCAACTTCTAATTTGTCTAAATAGCTGGTCATGGTAATGTTTAAAGCCTGTCCATCTAACACGATTGAAGCAGGGTATAGTGCATCTAGCTTTGCACCATTCCAATACAAAGGTTCACGTGGGCCAGGTACATTGGAAATAACCAAGTTAAAGGCCTGACGTTTTGGCATAATGCCTGACAAAATATTTAAACCAGCAGCGCCGTAAACAAAAGCACTATAGTTCATAATTTGATTGGCATTCATGCGCTTAAAACGCTGCTTGGCATTTTGTACACTGCGGCGCACAATTTTTAAACGCTCAAGCGGATCTTCTTTGTGCGTACCTAAGTTGGCTAAAATCATGGTGATTCGATTGGATACTTCAGAATCGTCATCACGAATAGAGGCAGGCACCATTGCAATAAGAGGTTTTTTAGGTAATGCATATTGGCTGAGTAAGTACTCACGCAATGCGCCTGAGCAAATTGCCAGCACCACATCATTAATAGTTACACCCAAAGCTTTAGCAATACGGTGCAAACGTGCAAACTCAAAAGATTGAGCGGCAAAACGACGTGAGGCGCTCACACGTTGGTTTAAGATGGTGCTTGGTGCTTGGAAGCTAGAAACATAATCGGGGTTACGTCCCATATCTTTGGCAACAGTTTGTGATACTTCATAAACTGCGCGAGGGGTTGCTTCAAACTGACCTTTAACTCCACCAAAAATTTTCTTTAAACGGCTGACTTTCGGTTCTTTCAGGCGTTTAGCACGTGGGCCTTCTACACACCAAGGTGGTACAATTCTTTTTGCATTTTCGTCGTGCGAAAGGGATTTTTCCACCAAACGCATGCCAGCAATACCATCTACCATGGCATGATGAATTTTAAAGAACATCGCAAAACGATTATCTTCAATACCTTCAATAATATGGCAAGTCCAGAGTGGTTTGGCGCGATCAATCAACGAGCTGTGTTCTTGTGAAATATAAGTTAATAATTCACGAATACGGCCTGGCTTTGGCAAGGCAATATGACGGAAGTGATGATCGAGATCGAACTCTTCATCTTCATCCCAAAACAGACCATTGAGCTTATTGTTAAATGGTGCAATAGGCATCGACTTTGAATTGCGAATATCGGCAACCAAGTCTTGAATAAAAGTGGCTGGTGCATGTTCTGGAATTTGGAATAAGAATAATCCACCCACATGCATGGGCTGTTGACGTTTTTCGAGTGATAGGAAAATAAAATCAATAGGGTGTAATGGACGCATATTGTGGATTGCCTCACTGCAATTTCTACGCTTGTTCTTATCTGAACAAGGTTTTTAGAGTTATATAAGATTTAATTCAGTATATCTTTTTTATCAAACAAATATAGTGATTTTTGCGCCATCACAAGTCAATAAAAATCACAGTAAAACTGTGATTTTTATTGTAGTAATAGATGTGTTATTTTAAATTTCCAGCATGTAGACCGCATTCTTTGTGTGTTGCTTCTTCCCACCACCAACGCCCTTCGCGTTCATGTTGGTTCGGAAGAACAGGGCGGGTGCAAGGTTCACAGCCAATTGAAATAAAACCTTTTTCATGCAAACGATTGTATGGAATTTCCATCATGCGAATGTAATTCCACACGTCACTACTTGACCAGTTTGCCAGTGGATTGTATTTGATTAATTGCTTGTTAGGGCCTGAAAATCCTGCATCTGCTTGTACGACAGGAATATCTTGGCGTGTACCTGGACTTTGGTCTTTACGTTGACCTGTAATCCAGCCATCTAGTGTTGCCAGTTTTTTACGTAAAGGTTGAACTTTACGAATCCCACAACATTCTTGATGCCCATCTTCAAAAAAGCTAAATAAGCCTTTTTCTTGAACCAATTGTTGCACTGCTTCAGTTTCAGGAAAGCAAATTTCGATCTCAATATTATAATATTTGCGTACAGTTTCTAAAAATTGATAGGTTTCAGGATGCAAACGTCCTGTATCTAAACTAAATACACGAAATGGCACACCTAAATTGGATGCCATATCAATCAGCACTACATCCTCCGCACCTGAAAATGAAATCGCGACTTCGCCTTGCTGACTTAAGGCAAGTTTTAAAATGTCACTCGGTGATTTATCGGCATATTCAGTCGCGAGTGCATCAACAATGTCTATGGTGGGAATGGTGCGCATAAATCTTCCTGCAGTCGGCTTGAGGGCTAATCTTTGTTCTTTAGCGAATTATTTTAATGGAATTCCTAAAAAGGTCTTATCACTAAAAAATAAATGCTTATGAATGAAATAGATTTAAAAAAGAACAAGGCAAATACCAAATCTTCGGCTATGATAGGGAAAAATTTTTACAGGTATTTTGGGAGAACCCATGGAAATCGTATGTCTTGATCTTGAAGGTGTGTTAGTTCCAGAAATTTGGATTAACTTTGCTAAAAAAACTGGCATTAAAGAACTTGAAGCAACTACACGTGATATTCCTGACTACGATGTGTTGATGACTCAGCGTTTAAATATTCTAAAACAGCATGGCTTGGGTTTGAATGATATTCAAGCGGTGATTGCGGATATGGGGCCATTCCCTGGCGCGAAAGAGTTTGTCGAGTGGGTGAGCACACACTTCCAATTGATTATTCTTTCAGATACGTTCTATGAATTTGCACATCCGTTGATGAAGCAATTGGGTTGGCCAACAATTTTCTGCCACAAGTTAGAATCAGATGAAAATGGCATGATTACCGCTTATAAATTGCGTCAACCAGACCAAAAACGTCAAGCTGTTAAAGCCTTACACGGTTTAAATTTCCGTGTAATTGCTGCAGGTGATTCATATAACGACACCACGATGCTAGGTGAAGCGGATCATGGTTTCTTATTTGATGCACCTGAAAATGTGATTGCAGAATTCCCACAATTCCCTGCAATTAATGGTTATGAAGCATTAAAAGAAGCAATTCGTGGTGCTTCGGTACGTGATATTCCAGCTTAATCTGAAGCTGAGTACAACAAAGGGCATCATTTGATGCCCTTTGTTATTTATTCGGTTTTAACAGTGCATTGATTTAGAAGCGGTAGCCGAATTTTAGACCATAACCCAAAGCATAGTTGTCTTCAAATTCACCAACGTCTGTTGTACCCGTACGTGCAGTGGCATCACCCAACCAAAAATATTTTACGCCAGCTTGAATAAAATAGTTTTCTGCTGGGCTATATTGACCACCTAAGCCAACACTCCAATAACCTTCTGTTGGACCTAAAGTGGTGACAGGGTTACCCGCACCAGAGTCATAACCTACAGAAGCAGAACCAGACCAATGACTATTAAACTTGCGACCCACGCCTACGGTTGCAGACCATTGATCATCTGAATAGTCGATGAGGTTTTGGCGCTGTGCTGTAGGTTTTTGGATAATGGATAAATCCCCTAATAGTGAGGGTTTAACAGCAAATTGATCCCAATGTACCCAGCGAATATTGGCAAAAACTAAAGTATTCGCTGCAATACCTGTTTGAAAATCTATATTTACAGATTGTGGTGTTGTTGCATTTAGTTTTTCTAAGCGTGTTTCTTCAATTCCATTTGGTAAGTGGGGGAGGTAACCCGCAGGAATTTTTATATCCGATGTTTCTACTGAGTTAGCATTGTGCTTAATTTCAGAACGATAGGTAACAGCAGTCTTTAATGCAATTTCTGGAATTTGATAAGCAAAACCAGCAAGCCAACCCCAAGCTTCTTCCTTTTTAACCTCAATGTTGTAACCAGTATTACCATACGCTTGACCACGTAAATTAATATCTGCTTCTACTGTCTGCCAAACTGGTCCAGCGTAGAAATTCCAGTTTTCTGTAGGTTGGTAACCAATTAAAGCGGTAAGATTGTGTGTTTCAACTTCAACTTTTGTGCCTTCAATTCCATTAGTAAACATGCTCTGTTCTAGGCTATACATCGCATCTGCACCAAATGGCTGGTCATATAAAAGACCTAAAGAAATTTGTTCAGTCGCTTGTACTTTAATTGCAGCGGAAGGGAAGTAATAGTCTTCAGCCATATCGCTGACGTTATTTTTTATAAGATCTTTTCCTTTAACTGTTGGATCTAAAATTGAAATACCTGCTTCTGCATAATTGCCTGATTGTAAAAATGCAGCAATAGATTGACCAGAACGGTCTAGACCAGCAGCAAGCGCAGGTGTAAGTGGAAGAGTGCTAAGTAAAATAGCCGAATAAATTTTATTGAGCTTCATGGTCGTTCCCTGATGCTTTATGTAACAAAAAGTGCAGGAAAAGTAACACAATTTTAAAAAGAGTAAATGCTCAGCTTTGCCGAAGAAATGAACTAAAGCGGTTAAGAAAAGGGCTTGCTTAGAGTATTTATACTAGATTTTTATAATTAACTATTTGAAAAATATAAATTTTAAAATATTTAAAATAGTGCAAAAGAACTAAAAAATTATTAATTTTAATTGATGGTAAAATAATCGAATAATATGCAAGTGTATAAAAATAGAATGAGACAATAAAAAACCACCCGAAGGTGGTTTTTTATATGAAATTATAACTTAGAAGCGATAACCCATTTTTAGGCCATAACCCCAAGCATCATTATCTTCAAATTTACCAACGTTATCATTAAGTGCTGTTTTAGCAGTTGCATCTCCAAGCATGAAGTATTTTACACCACCAGCAATAAATGTTGCCGGAGTTGGGCTAAACTGCAGACCTAAACCCACATTCCAATAACCTTCTGTAGGGCCTAATGTTGTAACAGGATCACCTGCACCTGTGTCATAACCTACAGAAACATTACCTGCCCACTGTTCGCTAAATTTACGACCTACACCAGCAGTTGCAGACCATTGGTCCTTAGAATAATCAACTAAATTAATAGCTTCTCCAAGCACGATCTGTGCTGCTTGACCAAAATAATTTGGACGAATTGAAAAATCTTCCCAGTTCACCCAGCGTACATTTAAGAATGCTACTGTATCGGCCATAATACCTGACTGTAGATCTAAGTTTACCGATTGAGGAGTAGTTACATCTGTTTTACCTGGTGTCATTGGAGCAGGAATTACAGTAGTAATATCTTGACCAAACCCTGCTGTTTCAGTTGCTTGTAGTTTATGTTCAATTTCTGAACGATAAGTTGCAGAGGCTTTTAGTGCAATTTCAGGAATTTGGTAAGCTAAACCAGCAATCCAACCTAATGCAGAATCTTCTTTCATACTAGCATCATATGATCCAAAACCTGCAGCACCACCATATGCAAGACCTCTTAAAGAAACATTGCCTTTTACTGTTTGGTAAACTGGGCCAGCATAAATATTCCAGTTTTCATTTGGTTGAAAGCCGAATAAGAAAGTTAAATTTTCAGTTTCAACTTCAACATTTGTGGCTTGATTTGCTACGCCTGCCATCGCTGCTGTGATAGGGGTCGTACCGACTAAACCTACAACTTCATCTGGATTTACTGCAAATATACTACCTGGGCTATAAGCTGCTTCAGCACCAAAAGGTTGATCGTAAATTAATCCAAATGAAAAGTTATCGGTAACTTGAAATTTTAGAGCAGCACTTGGGAAATAATAATCTCCAGCCATATCACCGGTTGAATTACCAGCAGCATCTTGACCAGATACATCAGGATCTAGAACAGAAATACCTGCTTCAAAGTAATTACCTGGTTGTAGGAAGGCTGCAATAGATTGGCCTGAACGATCTAGAGCTGCTGCAAATGCACCCGTCATTGGTACAGTTGCTAAAATCATTGCTGTGCTTAGTGCTTTTAATTTCATTATACATTTCCCTTGGGCTATAAAGTCTTTTATGACAGTTTTTGTTGATGCTTTAAGCTTTCATTTAGGATGATTTCGATTTGTGCAAACCGAGACCATTTGTTACTCCATGTGACAAAAATATCACAATTAAAATAAGAGTAAATGCTCTAGAAAAAACTAATCAGTATAAAAAACACGCTGAATAGAGTATTTGTTCTAATTGGCGTGGGTTTTTGGCTTGTTAGTGATTGAAATTAAATAATAAAATTTAAAAATCAATCTCTTGTTTAAATGTTTTTAATTGGTTAAAAAAAATACTTTTTTATCTAAACTCATTTTGTTGCAAGGCATATTTTGCAACAAAATGGGGTGCATTAACGTGTGGTTTTTCCAAGCTTTGCCAAAAGAATGACAGGAATCAGCCCAACCAATACAATTAGTAAAGCTGCTACTGCGCCATCTTCATAAGTGCCCCTAGACGCTTCTGCATATAGCTGGGTAGCGAGTGTTTCCATATTTAAAGGACGGAGCAACAAAGTGGCAGGTAGCTCTTTCATGCAATCTACAAAAATTAATAAAGCTGCAGAAATAATAGCAGGGCGTAATAATGGTAGGTGTACACGCCACAACAGTGCGAAGTTGTTTTGCCCTAAATTGCGTGCAGCATCATCAAAAACACCATGAATACGGTTATAGCCTGACTCAATGCCGCCCACCGAAATAGCTAAAAAACGCACAGCATAAGCATAAATAAGGGTAAAACTAGTACCGAGAAATAATAAACCTGTGTGTATCCCTAATTTAAACTCTAAAAAATCTGCAACGGCATGATCAATTTTGCCCAAAGCCAACATGAGACCAATGGCTAAAACAGTTCCTGGAATGGCATAGCCTAAGCTAGAAATGCGGCTAAACCAGTTGTGTTTGCTAAAACGTGCCGCACTGACAATAAAGAAACCAATCAAAATGGTGACGATGGTGGCAAGGCTGGCAAGGATTAGTGTGTTGATTGAGGCTTGGATTAGGAAATCTGAAAAGCCTGCATATTGAATGCGTTTGTAAGATTCTACAAGTAAGTGACTGGTGGGAATTAAAAAGCCAATACAAACAGGAATTAAGCCCAAGCCTAATAACACAAGCGCTTTAAGCCCTTTGACCGATTGTGCAGGCATTAAACGGCTGCGTTGAGCCGAGTTCATATAGCGCTGTTTACGTCGTCCTAAACGCTCTACTAACACCAATAAGGTAATAATCATCAACATGAAAATGGCAATTTGTGCAGCACTGGCTAAATCGGACTGATTGGTCCAGGTTGAATAAATCGACAAAGTTAAGGTTTTAATGCCTAAAAATTCTGTTGCACCAATATCATTAATGGTTTCCATTAAAACCAGACTAGTACCCACAGCAATTGCAGGACGTGCCAGTGGAATTGCAACACGTAAAAACACTTGATCGGGTTTTAATCCTAATGTACGTGCAACCTCAATTAAACTGGCCGATTGCATCAGAAACATTGCACGGGTGCTTAAATACACATACGGATACAGCACAAAGCTAAGCAAGAAGATGCCGCCCCAAACGGTACGAATATTAGGAAACCAAAACTGTTGTAATTCTAAATTAAACCCATCCCGCAGGATACTTTGCACAGGGCCAATGGGGTGCAAAATGTCGATATAACTATACGCAATAATATAAGTTGGTACGGCTAAAGGCAGCAGTAAGGCCCAATCTAAAAATGCACGACCTCGGAATTGATACGCCGTTACAATCCATGCGCTGCCTGTACCAATCAGGATGGTGAGAATCCCCACACCCAACAATAAAATCCCTGTTTCTGCCAACGTGTGTGGAATTACATAACGCAGCAGATGCCCCCAAATTTCGCTATCACCTTGTAATGCTGTCCAAATTAAAGCGAGCACAGGTAAACAGGCGAGTAGCGTCAATAACCCACTGAGCGAAAATAAAAAATTAAATTTATTTTTAAGCATTGCAATAGAGGTACTAAATAAGGGGGAGGGATCAGCTAAGCATCTTACAGTGCAAAGCGATGCACTGTAAGACAAAAGCAGAAAATTTTAGCGGTTAAACTGGACTTTATCGACCAATAAGTTGGCGGCTTTACGGTGACGTGCAATATCGCTTAAACGAATTGAATCAATATTCAGTTTGCCAAAACTAGCGATAATCGGGTCAATTTTCACTCCAGGTTTGACAGGGTATTCAAAGCCGTTTTGTGCGTAGATGGCTTGCGCATGATCTGAAGCTAAAAACTCGAGCAACTGTACCGCTTCTTTACGGTTTGGTGCATGTTTAGAAACCACTGCACCCGATACGTTTACATGCGTTCCACCATTTTTAAAGCGTGGTAACACGACATTAATCGCATTGCCCCAGCGCTTTTGTTCCGCATCACCTGTACGCATTGTGCCGACATAATAGGTGTTGGCAACGCCAATATCACAAATTTTACCTAAAATATCACGTGCCACATCACGGTCACCACCGCTGGCTGGACGAGCTAAATTGGCTTTCACACCACGCAACCAAGTTTCGGCTTGTTTTTCACCATGATGGGCAATATAAGCCGCAATCAAAGCAGTGTTATATGGATGGTTGCCTGAGCGAATACAGATTTTATTTTTCCATTTAGGATTGGCTAAATCTTCATAAGTAATCGCATTAAGCGGTGTACGGTCTTTAGAGGCATAGACTGCACGTGCACGCATCGACAAGGCATACCAATGTCCATTGGCTGCACGTAAGTTAGCAGGAATCGCACTATTTAATGTTTTAGAGCTAACTCGCTGGGTTAAGCCACCTTCTACCAAGTCCACTAAATTACCAAAATCTACGGTTAGCATCACATCGGCAGGTGAGCGACGACCTTCTGCTTTTACACGTTCCAATAAACCATCTTTAATAAAAACAGTATTTACTTTTACACCTGTTTTTTGCGTGAATTCAGTCAATAACGTTTGAATTAAAACAGGTTCACGTGTGGTGTATAGGTTAACTTCAGTTGCTTGCGCCACACTTGCACCAAACGCAAGTAGACCTGTAACAACCAGCGATAATTTAGACATTGGTTTCATACGGTATTCCTAATCGAAAATTTAAATGTGAATAGCAGCTAAAGCAGAATCTGGTGTGGTTGATGATTGCTCATCAGATGCCAAGAAAAAACAGCTGTTTAAATCTACAGAAACATAGACTTGTTCGGTATGCTGGAAATCTTGAAGATGATTAACTTGTGCCAAAAGCGTGAGATCATGATCGCGTAGTTTTAGATGGAGTTGTTGTGCATGACCCATAAAACTGGATGACACAATGCTTGCTGGCAATGCATTTTCACTTGTTGTTTGACTGAGGCGCAATTGATGCGGACGGAAGCAGCAAACGATTGAGTCTTGAGCGTTTACATGTTCTGGTAAATCAATCTTGCCAAATACAGTGTGAATTTCTTGCTGCTTGATGCGCGTTGGAATTTCATTCAATGCTGAAAAATAACGTGCAGCAAACAAGGTTTTAGGCTGTAAATAAAGTTGTTTCGGTGAACCAATTTGAATAATCTGCCCTTGATGCATCAAAATAATTTGATCGGCAATTTGCAGTGCTTCTTCTGGGTCATGTGTCACGATAACCGTAGTCGTTTCAGTTTGCTTGAGCAGTTGAATGGTGTTTTGACGAATTTGATCACGCAGGCGATGATCTAAATTTGAAAAAGGTTCATCCATTAACAAGACTTGTGGTTCTGGTGCTAAGGCACGTGCTAAGGCAACGCGTTGTTGTTCACCGCCTGAAAGTGTATATGGATAGCTGTCTTGATGATGCAACATGGAAACATGCGCTAAAGCTTGTTTGGCAATGGTTTCCCGCTGCGCTTTGGGAAATTTCTTTAAGCCAAACATAACATTGTCTAACACACTTAAATGTGGGAAAAGTGCATAATCCTGAAACACTAAACCAATATTGCGTGCTTCCGCAGGAATCTGTGCTTGCTCACTCCACAAGGTATTTTGTTCCAGTTGGATTGTGCCGCTGCTTGGTGTTTCCAAGCCTGCAATCAGACGTAGCATTGTGGTTTTGCCGCAGCCTGAATGACCTAATAAACACACAATTTGTCCACTCATCGCTGACCATGTTGCTTGTTGCACTGCAAAACGCGAACCAAACTTTTTACTGAGCTGTTGGATCGTCAAGACATTGGCAGGTTGAGCAGCGTACGCATTCATAGTTTATTCACACGACAAATTTTGTGCTCAAATGATAACTAAGAACTCTTCTCATGTAGAGTCTTTTTATCATTTAGAATGTAAATGATGTAGTTTTTGCTACAAAAAGTTGAAATATCAACTGAAAACAATAGGTTGGAATTTAAATTATTTTAAGTGCAGCACTTTATTTATGGGCTATTAAAAGGGGGGCTTAAAAGCAAAAAGTTACTGCCGAAGCAATAACTTTTTAATTTTTAGAAATCTGTACTATGCGTACTATGCAAATTAAGGTTTTTTCGCATTAAGCACTCTAAATAAAATGTACATCAAGACCACCCATACAGGAATCATAATGACTGATTCTTTAAAGCCTTGTGTCCACATAATATAAAGTACCACTGCAATAAACGCTAAAACCAAATAGTTGCTAAATGGTGACCATAGCGCAGGGAACTTAGTTGGAATCGCTAATTTTTTCAGTGTGCTGGTAAATTTAAGGTGAGTCAAACTGATCATCGCCCAGTTTAAAACCAATGCACCCACAACAATATACATGAGGTGGCTTAAAGCTTCTTCGGGTACAAAGTAGTTCAACAATACACAGCCGAAAATTAATACCGCAGAGAATAATACTGCTGGAATTGGCACACCTTGTTTATTCACTTTTAGGAAAATTTTTGGTGCGTTACCTTGTTTGGCCAAACCAAACAGCATACGGCTGTTGGCATACATCCCACTGTTATACACAGAAAGTGCCGCAGTCAAAATCACGAAATTCAGTAAGTGCGCTGCCCATTCAATGCCCATTTGACTAAAAATCATTACGAATGGACTTTTATCTAAACCACCTAAATCTAACTGATTCCAAGGCACTAAAGACAATAGAATGGTGAGTGAACCGATATAGAAAATTAGAATACGGAACACCACTTGGTTAATGGCTTTAGGAATGGTTTTTTCAGGATCTTGCGCTTCTGCGGCAGCCATACCAATCAACTCAATGCCGCCAAAGGCAAACATGAGGAATGCAAGCATGAAGAACAGACCTTCAAAGCCATTCGGGAAGAACCCCCCATGCGCCCAAAGGTTGCTGAATGATGCGGTTGAATTGGCATCTGCAGAAAGTAAGAGATATAAACCAAACACAATCATCGAAACCACAGCAGCGACTTTAATGATTGCTAGCCAGAATTCTGACTCACCATAGAACTTTACATTGCCCAAGTTAATAATGGTAATCACAATGAAAAAGAACAATGCCGAAGTCCAAGCAGGAATATGCGGCCACCAGTAGTTAATATATTTGGCAACTGCGGTGAGTTCTGCCATTGCCACCAAAATATACAAAATCCAGTAGTTCCAACCTGCTAAAAAGCCAGGGAATTTACCTGCATATTTATAGGCAAAGTGACTGAATGATCCTGCAACGGGCTCATGAACAATCATTTCCCCCAATTGGCGCATAATTAAAAATGCAATAAGACCACCAATGGCGTAACCCAAAATAATAGAAGGGCCAGCAGATTGGATGACCTGCGCGGAACCTAAGAATAAGCCTGTACCAATTGCTCCACCCATGGCAATCAATTGAATATGGCGGTTCTTTAAGCCACGCTGAAGTTGTGAAGACTCGTTGTTCAAAGTATTCAGCCCGACAAGGAAAAAGTGACAAGATTGTAATAGATCAAATTTCATTAGCCTAGTAGCTAGACAATAATGAAATAAATTTATGATAAATATTAAAATATTTTATGGTTTTTATTTGTATAAAAGATAAGTGAATCAATATATTAATTTTATTTTTGCCTTATAAATCAAGATGACTGGTTAGGGTAAAATTTACCAAATGTTGTTTTTTTATACTTAAGTCAAGACCGCGATACCTTTTGAATAAAAACCGTTATGATGCAAAAGGGTCTTTTTATATGGCCATAACAATCAAAAAACAAGGGAATAAAATTCATGCGTTTTGCACCACAAGTTAAAATTCCAGCGACTTATATGCGCGGCGGTACCAGTAAAGGCGTATTTTTTAAACTTGATGATTTACCTGCAGCGGCACAGCAGCCAGGCAAAATTAGAGATCAAATTTTATTACGTGTGATTGGCAGTCCAGACCCTTATGCCAAACAAATTGATGGAATGGGCGGTGCAAGCTCAAGTACCAGTAAAACCGTAATTTTAGCCAAAAGCACTCAACCCGATCACGATGTCGATTATTTGTTTGGGCAAGTTTCGATTGATCAGCCATTTGTCGATTGGAGTGGCAACTGCGGTAACTTAACAGCTGCAGTCGGTGCATTTGCGATCAGCAATGGCTTGGTTGATGCCAGTAAAATTCCACAAAACGGCATTTGTACCGTACGTATTTGGCAGAAAAATATTGAAAAAACCATTATTGCGCATGTTCCAATGACGCATGGTCAGGTGCAGGAAACGGGTGATTTTGAGTTGGATGGCGTGACTTTTCCTGCCGCAGAAGTACAAATTGAATTCTTAGACCCTGCCGATGATGGCGAAGAAGGTGGGGCGATGTTCCCAACTGGAAATGTGGTGGACACTTTGCATGTGCCAGATATTGGAACATTCCAAGCGACCTTTATTAATGCGGGTATTCCAACAATTTTCCTAAATGCAGAAGAAATTGGTTATACAGGCACAGAACTGCAAGATGCAATCAATGGTGATGCACAAGCTTTGGCACGTTTTGAAACCATTCGCGCTTATGGTGCTAAACAAATGGGTTTGATTCAGGAAATTGCTGAAGCTGAAAAACGCCAACATACGCCAAAAATTGCCTTTGTTTCTGCGCCAAAAAGTTATGTATCTTCAAGTGGTAAACAAATTCAGGCTGAAGATACCGATTTATTGGTACGTGCATTGTCGATGGGTAAATTACACCATGCCATGATGGGTACAGCAGCAGTCGCGATTGGTACAGCTGCAGCCATTCCGGGAACATTGGTCAACTTGGCTGCGGGCGGGGGAGAGCGTGAAGCAGTGCGCTTTGGACATCCATCAGGTACGCTTCGTGTGGGTGCGCAAGCCGTGCAGGAAAATGGACAATGGCAAGTCAAAAAAGCTGTGATGAGCCGTAGTGCACGTGTATTAATGGAAGGTTGGGTGCGTGTACCTGCGGAAACATTAGAATAAGTTTTGCTTCGAACAGATTTGGGGTTTGTTGACATTTCATAAATGGCTTGCGCTGTAGGCTAAAACTGAGCAGATCAGGCATGAAACGCAGGGAATAGTGGGTCTATTGCCAAGTTTCATAACGCAATCTGAGAAAGTTTTAGCCACAGCCTTTCAGGACAAGCATATTTTTTGCTGCTATTGCGTTATGTGCCAGTCATTTAGAATGACTAAATTTCCTGTCCCATGCCTTATATCAGCTAAAAAATATGCGTTGTCGCAAACATAGATGAAGTGTCAACAGACCCTAATTAACTACATATAGCCTCTATCTCGATAGGGGCTTTCTTATGGCTGAAATGTTATATCAGTTCAGTTAAGGCTTAAAAAACTTTGAATTACAGGTACAATGCTGCAACACAGGCAGCTTACTGCTTATTAGACATGAACCAACCACTCGAGGCGAATGTGTCATCACTTCACGATTTACAGGCGCATGCATTAACCGCAGCCCAACAACGTATTCAGCAAGACTTGCTTACCGCTTTAGAGGCTTTTGCATTGCCAGAACCGTTAAAGTCTGCCGTGCATCATGCCGTCATGTTGGGTGGAAAACGTGTTCGCCCTGCCTTGTGTTATGCCACCGCAGCATTAAGACCGAATCAAAACTCTGCTGCGGTACGCCGTGCTGCAGTTGCGATTGAGCTGATTCATTGCTATTCATTGGCACATGATGACTTGCCGTGTATGGACAATGACTTGTTGCGTCGTGGGCAACCGACGTGCCATGCAGCGTATGGTGAAGATACAGCATTGTTGGCAGGCGACATTTTACAGTCGATGGCATTTGAAATTTTAGGCAGTCGTTTGTTTGATCAGGCTGTTGCAGTAGATCAAGGCATTGTGCTCAAACAGATGCAAATTTTAGCCACCGCTTCTTCAAAAATGGTCTGTGGTCAGGTTTTAGACTTGCAGTCTGAAGGTAAACAGGTAGATCAGGCGACTTTGGAAAATATCCACCGTAATAAAACAGGGGCGTTAATTTCTGCAGCGGTGATGATGGCAGCTGTGACCGTGTTTGATGGACGAGATAAAGCGATTCCGCAATTGCGTGAATATGCGCAGGCAATTGGTTTAGCCTTTCAGGTACAAGACGATATTTTAGATATTATTTCGGATACTGAAGTGTTAGGTAAAACTGCGGGGAAAGATGAACAAGTTGAAAAGTCGACCTATCCTGCACTCATGGGCTTGGAAAAAGCACAAGCTTATGCACAAGAATTGCACGATCAAGCCTTTGCTGCGTTGGCATATTTTAAAACTGATACCGTCTTAGAGTTACAGCAAATTTCCGAGTTTTTATTGTCACGTAAAAGCTAAATTATTCTAGATGGAGGGCTTGTGGCTCTCAATACTCAAAAGCGAGCAGATGCTCGCTTTTTTGTGCTTTATGAAAGTGTTGGCTGTTTTAAGCAACACACTTTAATGCAGATTCTATACGGCTTTATTCTTGTAGCGTTGCATCAGGTGGTAAAATTGCTTTGCCTTGTTTTAAGCTGTCTAAAGCCTCGCGGTTAAAATCTACCAACAAAGAATTATTTTGTGGATCAATCGCATAACGGCTAATTAATTTTTGATCGCCTTGTAAGGTTTCAAGGCGGTATTCATCTGCAATATTCATAATGCCGTCTAAATTAATGGTGGCAGATGCTTTGTCTTGGCGAAATAACTCGTAAATATCACGCAGGTCAAAAATTGCATTTTGTGCGTCAGGATGTTTTTCAAAATAATTTTGCAAATGACGAATAAATAATTGCGCAAACATAAAGTAATTTGGTTTGTGGGTATAGTCTAAGCTCATGTGTTTACTCCTTATTATTCAAATTTTTAATGCTTACTAGGAATAGCACACTCTGGGTGAAAAATTAAAGAAACTCAGGGTCTAAGTTGCAAAAACTACACAAAATTTTGTGCGGCTTAAACTAAGCTGAAACCTGAAGTTGCGATGATCTCTCTATAAATTTAAAAACTTTGCAACGAAACGCTCAATTGGTGTTTTGGAAAAAATAATCACAACTGACTTATCTATTTGTTAAAGCGATTAAGAGCCCTACGGAGTAGTGGAATTCTAAAATATCAAGTATTTGAATAAAAAATCATCC
This sequence comes from Acinetobacter sp. YH12058, assembly GCF_013419805.1. Classification (NCBI taxonomy): domain Bacteria; kingdom Pseudomonadati; phylum Pseudomonadota; class Gammaproteobacteria; order Moraxellales; family Moraxellaceae; genus Acinetobacter; species Acinetobacter sp. YH12058. The sequence goes on from NZ_VOZL01000007.1 coordinate 83,242, forward strand.
GAAAGACTAAGACTTATGAACTAGCAAGTGAAATCATAAATCAGGTACAATTGGCGTGATTAATTTTGTGTTTGGTGTATTTGAAGGCCAATACATACATTCTTTGTTAATAAATAGGCCTGCCAGGAGTTATCCCCGCATGAGTGCCATTACTCCATACGAATGGGCAATTATTGCCTTCGTGATCGGCGTTACATTTTTATGCGTCTTTATGCTGACCGTTCCTTTACTCCTTGGGGGTAAATCATGGGGGCGTGCGAAGCAAGAGCAGTTTGAGTCGGGTGTTGTAGGTGCTGGTGGAGCACGTATCCGCTTATCTGCAAAGTTCTATTTGGTTGCAATTTTCTTCGTTGTTTTCGACTTAGAAGCACTTTATCTATACGCATGGGCAGCTTCTGTTCGTGAAGTAGGTTGGGTGGGCTTTGCAACGGCTGCTGTATTTATTTTAGTTTTACTCGTTGGCTTAATTTATGAATTATCAACTGGTGCGCTGAACTGGGCTCCATCTGATAAGCGTAAAGCAGCAGGGATTAAACCTAAAATTGGTTCGCCAAATATGGATCTTGCAGAAATCACACGCTTTAACTCAATTGAAGAATTGGTAACGGACCCTACCGGTCAAATTCCAGCTCAATCCTCTGGTCGTGTAAAAAAATCTGCGACTACCTCATCTGACAAGGAGTAACTCGGGATGAAATATACCTTAACCCGTGCGAATCCCGATGCTGATCAATATCCACTTCAAGAGCGTCAGATCGTAACCGATCCGCTTGAAGAAGAAGTGAATAAAAATGTGTTCATGACTCGTTTAGAGGACTTGGCACATACAGCAGTAAACTGGGGACGTAAGAACTCAGTTTGGCCGTTTAACTTTGGTACATCGTGCTGCTACGTAGAGTATGCAACTACCTTAACAGGTGTGCATGACTTGTCACGTTTTGGTGCAGAAGTTATTCGTGCTTCACCGCGTCAGGCAGACTTGATGATTGTTGCAGGTACGTGTTTTGTGAAAATGGCACCTGTAATTCAACGTTTGTACGAGCAAATGCTTGAGCCTAAGTGGGTAATCTCAATGGGCGCATGTGCAAACTCAGGTGGTATGTACGACATTTATTCAGTTGTGCAAGGTGTGGATAAAATCATTCCTGTGGATGTGTACATTCCGGGTTGCCCACCACGTCCTGAAGCATTAATCCAAGCATTGATGTTATTACAAGACCAAATTCAATTAGAGCGTCGTCCGTTGTCTGCGGTGATTGGTGATGATCTTAAGCCAGTGTATAAGCCGAAGATGATGCCAGAACGTGACCGTAAGAATGCACAGCGTATTGCGGTGAAAAACTTACGCTCTATGGATGAAATTAAATAATTTAAACGTACAAATATTGATGCACCCGACGGGTGTAGTTGTCGTTTAGGTTGACTGAATTTGTATTAAATAGGAAGCCAAGCCAATGGCTGAAACTGACATTGCTATGCCAGAATCAACAGCAGTTGATTCACGCCCAGCATTTGCAATTGTAGAAGAGCTCAAAACCAAATTTGGTGAGAACTTCTATGTGCAAACGACTTTTGAAGATTTTCCAACAGTCTGGGTTGAGCGCGCACGTGTACAAGAAGTTTTAATGTTCTTGCGTACAGTGTCACGTCCATACGTGATGTTGTTCGACTTGTCTGCGGTAGATGAGCGTTTGCGTACTCACCGCGATGGTCTACCTGCGTCTGACTTTACTGTGTTCTATCACTTGTTATCGCTAGAGCGTAACACGGACATTCGTATTAAAGTTGCGTTGAATGAGAGTGATCTCAATATTCCAACAGCAACCAACATTTGGCCAAATGCCAACTGGTACGAGCGTGAAGCTTACGATATGTTTGGTATCAACTTCGAAGGGCATCCAATGCTTCGTCGTATCTTGTTGCCAACATATTGGGAAGGTCATCCGTTACGCAAAGAGTATTCTGCACGTGCAACGGAATATACACCGTATATGCAGAACCAAGCCAAACAAGACTTCGAGCAAGAACACCTTCGCTTTGTGCCTGAAGATTGGGGCTTAAAGCGCGGTAATAAAGACGAAGACTTCATGTTCCTGAACTTGGGTCCTAACCACCCATCTGCGCACGGTGCGTTCCGTGTAATTTTGCAGTTGGATGGTGAAGAAGTGAAAGACTGTGTGCCAGATATCGGCTATCACCACCGTGGTGTGGAAAAGATGGCTGAGCGTCAAACTTGGCATTCATTCATTCCTTATACAGACCGTGTGGACTACTTGGGTGGTTGTGCGCAAAACATGCCGTATGTCATGGGTGTGGAACAACTGGCAGGCATTACTGTGCCAGACCGCGCACAATGTATCCGTGTCATGATGTCGGAATTGTTCCGTATCAATAACCACTTATTGTTCATTGGTACTGCAATTCAGGATGCGGGCGGTATGACCCCTGTATTCTATATGTTCGCAGACCGTCAAAAAATCTACGATGCGATTGAAGCTATTACGGGTTACCGTATGCATCCAGCATGGTTCCGTATCGGTGGTACCGCACACGACTTACCAAACAACTGGCAACACCTGATTCGTGAAATCTTAGAGTGGATGCCAAAACGTATGAACGAATACTACACTGCGGCATTACGCAACTCGGTATTCATGGGTCGTACGCAAGGTGTAGCGCAGTATGATGCGAAATCTGCCTTGGCTTGGGGTGTGACAGGTACTGGTTTACGTGCAACAGGTATCGACTTTGACGTGCGTAAATACCGTCCATACAGTGGTTATGAAAACTATGACTTCGAAGTACCTGTAGAGTACGAAGGCGATGCTTACGCTCGTGTACTGGTTCACTTCCGTGAAATCGAAGAGTCATTGAAAATCATCAAACAATGTCTAGATAACATGCCATCTGGTCCATATAAAGCAGACCATCCATTGGCTGTTCCACCACCAAAAGACAAGACATTACAAGATATTGAAACCCTGATTACGCACTTCTTAAGCGTGTCTTGGGGTCCTGTAATGCCTGCTGGTGAAGCATCTGTAATGGCAGAAGTGGTGAAAGGTGCATCGAATTACTACTTGACTTCAGATAAGTCAACGATGAGTTACCGTACCCGTATTCGTACACCAACTTTCACGCATTTACAGCAAATGCCTTCTGTGATTAACGGCAGTCTGGTATCTGACTTAATCATTTATTTAGCGACCATTGACGTCGTAATGGCAGACGTGGATCGCTAAGGGGTAAACGCATTATGATGATTTTGACTGATAAAAAGCCACGTGTGAATGTTGAAGGGATTTTGACTGCGGAAGAAATCCATGAAATTGAACATCACATTGGTCATTATCCGTACCCACGTGCAGCATCTTTAGATGCCTTGAAGTGTGTACAGCGCCGTAATGGCTGGGTAGATGATGCGCAGCTCAATGCGATTGCACAGCTTCTCACCATCAGCGTTGCTGATTTAGAAGGTGTCGCAACATTCTATAACCGTATTTATCGCCAGCCTGTAGGTCGTCACGTGATTTTATTGTGTGACTCGATTGCATGCTTTTTGATGGGTGCAGAAACACTGGCAGAAGCATTCCAGCGTGAATTAGGCATTCAGTTTGGTCAAACGACTGCAGATGGTCGTTTCACGTTATTGCCAATTTGCTGTTTAGGAAATTGCGATAAGGGTCCAACCTTGATGATTGATGAAGATACTCACGGTTTAGTTGAGGTGACATCGGTGCAACAGTTATTGGAGAAGTATGTATGAATACCGAACCAAGACCAATTTATGGTGACGGTAACCCAGAAACGCATCCATTAACTTGGCGTTTAAGCAAGCAAGAGCACGTGCGTAATGCAGATGATTACGAAGCACTAGAAGGTTATGCAGGCTTTAAGAAAGCGATTTCTATGCCGCCTAAAGATGTGCTTGAAGTCATTAAAGCTGCGACAGTAAAAGGTCGTGGTGGTGCAGGCTTCCCAGCAGGGATCAAATGGTCACTGATGGCGCCAAACGACAATTCAGGTCCACGTTACCTGATTTGTAATGCCGATGAGATGGAACCGGGTACTTTCAAAGACCGTTTGTTGATGGAAAAACTTCCACACCAACTGATTGAAGGTATGCTGATTGCTGCGTACACGCTTGAAGCTACCCACGGCTATATCTTTATTCGTGGCGAATACATCGAAGCTGCACAGTACTTAAATGAAGCGATTGAGCAAATTCGTGCCAAAGGTTATTTGGGCGAAAACATTTTAGGTACTAACTGGGGCTTTGAGCTATACGTGCATACAGGCGCAGGTCGTTATATCTGTGGTGAAGAAACCGCATTGATTAACTCGCTTGAAGGTCGCCGTGCTAACCCACGTACTAAACCACCATTCCCGCAAGTTGCAGGGGCATGGGGTCGTCCAACGATTGTCAACAACGTAGAAACCTATAACAACTTACCTGCAATCATGTTGCGTGGTGCAGAGTGGTATATCGGTTTATCTGCAGGTAAATCGAAAGACCCTGGCACAAAAATTTACGGTGCTTCTGGTAAGGTGAAATTCCCAGGTCTATGGGAGCTTCCATTTGGTACGACTGCACGTGAAGTAATTGAAGACTATGCGGGTGGCATGCGTGATGGCTTGAAGCTAAAAGCATGGTTACCGGGTGGTGCATCTACCGACTTCTTGGCAGCAGAACACATTGACTTGCCTATGGATGCAGAAAGCATCATGAAGGCAGGTTCACGTTTAGGCACGTGTTTGCTTATGGTGGTCGATGAAACCCAATGTATGGTTTCTGCAACCCGTAACTTAGAAGAATTCTTTGCGCGCGAATCATGTGGTTTCTGTACCCCATGTCGTGATGGTTTACCGTGGGCTGTAAAAGCACTCAAAGCAATTGAAAATGGCGAAGGGAAAGAAGAAGACATTCAACATCTTCAAGAACTCACCAAAAAATTGTGGATTGGTAAGACCTTCTGTGCTCACGCACCAGGTGCGATGGAGCCATTAATGGGCGCACTCAAATATTTCCGTGGCGAGTTTGAAGCAAAAGTGGCAAATAGCCGTCCTGCTGCTCAAGCTAGCAACGTAGAACAAGCTTAAGGAATTCGACTATGGCTACAATTCATGTCGATGGAAAATCGTACGAAGTCAATGGCTCGGAAAACTTGCTGCAAGCATGTTTGAGCCTTGGGATCGACATTCCGTACTTTTGTTGGCATCCATCCTTAGGTTCTGTCGGTTCTTGCCGTCAATGTGCCGTGACCCAATATGCGAACCCTGAAGATACTCGTGGTCGCTTGGTGATGTCATGTATGACACCTGCTGCTGACAATACCTATATCTCGATTGAAGACAAGGAAGCAACTGAGTTCCGTGCTTCAATTGTAGAGTTCTTGATGACCAACCACCCACACGACTGTCCAGTCTGTGAAGAAGGTGGTCACTGTCATTTACAAGATATGACTGTAATGACACAGCACGATCGTCGTCGTTACCGCTTTACTAAACGTACTCACTATAACCAAGAGCTTGGTTCGTTCATCGCGCATGAAATGAACCGTTGTATCGCGTGTTATCGTTGCGTGCGTTACTACAAAGACTATGCAGGCGGTACAGACTTTGGTGTCTATGCCAACGCATCACGTGTTTACTTTGGTCGTCCTGAATCGGGTACTTTGGAATCTGAATTCTCAGGTAACTTGACTGAAGTCTGTCCAACAGGTGTATTCACCGACAAAACTCACTCTGCGCGTTATAACCGTAAGTGGGACATGCAGTATGCGCCTAGCGTATGCCAAGGCTGTTCTTCAGGTTGTAACATCTCTCCGGGTGAGCGTTATGGCGAATTGCGTCGTGTAGAAAACCGCTTTAACGGTGAAGTCAACCAATACTTCCTATGCGATAAAGGTCGATTCGGTACAGGTTATGTGAACCGTGAAGATCGTCCACGTCAGCCTCAGTTCCGTAACGGTGCGAGCGTAGAAACCGTTTCTGTAGATGCTGCACTTGATACGATTATTGCCAAAGTTCAAGGCAAAAAAGTTTTGGGTATTGGTTCACCGCGTGCATCGCTTGAATCAAACTTTGCTTTGCGTGAGTTGGTTGGCCAAGACAACTACTCAACAGGTTTATCGCAAAAAGAGCAAAACTTGGTTGAACTTGCAGCTTCAATCATGCAAACCGAAGGGATTTACAACCCGGGTATGCGTGAAATTGAAGACTACGATGCTGTGTTAATTTTGGGTGAAGATTTAACCCAAACTGCACCACGTATGGCGTTGTCTGTTCGTCAAGCGGCGAAAAACAAAGCCAAAGAAATGGCGGCAGAGCGTCGTACGCCAGATTGGTTGGCTGAACCTGTGCAACGTATTGCGCAAGATGCAAAATCACCAATTTACATTTTGGCTGCAACGCAAACTCGTTTAGCTGATGTCGCAACAGGTGAAGTGGTTGCTTCTCCAAATGATATCGCACGTTTAGGTTTTGCCATTGCTGCTGCGGTTGCAGGTGACGTGATCACAGGTTTAGATGACGATGCGAAAGCATTTGCACAAACCATTGCTGACACGTTAAAAGCTGCGAAAAAACCATTGGTGATTTCAGGTACAAGCTTACTAGACGCTGCCATTATGGAAGCGGCTGCACAAGTGGCACAAAACTTGGGTGAAAACGCAGGTTTAAGCTTAACTGTGCCAGAAGTGAACTCAATGGGCTTGGCTATATTTGGTGGGCAAAGCTTAGAGCAAGCATTTGCACAAGATTATGATGCTGTGATTGTGGTTGAAAATGACTTATATCGTCGTTTACCTGCAGTACAAGTCGATGCAGCTTTAGCGAAAGCACAAGATGTCATCGTGCTAGATCATGCTGAAACCGCAACTGTGCAAAAAGCCAATATCGTACTTTCTGCAGCAAGCTTCGCGGAAGGTGATGGTACGGTGGTGAGTCAGGAAGGTCGTGCACAACGCTTCTTCCAAGTTTATGACCCAAGCTACTACAAACCTGAATTGGCGATTAAAGAATCTTGGCGCTGGTTACACGCACTTGAAACAGGCTTAAAAGGCAAAGCAATTGCTTGGACTGTTTTAGATGACGTGATTGAATCTGTAGTGAAGAATGTTCCAGCACTTGAAGCAATTCAAGATGTTGCACCAGATGCAGGTTTCCGTGTACATGGCTTAAAAGTTGCGCGTGAACCACGTCGTTACTCAGGTCGTACCGCTATGCGTGCACCGTTATCCATTCACGAACCAAAACAACCTGTCGATGTAGATTCAGCATTAACATTCTCTATGGAAGGTTATGTGGGTAATCAAACGCCAGCGGCACTTGTACCATTTGCTTGGTCTGCAGGTTGGAACTCGCCACAAGCTTGGAACAAATTCCAAGACAACGTGGGTGGTCACTTAAAAGGTGGTGACGCAGGTATTCGTTTATTCGACCGTTTGGCGAAACGTCCTGCACGTAGCTATGTTGCACCTGCACCAGTACTTGCAAATCCAGACAGCTTCCGTTTAATTCCAATGCATCACATTTTTGCATCGGGGGAATTTACGGTGAAAACACCTGCAATGGAATCACGTATTCCTGAAGCAGTATTTGCTGTAGGTACGCAGGATGCACAGCGTTTGAATCTACAAGATGGTCAAACAATTACTGTACAAGCAGGCGAAACATCTATCGTGTTGCCAGTGCAAGTGATTGAATATTTACCTACAGGTTATATTGGCTACCCAATTGGTCTTGCACCAACGGTATCTCTTGCAGAGCCTGTTTCAGTCGCGGTAGGAGTGTAATTCATGCAACAAGAATTAATCCGTCAGACGCCGCTGTGGGCTGAGAACTGGCCAATTGCCTATTCAGTCATTCAAGCGATTGTCATCTTACTGGTTGTGGTATTGATTGCTGCGCTCATGTCTTTTATTGAGCGTCGTTTACTGGGCTTATGGCAAGACCGTTATGGTCCGAACCGTGTAGGTCCAGGCGGTATGTTCCAGATTGTTGCCGACATGCTGAAAATCATGTTCAAAGAAGACTGGACACCAAAATTTGCCGACAAACTTACGTTCCGTATGGCACCAGCAGTTGCAATGGCAACTGCGGTACTGTCGTTCATGGTTATTCCTGTATCACCTTATTTAGGTGTGGCAGACATGAGCATTGGCCTGTTGTTCTTTATGGCAATGGCAGGTATCGCAGTGTATGCGGTGTTATTTGGTGGTTGGTCATCAAACAACAAATACGCATTGCTTGGTGGTTTACGTTCAGCCGCTCAAACCATTTCTTATGAAGTGTTCTTGGGTATTTCACTCATGGGTGTGGTTGCTATTGCAGGCTCATTCAACATGCGTGAAATTGTTGAAGCGCAACGTGATGTTTGGTTTGTGATTCCACAATTCTTAGGTTTCTTGATTTTCGTGGTTGCAGGCGTTGCGGTAACTCACCGTCACCCATTTGACCAACCAGAAGCAGAACAAGAATTGGCTGAAGGTTATCACGTCGAATATGGCGGTATGAAGTGGGGGATGTTCTTCGTTGCAGAATATGTCAACGTGGTACTGATCTCTGCGCTTATCGTGACTCTATTCTTCGGTGGATGGCTAGCGCCGTTTAACCTTGAAATTCCATTCATTCCAGCAGCTTTCTGGTTCATTATCAAAACAGCATTCTTTGTGATGATGTTTGTCTTGGCTCGTGGTTCTTTAATGCGTCCACGTTATGACCAAGTGATGAACTTTGGTTGGAAAATTTGCTTGCCATTGGCGCTTGTTAACCTTTTGGTAACTGGTGCTGTGATTCTTATGAATCATTCGGCCTAAGACAGCAGGGAGAACAATATGTTTAAGTTTCTAGCTGGGTTTGGGTCAATTGTACGTTCACTGTGGATGGTTTTCTCACACGTGACACGTAAACGTGACACCATTTTGTATCCGGAAGTACCAGCCGAAGAAATTGTACCTCCACGCTTCCGTGGTCGTATTGTGTTAACACGCGATCCAGATGGCGAAGAGCGTTGTGTAGCATGTAACCTCTGTGCAGTTGCTTGTCCAGTAGGTTGTATTTCACTGCAAAAAGCAGAACAGGAAGATGGTCGTTGGTACCCAGAGTTTTTCCGTATCAACTTCTCACGCTGTATTTTCTGCGGTATGTGTGAAGAAGCATGTCCAACGACTGCAATTCAGTTAACACCTGACTTTGAGTTAGGTGAATATGTGCGTCAAGACTTGGTGTATGAGAAAGAACACTTACTCATTTCAGGTCCTGGTAAATATCCTGACTACAACTTCTACCGTGTAACGGGTATGGCTGTTACAGGTAAAGACAAAGGTCAAGCGCAACGTGAAAGCGCACCTATTGATGTACGGAGTCTATTACCATGATGTGGCCGTTTTATTTGATGGCACTCGTGGCCATTGTTTCTACGGTTCGTGTAGTGACTAACGCGAACCCAGTACATGCTTTATTAAGCTTGATCGTGTCATTACTTGCGGTTGCAGGCATGTTCATGATCGTGGGTGCACCATTTGCTGGCGCCTTGGAAATCATTGTTTATGCGGGTGCGATCATGGTCTTGTTCGTATTCGTGGTGATGATGCTCAACCTTGGTCAGCAAACTGTTGAGCAAGAGCGTAAATGGTTGACTTCATCAACTTGGGCATACCCAGCTTTGATGAGCTTCCTGATTGGTTTGGTTTTAGTGTGGTCATTAAGCTCAGACTACACTGCACCAAGCGCACTTATGGGCACCGAAATGGTGGGTCCAAAAGCAGTGGGTCAAGCACTCTTTACTCAGTACTTATTGTTGGTTGAAGTTGCCGCAATGTTATTACTTGCAGCTTTGGTTGCAGGCTTCCACATCGGTAAACGTGAACCAAGTGCAGAAGAGGAAAAAGAATAATGGGCAACATCCCTTTAGAACATGGTTTGATTGTCGCAACCATTCTTTTTGCACTCGGTTTTTACGGTGTGATGGTGCGACGCAACCTACTATTTATTTTAATGGGCCTTGAAATCATGATGAACGCTGCGGCATTGGCGTTTGTCTTGGCTGGTAGTGCATGGGTACAACCAGATGGTCAGATCATGTTTATCCTGATCTTGACACTTGCTGCGGCAGAGGCGTGTATCGGTCTTGCGATCGTCCTTCAGTTCTATCATCGCTTCCATCATTTGGATGTGGATGCTGCTAGTGAGATGCGCGGATGAGTTATTTATATCTAACAGTATTGTTTCCGCTCATTGGTTTTATCCTTTTAGCGGCAGGGCGTAACAACTTACCTGAAAAAGTTGCTGCGATTATTGGCGTAGGTTCAGTCGGTCTGTCTGCATTATTTGCGTTAATTGCAGGCATGGACTTTGTGAACAACGGTTCAGTTGCAACGACTCAACATTTATGGACTTGGTTCAATGTAGGTGGTTTTGCACCTGCGTTTAGCTTGCACTTAGACGGTTTATCTTTGCTCATGCTGGGCATGATTACAGGCGTGGGTTTCTTAATTCACATCTTTGCATCATGGTATATGCGTGGTGAAGAAGACTTTGCACGTTTCTTCTCTTACTTCAACTTGTTCGTTGCGAGCATGTTGTTGTTGGTACTTGGCGATAACTTGGCGTTATTGTTCCTAGGTTGGGAAGGTGTAGGTTTGTGCTCTTACTTGCTGATTGGTTATTACTACCAAAACCCTGCAAACGGTTTTGCAGCAATCAAAGCATTTACCGTAACACGTGTGGGTGACGTTTTCCTACTGATCGCGTTGTTCTTGTTGTATCAACAATTTGGTACGTTGAACACACAATACATCGTAGAAAATGCAGCCAATGTAATGACTCAAAGCTCGTCGATCACCATTTGGACAGCGTTAATGTTGTTCTTGGGTGCTGCGGGTAAATCTGCACAAATTCCGTTGCAAACTTGGTTAGCCGATGCGATGGCAGGTCCTACACCTGTATCTGCATTAATCCACGCTGCAACCATGGTAACTGCGGGTGTTTACTTATGCTGCCGTATGTTCAGCGTATTTGAACTTGCACCTGAAGTGATGTTATTCATTTCAATTACAGGTGCTGTGACCTTGCTAGTTGCTGGTTTTGCAGCATTGGTTCAAACCGACATCAAACGTATTTTGGCTTACTCAACTATGAGTCAGCTAGGCTATATGTTTATGGCAGTCGGTGCAGAAGCATACCAAGCGGGTCTGTTCCACATGTTAACTCACGCATTCTTCAAGGCATTATTATTCTTGTCTTCTGGTGCGGTGATTTTGGCTTACCATCACGAACAAAACATTTTCAAAATGGGTGGCTTGTTCTACAAGAACAAATTCCTATTTGCATGTTTCGCAATTGGTGGCGGTGCATTGGCAGCGATTCCATTCTTGACCATTGGTTTCTTCTCAAAAGACGCTATTTTGGCAGCAGTTTGGACGCAAAGTCATATCGCAGGTATTCCGCTATATAACACCTTATATTGGGTGGGTGTAGCAGGTGCATTCTTAACGTCAATTTATACATTCCGCTTAATTTGGGTTGTATTCTTTGGTAAAGAAAACACACCGTATCACGAGATCAAAGGCGCAACTTACTGGTTCCCATTGGCAGTGCTTGCAGTACTTTCAACTGGTTTAGCGATTGTATTAAAAGCACCAGTGATGAGCATTCTTGATGCTGCAAAAATCCCAGCATTTGTGATTCCTGAAGCATTAGAAGCAGGTGCACATGGTGCAGAGTATGTTGCAATTGGTGTGGCTTTGGCTGGTTTAGCTGTAGGCGTGGTGTTATTTGCCTTTGCTTACAACGCTGTAAAAGGTTTCGCGCAAACTTCATTGGGTGCGGGTCTTGCCAACATTTGCCGTAATGCACTTGGTTTCGATGCGTTGTATGACATCGTATTTGTAAAACCATTCTTGCTGATTGCCAAACTATTAGGTCGTGATCCAGTTGATGGTATGTGGTTGGTACTGCCTGCACTGGTGAAAGGTGGTCATAGCTTCACAAGTTCACGTCAAACAGGTTCATTGCGTGAGTACGCATCAAGTATGGCACTTGGTGTAGTGGTCTTACTAATGATCTTGATCGTGATTCAGGTCGTGGGGAAATAAGATGGATACTCCAAACAATTTAATTCTACCCGCGCTGATCCTTGTTCCGTTCATTGCAGGTTTTATTTGCTGGTTGGTCGATAAACTCGACGATAAATTACCGCGTTACATTGCTTTAGTGGGCATGCTTGTTACTTTGGGCTTAACTGTCGCATTGTGGCAAGGTGCTAGCTATAACTATGAATTAGGCGCTCAAGTTCCAACTTGGTCGGCTGAATTTATGCTGCCTTGGATTCAAACCCTAGGCATCAACATTCACTTAGCGGTGGATGGCTTATCTTTACTCATGGTGGGTTTAACTGCATTACTGGGTATTTTAGCGGTAGGCTGTTCATTTGGTGAGATTCAAAAGAACGTCGGTTTCTTCCACCTTAACCTTTTATGGTCTTTGGGTGGGGTAATTGGCGTATTCCTTGCGATTGACTTGTTCCTGTTCTTCTTCTTCTGGGAGATGATGCTTGTACCAATCTACTTCCTGATTGCGTTATGGGGTCATAAAGGTTCAAACGGTCGTTCACGTGTTTACGCTGCAACCAAATTCTTTATCTACACGCAAGTTGCTGGTTTAATCATGTTGATTGGTATCTTAGGTCTAGTGATCTATGGATACATGATGTCAGGTACTATTTCATTCAACTACAACTATTTATTGGCTGTAGCGAATACCCTTGACGCACAATTACCAGCAGTCGCTTATGCTTTCATGATCTGTTTATTCATCGGTTTTGCGGTAAAACTTCCAGTTTTCCCATTACACGGTTGGTTACCAGATGCACACGCACAAGCGCCTACAGCGGGTTCTGTCGACCTTGCAGGTATTTTGATTAAAACTGCGGCATACGGCTTATTACGTTTCGTGATTCCATTCTTCCCAGCGGCTTCTGCTCAGTTTGCAGACATTGCCATTATTTTGGGTTTAATTGGTGTGTTCTACGGCGCGTGGTGTGCTTTCCAGCAAACCGATATGAAGCGTTTACTTGCCTATACCTCAATTTCGCACATGGGCTTTGTATTACTTGCAATTTATGCAGGTAATATCCTGACTTACCAAGGCTTAATGATCATGATGTTGGCACATGGCTTGTCATCTGCAGCATTGTTCATTATGTGTGGTCAAATTTACGAGCGCGTACATACACGTGACATGCGTTTAATGGGCGGTATTCGTGGTCAATTCCAATACCTTTCATTCTTCCTCATGTTCTTTGTGGCTGCGTTAGTCGGTATTCCTGGTTTAGGTAACTTTATTGGTGAATTCCTGATTTTAATGGGTTCATTTGAACAGTTCCCAGCCTTCACAATTATTGCGGCAATCAGTTTAGTTTTTGCAGGTGTTTACGGTTTAATCCTGATTCACAAAGCCTTATTTGGTGTACCAAATGAAGAGCAAAAACAACACTATGCAAATCCGTTAAAAGATTTAAATGCACGTGAAGTTGTGATTCTTTCAATTTGTGCGCTGGGTCTAGTATGGCTTGGTCTGTATCCACAAACCTTCCTTGATATTTCAAATTCAAGTATGGCGTGGTTAGCAAATAGCTACATCCCAGTTCAAGAAGTAGTTGAAGTTACACAAGAAGTAACAGCTCAACTCGAAAATGTGGAGATCCAATAAGCCATGAACTTCACAATGTCATTTTCTGAGCTTATGCCTTTAGCTCCTGTGATGATCGTGGCTTTAACTGCGATTATCGTGATGATCCTTACTGCAATTAAGCGTAACCATAACTTAATTGCTACAGCATCAGTGGTGGGCTTGAACCTCGCTGCGGCTTACCTTTTACTCATGATGTTTGGCGGGAATTTTGCTCCTGCCAGCGTGATGGGCATGTTTATGATTGATCCGTTCACCTTGTTATATCAACTGGTGATTCTGATCGCTGCATTAGCATGTTCTACTTTGTCACATGCGTATATTGAAACGTATAAAGACAACCGCGAAGAACTCTACATCTTAATGTTGTGTTCAGTGGCGGGCGCTATGTTGATGGTGTCAAGCTCGCACTATGCGTCGTTCTTCATTAGCCTTGAGTTAATGTCAATTCCTGTTTATGGCTTATTGGCATACACTCACCAACGTTCTAAATCTTTAGAAGCAGGCGTGAAGTACTTAGTCTTGTCTGCAACCGCATCTGCAATGTTGCTCATGGGTATGGCGTACATTTATGCATACACTGGTTCATTGTCTTTCTATGACTCTGTACAAGCATTAATGCAAAATATCCAACAGCCATTGGTAGTTTTAGGTCTAGGCTTAATTGTCTTTGCTGTTGCATTTAAATTGTCGTTGGCACCATTCCACAAATGGACGCCAGACGTTTATGACGGTGCGCCTGCACCAATCGCAACCTTTCTTGCGACTGCAGCAAAAGTAGCAACCATTGGTTTGTTTGTACGTTACATTTTGGGTTCAGGTGCAATCCTGATCGACTCAATTGTAACCATCATGACCATTATTGCTGTGCTTTCAATTTTGGTGGGTAACTTCCTAGCTGTACGTCAAGTTAACTTGAAGCGTATTTTGGCTTACTCATCTATTGCGCACTTTGGTTATTTGTTGATTGGTTTAATCAGCATGACCTATGCAAGTTTGGGCAATGTCAGCGTATATGTGATCACTTATGTATTGACCACCATTGGTGCGTTCGGTGCAGTGGCATTAATGTCTAGCCCGTATAACAACGTAGCTGAAGCAGAAAGCTTAGCAGACTACCGTGGTTTGTTCTGGCGTCGTCCTGTATTGACTGCTGTATTAACTGTCATGATGCTTTCTCTAGCAGGTATTCCACTCACTGCAGGCTTCATTGGTAAGTTCTTGGTGGTGATGGCTGCTGTTACGACTCAGCACTGGTTCTTAGCTGCGATGATCATCGTAGGTTCAGGTATTGGTTTGTACTACTACTTGCGCGTTATGGTGGTGATGTATATGACACCGCCAGATGAACCAAAAATGGACGCTGTTGATCATTGGGGTCAAAAAGTGGGCGGTATTATGGTATTGGCTGCAGCTTTAGCGGTATTGGTGATTGGTGTTTATCCAGACCCAATTATCAAAATTGCACTTGAAGCTGAAATTTTGTCACCAATCCATTTCATGCTGTCACAGCAATAATTTGAAAGAAGTTTAACTTTCAGTCAAAAAGCCTTCATAAATTGAGGGCTTTTTGGTTTATATACACAATAAAAACAGCATATAATAAAATGATATTTGCTTTTCTTTCCTTTTAGGTGTTCTCCCGTGGCTATTCATGAAATCCGACATCCGCTTATTCGTCATAAATTAGGGCTATTACGTCGTGCTGATATCAGCACCAAAAACTTCCGTGAATTGGCACAAGAAGTCACCATGTTGCTGACTTATGAAGCGACCAAAGATTTGCCTATGGTCGAGCACGAAATTGCGGGTTGGAATGGTGCAGTCACTGTAGACCGTATTGCGGGTAAAAAAATTACGGTTGTGCCTATTTTACGTGCAGGTATTGGCATGTTAGATGGTTTCTTAAACTTGATTCCAAGTGCCAAAGTGTCTGTACTTGGCTTGGAACGTGATGAAGAAACTTTAGAAGCGCGTACGTACTACAAAAAATTAGTACCAGATGTACAAAACCGTATTGCGATGATTATTGACCCTATGCTTGCCACAGGTTCATCTTTAGTGGCAGCGATTGATTTGCTCAAAGCCAGTGGTTGTAAAGACATTCGTGTGATGGTTTTGGTTGCAGCGCCAGAAGGCATTCAACGTGTAGAAGCCGCGCATCCAGATGTGGTGATCTTTACTGCATCGGTAGATGAAGGTTTAAACCAAGATGGTTATATTGTGCCTGGCTTGGGTGATGCAGGCGATAAAATTTTTGGTTCAGTGCAAAAAGATTAAGCCGAATGTCGGTGAAAAAGAGGCATTAACTGCCTCTTTTTTATATACTCATATAAAGTGCAGCTCGTAAAAGGTTAAGCCATGAAATCTGAACAATATCAAGGGAAAATCAAACAATATAATGCCGAAAAAGGCTATGGATTTATTGCCGCACCTGAAGGTGAAGTGTTTTTCCATATCTCGGATTTTCCTGCGGCTGAAGGCGAGCCAAAGCGCAATGATCGCGTTAAATTTAATGTGGTTCAAAATGGTGATCGTTATAAAGCCATTAATATTGAACCTGTAGAAGATAAATCCAAAAAAGCGAAAAAGGCCAAAGCGGTTGCTGCGAATACGTCGATTACGTCTGCATTGTTATCAAACTTAAAGCGTTAGTTTTAAATGTTTTCATGCACAGAAAAGAGGCATTTTCGCCTCTTTTTTTGTACAATAATCAAAAATTAACGTGAAAAGAGTAATTTATGTTTTTAGAAGGGAAAATAAAAACTTATAACGAAGAACGAGGCTTTGGTTTTATTCAAATAGAAGGAGAGCCTAAAGATTTATTTTTTCATATTAAAGATTTTCCCAATAAAAATATTCCACTAAAAGTGGGAGAAAATCTAAAATTTCGTAAAGTAGAAGAAAATGGCAAGTTCAAAGCAGATAATATTGTCCGTCTAGATATTAAGGTTGCAGTCGAAAGGCATACGCCTCAATCAAGGGCAATTCATACGACAAAGCAGATTCAAAAAAGACAGCAGAAGTCTGAAAATAACTCATCCAATTTTGTGACTTATATGGGTATATTGATTATATTCGTCTTGGCTTATGCAGTATTTAATAAGTACCAAGCTTGGCAAAATAGCCAGCCTGAAGCTTTATCAGTACAAAAAGCAGTAGAAGTTCCAGTTGTCGAACAGAACTTTACTTGTGATGGGCGTGAGCACTGTAGTCAAATGACGTCTTACGAAGAAGCGTTATTCTTTATACGAAATTGTCCAAATACTAAAATGGACGGTGATGGTGACGGCATACCATGTGAGAGTCAGTTTTAATTGTTAAAAAAGAGTACCTTGATTGGTACTCCTATGAATTATTTCGCGTCGCAAAATTTCATAAATGCCCTTAAACCAGGCCCTTGGTATTTCTGACGATGCACCAACATGAATAACGGGCGCGTCAGTTGCCAGAAAGGTGTATCCAAAATTACCAATTGACCTTTTTCTAGTAAAGGTTCAATCGCCAATCGTGAAATACACGACATACCAATTCCACCTGCGACAATTTTTAAAATCGCTTCGTTATGACCCAAAGTTAAACGAATATTGGCATCAGGCAGGTCTTTTAAAATTGCATTGTCAAACACTTCACGGGTACCTGAACCTTCTTCACGTAAAATCCACTCGGCGTCTTCAAAATCTGCGATACTTAAAGCACGGTTTAACTGCGCTAAAGGATGACTTGGTGCACAGCACACTGCAAGCTCATCATCACGCCAATGAATACATTGGAGTTGTGGCAAGTGACAAGAGCCTTCTATCAGGGCTAAATCTAGCTGAAACTGATTTACAGCTTCAATCATTTGGCGGGTATTGCCCACTTGTAATTGTAAATGCGCCTGTGGCTGAATTTGCAAAAAGTCTGCCATTAAATCAGGCATCAAATAGTCACTGATGGTGAGGGTTGCACCTAAACGCAAATCGATGCTTTGTAGTTCGCCTTTAGCAGCTTGCTCAAACGCTTCACAACGCCCCAAAATTTCTAAGGCTTGTGGCAATAAAAAACGACCCAAATCATTTAGTTGTAGACGCTTACCCAAACGGTCAAACAGTGGAGCACCCAAGCCATCTTCCAAATCTGCTAAGGCCATGCTTGCAGCACTTTGGGTGAGCTTAACGGCATCACTGGCTTTGGTTACTGTCCCTTCTTGGGCAACTGCTACAAAAACCGCCAACTGGCGTAAAGTCATGCGCATGAATCAAGCCTTAACATTTAAAAATATTCATAAATTACCCCAACATGCTAACATGAGCACAGTCTTTCATGCCACGCTCAAATCATGTCAATTGAAAAATTTACTTTAGAAAAAGTGCTTTCGGTTCATCGTTGGACCAACACCTTGTTTAGCTTCACCATGACTCGTCCTGCGCACTTTAAATTTACCGCAGGGCAGTTTGCACGTATCGGGTTAAAAGTGGATGATGAATTGGTGGTACGTGCTTATTCGGTGGTGTCATCACCCTTTGATGAAACTTTAGAGTTTTTCTCAATTGTCGTGCCAGATGGTGCGTTTACTTCTAACTTGCAGCACCTTCAAGTGGGGGATGAGCTGTACTTGGAAAAAATCCCTTATGGTTTTTTGACCTTGGCGCGTTATCAATTGCCTGCCCCACACGATTTATGGTTACTGGCCACAGGTACAGGTCTTGCACCGTTTTTATCCATGCTGCAAGATTTTGAAACATGGACAAAATATCAACATATTTATTTGGTTTATAGCGTGCGTACCGAAGCTGAATTGGCTTATGTCGATAAAATTCAAGAAATTGCCGAAACTTTTGGCGAAGGGCATTCGGGCTTTAAATTTATCCCAATTGTCACCCGCGACCCTCAAGCTGCTTTGCATGATCGTTTACCTGTATTAATTGCTAATGGCGAATTGGAACAGGCTGCAGGCAGTGTACTCAACCCTGAAACCAGCCATGTGATGTTATGCGGTAACCCTGCCATGGTCGATGACACCAAAGAAGCCTTAAAAGCGCGTGGTTTAAGCATGAACCGCCGCGGGGAAGGTAATATTGCAGTTGAAAATTATTGGTGAGGATGTGATACAACTATTCAAATATCAACTGTTCAAATATATAGCCAGCGCAGGGCTGATGTTTATAGTCGCACAAACCGTACAGGCTGAAACGGTCGAAACTCAGGTTGCTGTGCAAGATCACGTACTCATTTATGATGGGCCACTTAGCCCTGAAGCCAACGCACGTGCAGCGGAATTACTCAAACAGTCAGATAAGATTGATACCTTAAAAATCAACAGCCGTGGTGGCGAGATCGGCTTAGGCATTGATTTGGGCAATTTGGTTTATGACCATCAACTGAATGTAGAAGTTGGACAATATTGTTTTTCTTCTTGTGCCAATTATGTATTTCCTGCGGGCAAAGTAAAATATTTAAACTTGCGTAGCCAGCTCGGTTGGCATGGCGGCAGTTTGCAAAAAATGCAATTTGAAAGTGCTGAAATGGAGCAAATGTATAATGAATATATTGGCCCAATCCGTGCAAAGGAAACCGCTTTTTTTCAGAAAATTAAAGTTCAGCAAAGCTCAACCATTGCAGGGCAGGCACCTGAATATGAAAAATATCAAGACTGTGTCGGTTGGCGCTATACATCTAAGAAAATGCGAAGTTTTGGCATAGATCAGGTGCGTTTTAAGCAGGTTTTGTGGCTGCCTAAATCGAGTTTTGAAAATAAATGTATTTTCACAATTCGCTAAAAATTGGTTGTTGAGGTGATCTTCACCATTCATATAAAAACCTCATCTACAACGCTGCAGATGAGGTTTTTGCTTGGTGCGATTCAATTTTGAAAGCAACTTTTGAACGCAATGCTTGAAAGTGACTCTTCAAAGAAATTAGTGCACAAACATATCCATATATTCGCGGATTTCCTGAATCGCGCTATCGACATCGCTACTTAGCCAAGTCGGTTCAAAAAAACCTGCATAATGCTCTAAGCGCTCTTGAGGAACCACCAAACGCACAGGACATTCTTCTTCAAGTAAGCGCCACGGTAAAATTGGCACTTCATTATCCAGAAATGCAGCAATGTTGCGAATATCAATGATCATGGCATTCACACAATCTGGAAATGGCATGACCGAAAATTCTTCGGTACGACGACGGAAATATTCCAAATCGCCCCATTTGAGCAGATAGCTGGGCTTGCTAAATTCAATAATACCAATGAGATGCCCATCACGGGTATAGTGCAAGGCACATTGATGAGTGACGTCAGTGTCAAGATCAAGCGATACACTTTGTTGACGATACGCCATAAAGTTCAAAGTACACAAAAAAACGGTACGTGATTATAGCGCATTTCCCCGTGAGAGGCAGCTTTGTCGATATTGGGCAACATAGGTGGTACTTGAGGTATATTACATCTTTTCACCATCTTGCTATGTATTGTCACACAATAAGCGTGAGGAGCTTGTTAGTATAAAAATTCATCAGATAAATACATAAGTGAGGGGAACATGCCACATGATTTCAATAAACCACCTCATGTAAACTCAGCTGAAGACATTAAGCGAAAAAAACGTATTCCAGTCTATATGCTTCTACTGGTGGGAATCTTTTTATTGGCATTGCTGATTTACATGATGGCGGATCGCAATCCGAGTCCGAGCGAAGCACCTCCTGGACATCCTAATCCAACCGTACAACAAGCAACGCCAAATAGCACGACAACGGGCACAGCTGGAGATGAAGCACGTGCAGAGGACAGCAATACTGCAACAGCAACAGATCGGTAGTTTAGCCTAAGCGTCAAAAAATCGTATTTACAAATTCAGCCTTGCCTAGATGCAGGGCTTTTTTGTGGATTTTCGCAAGGTTTATTATCCCTCCTTTGTAGAATTGTTGCGATTCTGCATCCCAAGGTTGAATAAAAAATATGCAAATTCTATGGTGGGTAGAGCTTTACTCAATAATTTGAATCGATAAAAAGCAGTTTTGCGCTGTAGTGCAAACCTAAAAATGAAGCTAATCACCATGAGGATTAAACAAGATGAATGATTATTTTAATGGGAACCTACATGGCAGAGGTTTTGATGCCATGTATTATTGGGAGCAATTTCAACCCATTTTAGCTGCAGTCGCAATTTTACTTGTCGGGTGGGTGATTGCATTATTGGTTGCGGGTGGAATTAAAAAGGTTCTACAAAAATTAGGTACCGATCAAAAATTATCAAATGCAACGGGGCATCGTTCAAATATTGAAGTGATTGTGTCGCGGGTCGTGTTTTGGGTGATTTTAATTATTGCGGTCATTGGTGCGCTGAATGTGTTGAATCTGACCAGTGTCAGTGGGCCATTCAGTAATATGATTCAGCAGTTCTTACTGTTTATTCCTTCTTTACTGGCTGCTGTAGCCGTTGCTTTTATTGGGTGGATTTTGGCAAATCTGGTCAAAGTGGGGATGCAAAAACTGTTGGCACGTACCCAGTTGGATGAAAAACTCAGTGCCGATGTGGGTGTGAGTGGCTTAAGTCAAAATATCAGTGAAATTGTTTATTGGCTGATTTTATTGCTGTTCTTGCCAATTGTGCTGTCAATTTTAGGCTTAAACGGTCTGTTGTTCCCTGTGCAAAACATGGTGAATGAAGTTGTGCTGTATTTACCGAACATCTTCATTGCAGGCGTGATTGTTTTTGTCGGATACATTCTGGCAAAAATTGTTCGTGGCATTGTCGAAGGTTTATTAGGCAGCCTGAATATTCAACAGCATGCTGAAAAAGTTGGCATTTTTAAAAATTCAAATTTACCTAAATTACTCGGTTCGTTTGTTTTCGCCTTGGTGATCATCACCGCCTTGATTATTGGTTTTGAGGCACTTGGAATTGAAGCCATTTCGCAGCCTGCGACAGCCATGCTGTATGAAATTATGAATGCGATCCCGCATATTATTGCGGCAGGTCTGATTCTTATTTTGGCTTATGTGGTGTCGCGTTTTGTAGCCAATATTGTGGTGGAAGTGGTTGCAGGTACAGGAGTCGATGATATTCCTGCCAAACTCGACTTACAGCGCTTTTTAGGTACGACTAAAATTTCATGTGTAGTCGGTTATCTGATTGTATTCTTTACCATGCTATTTGCGGTATCTGAAGCGGCGAACCGTTTGGGCTTTGATCAAGTCAGCGGCTTGATTGCCATGTTTATCCAGTTTGGTGCAGATATCCTGTTGGGTGCTGTCATTTTGGTGGTGGGTTTCTGGCTCGCGAATTTGGTCGCCAAAGTGGTACAGCGCGGTGAATATAACAGCTCACGTTGGTTGGCAAACTTAGTCCGTATTTTAATTATGGGTTTGGTGGTAGCCATGGGCTTACGCGCGATGGGTATTGCCGACTCGATTGTGAACTTGGCCTTTGGTTTAACTCTCGGTTCTGTTGCAGTGGCTTTCGCACTTGCCTTTGGTTTAGGTGGTCGCCAACCTGCAGAGCGTGTGTTAACTGATTTGATTGATAAAGCCAAATGTGAGGCGAATCAACCGAATCCTTTGCACAAAACAGAAACGGCAACGTCGTCAGCATCAAGTGTGATGACGCCTATCGTAACTGAGCAGCCACAAGCGTCTGTAAGTGATGTGACTACAACACCTGAAGCGGCAACTGATCATGCTGTGCCAGATACGTTAAAGGTTGATCCTGAACATCCACCAGTCAATAACCCATTTGGTTCGACAGGTGAGGCTGAACCAGATGTTGATGAACATCCAAAAAATGACC
Organism: Acinetobacter sp. YH12058; assembly: GCF_013419805.1. Classification (NCBI taxonomy): domain Bacteria; kingdom Pseudomonadati; phylum Pseudomonadota; class Gammaproteobacteria; order Moraxellales; family Moraxellaceae; genus Acinetobacter; species Acinetobacter sp. YH12058. Next base: position 105,708 of record NZ_VOZL01000007.1, read on the forward strand.
CGAAATAACCTGTTCAAATTTTGATTTGAATCGCTAAGATGATCGACCAATCACCGTATTGGTCGATTTCTTTTCGGTATTCATTAAAAAAGAGGAAACGATAATGTCCAAATCAGCACCCGATAAGTTTTTTGCCCCAATCGTGATTGCTGGCATCACCATCGGCTTTTTTGTTGCAGCCTATAAATTTGTTTTTGCCAAGCCAGAAGCCACCGCAAAACCAACTGAAAATGTTGAGAAAAATCATCCAAAAGAGGATAGACCAAGCTCTTAAATTATGTTAAAAATTAATCAACTTTGGCAGGAATGAGCCAAAGACTGATTTGGATAAATCAGATCAATAACTTGGAAAGCTTGATGAGGGTTTAAGGGAAAAATAAAAAACTTGGGTTTTAACCAAGCTGAAATATTTGAGTCTTAAAATTCGCGCAAGGATGACAATAATGAGAGAAATCAATATGCTAAACAAATTACGTATCAGTTTAAAAGTTCAAGTGGCAAATTCGTTACCTATGCATCAACAAAATGCTGTGCTTAAAATGCAGCAAACTGAATCACGTTTGGCAAATACGCCAAAATTGGTATTATTTCGTACCGATTATTTAGAATAAAATAACAGGATTCACGTATTGCTAAGTCTTTATAGTACGTGACGGTGTTAAAGAAAAAGCCAGTTTAGAAAAAACTGGCTTTTGTCATTTTGCAATTTGATCGGCAAGATCAATATTATTCTGTTTAGACTAGAATCATTTTTATCACATTCATTTGTTTGCATGTTTCATCTAAAAGCAAACTTAAACATACTCCGATGCTGCATGTGCAGATGACCACGCCCATTGGAAATTATAGCCGCCCAAATGTCCCGTTACATCTAAAACTTCCCCAACAAAATACAAGCCTTTTTGTTTTTTACTTTCCATAGTTTTAGAGGAAACTTCTTGGGTATCGACTCCGCCTAAAGTGACTTCGGCAGTACGATAACCTTCTGTGCCTGATGGTTTGACTTCAAAGGCATTTAAACGTGCTGCAATCTGTTCTAGCTTTTCATCACTGATATTGCCAATTGCCGTTTCAGAGAGTGCAGGCCAAATCAGTTGCTGTAATTCAGCCACTACACTTTTTGGCAGATGCTCGCTGAGTAAGGTGCGCAGTAAAACTTTAGGACTGCTTTGCTTTTTATTTTTAAAAAAGTCATAGAGTTCTAAGTAAGGTAAAAAGTTAATTTTAAAACTTTGTCCGACATCCCAATAATTAGAAAGCTGTAAGGCACTCGGCCCACTCAAACCGCGATGGGTGAATAGCAATGCTTCGGTAAAACTAGTCAATGAATTTGATAAAGTCGCATCCACCGCATTACCGCTTAAACGTGTAGTGACTTCTTTAAAGCTGTCTGAGAAGGTAAAAGGCACTAAACCTGCACGGGTCGGGTAAACACGATGACCAAACTGTTTAGCAATTTCATAGCCAATTCCAGAGCCACCTAAAGTTGGAATAGATAAACCGCCAGTTGCTACGACCACAGCGCTTGCTTGGAAATAACCCAAAGTCGTTGCAATTTGAAAACCTTGATCATCTACCGCATTCACGGCTTTGACTTCACAATTGGTTTGAATATCGACCAATTTGGTTTTTTCACATTCGGCTAAGAGCATGGCTAAAATTTCTTTAGCGCCGTTTAAAGTGAATAATTGTCCGTGTTTGCGTTCTTCATATTCAATGCCGTATTCGCAGACTAAACCAATAAAATCCCAATTGGTATAACGGGTGAGTGCAGAAATGACAAAGTGTGGATTATGTGAAATATAATGGTTTGGCTCGACTTCTAAGTTGGTAAAGTTACATTTACCACCACCCGACATCAGAATTTTTTTGCCCACTTTATTGGCTTTTTCTAGCACCAATACTTTACGACCACGTTGTGCTGCCATGTAAGCAGTCATCAGCCCCGATGCGCCCGCACCTAATACCAAAACATCATATTGATTTGCAGTTGCCATGTTGCACCGAGAGAAATGAGAAAGCGCATTATTATAGACTCTATCGTTTGTCGTTGCCGCTTTTTTGCAATTGAATTGTGGTTGAGATGTTTATCTTTTTTAATAAAACATGAGGAATTTATCATCAAATAGACCATCGTTGTGTTGCACTCACTTCGTGTGTGTTGCATTAACCTATCTGTTAAGACTTGTCCTACAATATAATTTTAAAATGAATAAGCCTACAATTAAACTTTATCGTACCACCCATTTGTCTTCATATAACTGAGCGCATCAATCGAGGAAATATTGCCATTTGGTTGGATCCAGAACTAGGCATTAGTCTGCACAATCAAAAGGCAAAAGCGACGAAAACAAACAAACTTCGACGCAGCCATCAAATACTTTCTAATTAAATCCTTGAAGTTGGGTTGAAACTAAGATGCATTGCATCAAATGATCAGGAGATAAACTCAGCGCAAGTCGCTTTAATTGTCAAGTCAATGAAATGTTCGTACCTGTAGCAGTCCTCAACAGATTTACGCTATTAGGTCGAACACTTACCCAAGTTACGCCTTAAATTTGGCTGAATTCGGGGCGCTTTGCCTTTCAAATCTTTGTGCAAAAAAGCCTGTTGAATCAGGCAGGTGCAATACGCCTGCCTTGTAAACCACCTGTATGAATCACCAAAATACGCTTTTTATGATTCAATTCATTTCTTTGTAGCATTTTTGACAATCCCCATAGCATTTTTCCGGTATAGACCTGTTCTAGGGGAATTTGATATTGATCTTCAAAGGCGCGAATAAACGTCAGTAATTCAGGTGTGGTTTTGGCATAACCGCCACAGCAAAACTCATCAGTGATTTGCCAATTTCTTTTCATGGTCAGTTGTTTAACATCCTGCGTTAAAAAATCTCCCTTTAATGCAGAAAAACCCAAAATCTGTTGATGTGGATGACTCGCTTCAATCAAACCTGTAAGCGTGCCACCTGTGCCAACGGCACAACAAATCAGATCAAACTGATGCAAATCATCGGCACTTAAAATTTCCTGACAGCCCTGAATTGCCAATGCGTTAGTACCACCTTCAGGAAGAATATAAGCATCGGGATATTCATGCTGCAAATCCTGTAAAAACTCGGGACTGCTTTTCTGACGATACATTTCACGTGAAACAAATTGAAATTGCATGCCCATCTCATGGGCTAAAGCCAAAGTTGAGTTCAAAGGGCGTTGTGCCAACTCTTCACCACGGATGATTGTGGTACTTTTCCAACCAAACAATTGAGCGGCAAAAGCGGTTGCAGCAATATGATTTGAATATGCGCCGCCAAAAGTCAGAACGTGTTGATAACCCTGCGCTTGGGCAGCTAAAAAATTATATTTTAGTTTGTAAAACTTATTGCCCGAAATATAGGGATGCACTAAATCGAGGCGTTTAATCCACAGTTCACGACCATAAAAATCAATACGTTGTAATGGAATTTCTTGAGCGATGGTATCGAACATACAGATCAGCAATAGGATTAGACACATAATTATAAATGGCACTTTATTAAACACAATGAATTTACGTGCTGAATGAATGTTATGCTCGAACTATAAATATAAATAGAAGAACAGGAGAAAAATCATGTCATTCTTTTCTCATCAATGGTGTTCTGTATTTTTGCTTGGTGTGGTTGTGGGTTTATGTGGATGTGATGCCGCAAGTGTGCAAAAGACACAAACTCAAAACTCACAAAAAATAGAAACGCGCGGCATGATTATGGTGGGCATGCCTGTACATGAACATGACTATCAATTGGTTACGACATCCAGTAGGAAAATTGCCAAGAAATAATTTGATCAAATAGTACAACCATGCAGTAAAAATTGTAAAATAATAGAATCGATTTTGTTGTGTCGGGTGTTGGTTTTGGAATCCTTGCTTATATTAGGTTCAATTGCGGCAGCATTAATGCTAGGTGCAATGAGTCCTGGGCCTACCTTTATTTATGTGACAAAAAATTCCATAGCCATTTCACGTAAGCATGGTTTATTTACGGCTTTAGGCACGGGTACGGGTGCCGCAATTTTTGGTTTATTGGCGGTAATGGGGTTGCAGGCTATTTTATTGGCAGTGCCTTCAGCATATTTTCTGCTTAAAATTTGTGGTGGTTTATATTTGTTGTTTTTGGCTTATAAAATTGTGAAGCATGCCAAAGCGCCTATTCAAACCAATCTTGCGGATGGGCAGCAAATGTCGCTTCGCCGTACGTTTACTACAGGTTTAATTACGCAGTTATCTAACCCTAAAATTGCAATTGTCTTGGCGAGTATTTTTACGGCTTTGTTGCCTAAAGAAATTCCGAACTATTTTTATGTGGTGCTGCCAATTCTGTGTTTTTTTATTGATGCAGGTTGGTGTTCATTGGTTGCAGTGGCTTTGTCTGCAGAAAAACCGCGTCAGGCTTATATTAAGTTTAAGGCTATTTTTGACCGTGCAGCAGGGGCGGTAATGACAGTATTGGGCTTAAAATTAATTTTTGGGATGAAATGATGCAGCAGAAAAAAGCGACAGAGAAGGTCGCTTTTTATTGCCTAGAATCAGCTTGTTCAGCTTAATCTTTAAAATGTACAGGAATCCATTGATAGCTTTTTTCATCCGCAGAGTAAATATGTCCAATGCCGGGGAACGGTAAATGTGGAGCGGCAATGGTTTGTCCATTTTGAGCAAAATTTGCAAATTGCTTTAAACGTGTTTGAACCGCTTTTTTCGGGTCTATGTCGTATTCAATTGCCGTTTCAGGTTTATCAAATTGCACAGTATGTGAATGTACGATATCTCCAATAAACACCACGTTTTCATCTTTGGTTTTTAGCTCATAGCTAAAATGCCCTGGTGTATGTCCTGCCGTATTAATGACTTTAAAGCCCTGAATGTCATCTCCGAGTTTATAGGTTTTAAAGCGTTGTTTGGATTGGTAAGGCGCAATCGCTTTTTTAATTTTCTCAACCGTACCTGAGTAATTGGCTTGTTTTTCTTTCGGTAGTTTTGTTGCTTGTTTCGGATCTAACCAATATTTTGCTTCATCATCAGATACATAGACTGTCGCATTAGGGAAATTGGCAACGCCATCTTTACTGATTCCACAGACATGATCGGGATGTAGATGTGTGAGTAGAATGGTATCGACTTGTTCAGGTTGATAGCCTGATGCTTTTAGGTTCGTTAAAACTGAACCTAAATGAGCACCAAAACAACTCGCTGCACCGCTATCCACTAATACTAGAGATTTTCCTGTATTAACGAGGAAGGCATTGACGGAGGTTTGTACGCCTTTCTCTTGATCTGCATAGTATTTCTTTAAAATCTCGTGAACTTCTTGTTGTGGAATGTCTTTAAACAAGCTTGGTGACATAAAGTTTGTACCATCGAGCAGGGCTGTGATTTGTACATCATCTGCTTGGTATTGGTAATAGCCAGAGACTTGTTTTTGTTGTTCAATGACTGGTAGGGTTTTGCTAGTTTCTGCATGGGCGAGTAAAGGAACGCTGCTCAAGAATGAGATGGAAAGGAGTAGGACTGTTTTTTTCATTTATAAATATTCTCAAAATTTATTGAATGGTCTACTTTTTAACATGCTATGGAAAACCGTTAAACTCTTTTTTGTGAATTGTTATTTCAATAGAAGTATCTTTATCATCTGGTATTTTTTGACGTAGATCCTCAACAATTGCGAATACACTTGAAAATATAGCTGATCTTGTAAGCTGAATTAAATTAAGCAAACTACTTTCAAATTCACTAATTTTTACATAAGTGTGAGTTGAATCGTTCGATAGTTCAAAGTTATCAGGGACTAAGAACAAAATATGATGCTCAAGCGAATTTCTCCAAGTTTTATAGAAGCCAAATTGCCCATTTTTTTCATTTAAATCACAGATAAGACTGTTAATTGCGATTAAAGCAAAATTTTCTTTTTCTTCTAAAATTTTTTTGTTGTCATACCAAAAATTATTGAAAGCTGTATTAGGTCTAGTTTTAAGAGAAAAATACTGACATAAAAAGATTGCCAACTTATCCAAGATTGAAAAACACAGTCTGAAACAAGCTCTAAGTTTTTCTGTCCTAATATTAATAATTTCTCTATCATTTAGTTCAGAATAACCACTTTCAAAATCATGGCTAGAGCTATCAGAGAATTTAGATTCATATAGCATCAATCTCATCAACGAAAACTCAGCTTTTAATCTATTTAAGTATTGTTCATATTGAAGAATATTAGTCGATGAAATTATATTTTGAAATAGAGTTAAATTATCTCTTTCATTTGCAATACATGAGCAATACATGCCATGAATATTTAAAGTTAAAGATTCTACTATACACCATTGTCTAAAATGGCTCATTGAGGAATATTCTTTTTGAGTTTCTATTTCATCTTGATCTATATTTTCAGAGTTTAGTTGGTTGTTTAAGAATCTACTTTTATGTAAGTAGAAAGGTTTCCAATCAATAGGTACTAATTGGGATTCACAAGCAAAATCATAACCTTTGATAATTTCAATGATCATCTTATTAGTTCTATGATTTAATAGTTCATCAATTTTTTCTAAACACGAGCTTCTGTTGAGCCAAGCTTGAGGAAAAATTGTATTTTGATTTATTACTAAATTATAAAGCTGTAGCGCTTCAGAAAATCGAAATTGTTGTTTTAGAACATTAGCAAGATTAATTAAATTTTGTTGATATAACTCATAGTGTTGTTTCTTATCGATTAATTTAAATGTCTTCCAATATAGATTTTTTACCTCATTAAATAATTCTATATTTTTGAAATTTACTCTTTCATTTGAATGACCGCAGTCATTTGCAAGAGAAAGCTTTCCATTAGCTAAATTATAAAAAAAATTTATATTAAAATTTTCTTCAAAATATTCAGAGTTTTGCTCTAAAATTTTTATTCCTTTTGAAATTGCATCTATATTTTTTAAATAACCCCAGTTACGGATAAGCCAAAGATTTAATCACATGAATTTTAGGCTTATTCTTTTGGCAAAGTTGATACGCACATAGTGAAGAAAATACGCCTGCTAAAAAACCAGCAATCGAACGATGTTTA
>NZ_VOZL01000008.1:0-107427 GCF_013419805.1 Acinetobacter sp. YH12058
CTCGACCATTCTGCCATCCTCCAAACGTTCTATTTCATTCTCTTCATGACCTCAGGCATACTGCGGTCATGAATACGCTGCCTGACTTAAGCCAACTGACCCATGAACAACTGCTGGAATTCACCAGACAGTTGGCAATGCAGCATCAGTCTCTAGCACAATCTAAACAACAACTGGAACAATCAAATCAGCAATTAGATGCCAGAGTTCAACATCTTGAAGTCACCAATCAGCAATTAGATTCTAAAGTTCAACATCTTTCCATTCTCAATCAAAAATACGAGCATGAACTCGCACTATTTAAACAGCACAAATTCGGCAGTAAAAACGAACATCTCACTGCAAAACAAATCCACCTGTGGGACGAAGCTGTTGAAGAAGATATTGCCGCGGTTGATCTGGAACTGGAACGGCTGAATGCAGATAAAACCAATGCAGCGACACAGAAAGCCAAAACCAATAAACCTAAACGTCGACCACTGCCAGATCATCTACACACCATCCGTATTGAGCATGAACCTGCATCAACCCAATGTGCTTGTGTGGATGCCAACTCCGGCGTATCGGCGAAGATGTCAGTGAAAAACTGCATTTCAGACCGGCACAGTTCTATAAGGAACAGCATGTGCGTGGTAAATGGGTCTGTGATCAGTGTGACACTCTGACTCAGCAAGCGATGCCCGCCTATGTGATTGATAAAGGCATTGCTTCACCTGAATTACTCAGCCATGTGCTGGTATCGAAGTATGCCGATCATTTGCCGCTGTACCGTCAACGTCTGATCTATCAGCGGGCGGGAATCGAACTTTCTAGATCAACTTTATCTGACTGGATAGGTCGCTGCGGTGTAGAACTGGAACCTCTGGCTAATGCCTTAAAAGAGGTGGTACTACAACAGCAGGTGCTGCATGCAGATGAAACACCGGTCACCATCATGCGGATGGGTGAGAATGATAAAAAACCGAAGAAAGGTTATGTCTGGGCCTATGCCACTACACAGTACAATCCAGTTCAGGCGGTGATCTATGACTTTCAGGATAGTCGTTCAGGCCAGCATGCTGCAGAGTTCTTGAAAGGCTGGCAGGGTTATCTAGTCTGTGATGATTACAGTGGTTATAAAGCACGCTTTAAATCAGGCCAGGTCATTGAGGTGGGCTGCATGGCCCATGCACGTCGTAAATTCCATGAACTGCATGTGACCAAAAAAAGTCAGGTCGCTGAACAGGCATTAGTGCTGATTCAGAAACTGTATGCCATAGAAGCAGAACTCAGGAAAAAGACCGATGGTACAGCAGAACAGCGCCGCGAATACCGACAACAGCATAGTCAACCGGTGATGCAACAACTGTATGAATGGCTCAACCAACATCATCTGACAGTGCCATCGAGTTCTCCCACCGCCAAGGCCATCAATTACACTCTGAAGCGTTGGCCAGCCTTAAGCCGCTATCTGGATGATGGCAATCTACCTATTTGCAATAATTGGGTCGAGAATCAGATGCGTCCCTGGGCGTTGGGGCGCAAGAACTGGCTGTTTGCAGGTTCGCTGCGCAGTGGTCAGCGAGCGGCAAACATCATGACGTTAATCCAGTCAGCAAAGCTGAATGGGCTGGATCCGTATGCCTATTTAAGTGATGTGCTGAAAAGGTTACCGACACATAAAGTGACCCAAATTGAAGAATTGCTGCCGCACTGCTGGAAACCTAAATCGAATTAAAAAATAGGTATGGGATTCAGCGGACGCTTACGAACGTCATGGCTAAAAACACAAAAGGCATATTTCAACTTGCATGAATTGCAAATGAAATATGCCTATATGGATCACATGACTATTTTATCGTGTTTAAATTATAGTGTTCTAAAAGTGCTGAGGCTAATTTTTGCCTATTAGCCTTTTTTCACCAAATAATGAAATTCTTTATTGCCTTGCTCATCTAAGCGTTCTTCTTGCAATAACAACTCATGCCCCAAATGCATGCAAAATTTTGGAATATCCCAAGACGTCGAATTGTCAGTTGCAAACACTTCAACCACATCGCCAGACTTAGATTTGCGAATGGCTTGATGCAGCATCATCACAGGTTCAGGGCAACGCAAACCGCGGGTATTCAGTTGAATACTAGGTGTGACAGGAAGTTCAGACATGCACAGACTCGATATTAAAACATCGGGCTAGTTTAGCATAAAGCGCAGCCTTGTTTTATGTGTTCCCGCTACGCATAGCAACACATCTCGTGACGTAATTGCCGTCATTTTCTCCCAAGATTAGCAATAGACAACTGTATTTTCTAAGGTATGATTAAGCTAAGTTTTTTAGATATAAAGAGTCTTTAGGAAAGATCATGCACGAGGAATCAGGCCCATCGTGGGGTATGCGTGGCCTAAGAAAATGGTTAGGCACTGCACCAGAAACCCGCGATGAATTGCTAAAATTAGTACAAGATTCACGTCGTTTTTTAGAACCCGATACGGTGGCAATGCTCGAAGGTGTTCTGGATTTACCTGCCACCAAAATCCGTGAAGTCATGACCCCACGTACCGCCATGATTAGCTTACAAGAAGATGATGAGCTACTCGACATTTTGCATGTACTGGTCGAATCGGCACATTCACGTTTTCCTGTGTTCTCATCTGACCAACCCGACAACGTGGTGGGGATTTTATTGGCAAAAGATTTATTGCCTTTACTGACCGAACAAAGAACCAAAGTCGATATTCGCGCCTTAATGCGTCAGCCGTTATTTGTGCCTGAAAGTGCTCGTTCAGACCAAGTATTGCGTATGCTCAAAAACACCCAAACCCATATTGCAGTGGTGATTGATGAGTATGGCACCACTTCGGGCTTGGTTACTTTAGAAGATATTTTAGAAGAAATTGTCGGTGAAATTGAAGATGAACACGACAATATTGACGAAGAAGCAGAATACATCATCCCCGATCACGACCCAAAAACGGCAAATACTTGGTTAGTACAAGCACTTACACCAATCGAACATTTTAATAATGTTTTAGATGCAGATTTTTCTGACGATGAAGTAGAAACTGTGGGCGGTTTATTGCTTCAGGAAATTGGTTTGGTGAGTGATTTGCAAGGACAAGTGATTGTGATTGGCAACTGGGAGTTTACCATTCTTGAAGCAGATGCCCGCACTATTCATCTGATTCGAGCCGTACGTCAATGAGGACTTTTTTTTCCAAGCTGTCTAATCCTGCAGAACATCAACAACTGCCCTTAATTTATCCATTAATCATTGCCCTATTGGCAGGTGCAGTGTTTAGTTTGGCACTTGCTCCCTATCATTACTGGTGGATTGCCTTACTTTCACCTGCTTTGCTGTATGCGACTTTAAGCAAACGCACCCCGAAACAGGCCTTTTTGATTGGTTGGTCTTACGGGATTGGGTTGTGGTTTGTCGGAGCATTTTGGCTCTATACATCCATTCACGTCTATGGCGACACCAATGCCTTTTTAAGCGTGCTGATGATTGTCATTATGGCGCTGTTGATGGGTTTGTTTACTGCCGTACAAACGTGGTTATATCGTCGGTTTTTCCCTGAAACACCACTGACTTTTGCACCGCTATGGGTATTTTTTGAATGGGCGAAAACTTGGGTCTTTACAGGTTTTCCATGGCTGTTTGCAGGTTATGCCTTCACCGAACGCTTTTTGGATAGCTATGCACCGTTGTTTGGTATTTTCGGGGTGTCTTTTGTGGTCATCTTGCTGGCCTGTGCGTTGGTTGAAGTCCTTAAAAAGCGTATCTTCTGGCTGATTCCATCGGCAATTTTACTTTTGGGTGCATGGGGTGCAGCACAACTCAGTTTTGTAACTGCAAAATCTGAAAAGCCACTCTCGGTTTCTCTGATTCAAGGCAACATTCCTCAAGACTTAAAGTGGCTAACCGAATACCAAATTAAGACCTTGGAAATTTATACCCGCTTGACCCGAACTGAATGGGGACGCGACATTATTGTTTGGCCTGAATCATCCATTCCAATGTTCCAGACCGATATTGAACCGTTTTTGGATGCCATGAAAACACAGGCTGAAAAAACGGGCAGTTCGTGGGTGACAGGTATTCCGTATTGGGACTTGCCTGAATCACAAGTGCAGCAACATCCAATGTATTACAACAGCATTATGGCAACGGGAGATGCGGCTGAAGGCTTGTATAAAAAGCAGCGTCTGGTGCCTTTTGGTGAATATATTCCGCTTTCAGGCTTACTGAGTTGGGTACTACCTGCGATGCAAAATGACCCATCCATGAGTGGTTTTTCACGTGGAGCGTCTGAGCAAAAACCGCTTGCAATTAAACAGCATCATTTGGGGGCAGCCATTTGTTATGAGGTGGCTTATCCGAACCTGACCCGCCGCAATGCTAGCCAAAGTGACTTTTTGGTAACAGTATCCAATGATGCTTGGTTTACGGGTACTGCAGGGCCATTGCAACATTTACAAATGGTACAAATGCGCGCCAAAGAAAATGGACGCTGGTTTGTTCGTGCCACCAATACAGGTGTGACCGCATTTATTGACCATCATGGGCATATTGTCAAACAAGCGCCAATGGATCAGGAATTTGTGCTGCGTGGTGATCTGCCTGCCATGCAAGGTCAAACACTGTATACCCAACTCAGCGATTGGCCTGTGCTGATTTTCTCATTGCTGTTGTTAATTATGGGGTGGATTTATCGACCACGTCAGGTGGATGTGTCGTTTAAATCACGTCGTTAATAGTACTGTTCAATAGCGGCTAGAAATAACCATTCATAAAAAAACCGAGCATTAAGCGCTCGGTTTTTTTTGGAGTTCACTGAATCAATATATAGACTCAACTCATCTTCTATTAAGGCTGATAATAAATGTCGGCATCGGTACCTTCACCACCCTGCTGACCATCTGCACCAAAAGAATACAAGTCAAATGGACGACCTTCTGAACCCGGAATCACATATTGGATGTCATTATCCCAACTGTCTTTCGGATAGCCTCCTTTCACATAACCGCCTGGTAACCAGTTTTTAGCCGAAGCAGGCTGATTCACCAAGGCATCTAAACCACCATCTTGCATAGAGGGATATTTTTGATTATCAAGTTTGTATTGATCGAGTGCACCTGCCACACCTTTTAAGGTAATTACCGTGGTATCGACTTTGGCTTTTTCACCACGTCCCATTACATTCGGTACGATTAAAGCCGCCAACACACCTAAAATTACAATCACCACCATGACTTCAATCAGGGTAAAACCTGACTGTTTGCTCGATTGCTTCTGTTTCATTCAATCTCTCTCATTTATTGATATCAATTCGACATTTATTTTCGGTTCAGTCTGAAGAACCATGCTTTAAATTGATTTAAATCATATTGTTCATATTCACAATTGGCAGCATTACCGCAATCACAATCACCAGTACAATACTCGCCATCAGTACCAACATCAACGGTTCTAATAATGCCAACAGGGTAGAAATCAGTGTGGTCACTTCACGGTCTTGCATGTCTGAAGCACGTGACAGCATACGGTCTAACTCGCCCGAGGCTTCACCACTTTTGATCATTTGTACCATCATCGGTGGGAAATAACCACTGCGCTCTAATTGCGTCGCCAAGTTACCACCTTCAGTGACTTTTTCTGCCGCCAAATTGACCGCATCACGAATGACCCAGTTGTTACTGACCGCAGCACCAATTTTTAGCGCATCCACCAAAGGCACACCCGACTGAGTCAAAATAGACAAGGTACTGGCAAAACGCGCGGCATTAATCCCACGTGATAATTTTGCAAATAACGGCAACTTTAAGGTTAAACGGTCAAAGGCATAATGCCCTGCGGTGGTGCGTAAAAAACGCACCAACAACAATACCCCCACCACAGAAGCCACCAGTAAAAACGGCCATGCAACACGAATAAAGTCACTGGCTTTCATTAATGCCACGGTGATCCACGGCAAGGCATCTTTGCTCTGATCAAAGGTTTTAACAATATCGGGTACGACATAAGTCATTAAACCCATCACAATCGCAAAAGACATCAGCATTAAAATGATGGGATAAATCATCGCCCCTTGAATTTTTTTCTGCATGGCAAAGCGGTTTTCGGTGTAATCTGCCAATTGTTCCAGAATTAAATCCAAATGCCCCGAACGCTCGCCTGCGGCAATGGTGGCAATATATAAGTCTGGAAAACGCCCCGATTGTTGTAAAGCATTGGCCAGTGAATAACCTTCCAAAACTTTGGAACGCACCGACATCAGCAAATTTTGCACATGGGCTTTTTCACTTTGTTTACCCACAGCGCGAACGGCTTCTTCCAAAGGAATCGCAGCAGCCACCAAAACCGATAACTGACGGGTCAGCAAAGCTAAATCATAGGCGGTGATTTTTTTCTGAAACCATTGTTTGCCACTGTGTTTATCTTTTTGTTCAACGGCATCGACACTGACAGGAATCCATTCTTTGTCACGTAATTGCTGACGGATTTGTCGTGCAGAATCACCCTCTAAAACACCTTTTTGCTGCTTCCCTGAAGCGTCAATGGCAGTAAATTGATATGCTGGCATTGTAATGCTCTAATTTTCCAAAATTTCTTGCAACGCAGTTGCGTCTGACCACTAAAATCATTCATATTCTTAGATATAAATTCTGTGCTCACTCTAACACATGCCAAAGTCGAGCACGAAGCCATTTTTCACAGGACGATACGACTTTTTCTATGCCAGATTCAACTTTAGACCCACAGCCTGTTTATCGTATTCGAGTGGCTGTGCCCGTATATCTTTACGACTGCTTCGATTATATGCTCAGTGCAGCACAATATCAGCAAGCAGAAGTGGGTGCGCGGGTCTTGGTTTCTTTTGGTCGGCAAAACTTGGTCGGGATTATTGTCGAAAAACTGGCACTCGATACTCCAATTGATCCACGCTTTAAACTCAAAGCCATTAGCGAACTGTTAGATGAGCAAGCGATTTTAGACCCTAAAGTTTTAACTTTGTTGACATGGTCGGCACAATATTATCAATTCCCGATTGGTGAAGTGATGCAAAGCGCCTTGCCTAGTTTATTGCGCCAAGCCAAACCCTATAATTTATTGGCACGCACTTGGAAATTATTGGACGCACATGCCGAAACTAAAATTACACGCTCGGAAAAACAACAAGAAGCCTATAAAATTTTAAAGCTGCATCCTTCGGGAACTTCTGAAAATATTTTAAATTTGGCAGGCATTGAAACAGCAACCCTAAAAGCCTTGGCGAATAAAGAAATTTGCGCATGTGTTTTGGAAGCCCAAGATTTTAGCCCAATGCCAGTGACTTTGGCGCAAATGCCTTTAACCCCTAATCCAGATCAGAAAAAAGCCATCGACAGCGTACTTAAAGTACGGCAGCAATATAAGGCATTTTTACTGGATGGTTTAACGGGTAGCGGTAAAACTGAAGTGTACTTACACATCATGCATGAGGTACTAAAACAGGGCAAACAAGTGTTGGTGTTAGTACCTGAAATTGGTCTAACGCCACAAACCATTAGCCGTTTCCAATCGCGTTTTCACTGCCACATCGCCCTCTTACATTCAGGTTTAAATGATTCCAAGCGTTTGCAGGCGTGGCAAGCCGCACAAACGGGCAAAGCCTCGATTATTTTAGGTACACGTTCTGCGATTTATACCCCATTGCCAAATTTAGGCTTGATTATTTTAGATGAAGAACACGACCTGTCTTTTAAACAGCAGGAAGGTTTTCGCTACCATGCCCGTGATGTTGCGCTCTATCGTGCCCATCTGGAAAATTGCCCTGTTATTTTAGGTTCGGCAACTCCAAGCATTGACAGCTATGCACTAGTCGATCAAGGCAAAATGCAATGTCTGGAATTAAATCAACGCGCGGGCACGGCACTCATGCCCAAAATCCACCTGATTGATTTAAAAATTGCCAAAAAACAGCACGGTATTAGCCAACAATTGATTGATGAAATCAAAAAACGCTTGGCTAAAAAAGAACAAGTTTTGGTGTTTTTAAACCGACGCGGCTATGCACCCGTATTGATTTGTGAGAGCTGTGCATGGCAAGCCAAATGCCCGAATTGTGATGCCAACTTTACCTTGCATCATCAACCTTATACACATTTGCATTGCCACCACTGCGGTACGATTCATCGTAAACCTGAGCAATGCCCTGCCTGCAACCATGCAGAACTCAAACCAATTGGCATGGGCACTGCCAAAGTCGAAGACAGTTTAAACGAGCTGTTTCCCAATGTAGATGTGATTCGGGTAGATCGTGACTCAACCAGTCGTGTTGGCAGTTGGCAAAAAATTTATGACCGTATTCAACGCAGCGAACCACTGATTTTATTGGGCACGCAAATGCTGGCCAAAGGGCATCATTTTCCGTATGTGACATTGGTGGCAATTTTAGATATTGATTCAGGCTTACTTAGTGTGGATATTCGCGCACCTGAACGCACGGCTCAACTGATTGTGCAAGTGGCGGGACGTGCAGGGCGTGGTGAGCATAAAGGTGATGTTTATTTGCAAAGTGTGCGTCCTGATCATCCACTTCTCACCACATTGGTCGAGGGAGATTACCGCAAGTTCGCCAAACAAAGTTTAAAAGAACGCAAAGCTGCACAATTACCGCCTTATCGTTACAGTGCTTTGATTCGCTGTGAATCTAAAAGTCAGGAATTAAACCAGCAATTTTTACAACAACATGCACAATGGCTTAGAGAACATTCAGAACAATTAATTGAAATTTGGGGGCCGATTCCTGCGCCAATGGAACGTAAAGCAGGACGTTTCCATGCACACATGGTGTTGTTGTCTAAAGATCGGGCACGCTTACATTTTTATATCAGGAACTGGTGGCAAAATATGTTGCATGAAAAGCCATCCAGCATGAAACTAAGTTTAGATATAGATCCGCAAGAATTTAGCTAATACTGTAAATTGAAACTTAGCTGTATCAACACTTATTTCAATAATCCACCGCTTTAAACTTTGGATGACCACATGTCCTTATTGTTACAAATAACCATTTTTCTAGGCGCTTCATTGGTTTTGGTTCCCTTACTAAAACGCTTTGGTATTGCGACCGTATTGGGCTATTTGTTTACAGGCATTTTGCTAGGGCCTAGCGTATTCAATATTGCCAGCGACCCCGATGATATTCAGGAACTGGCAGAATATGGTGTGGTGTTCCTGATGTTTATTATTGGCTTAGAACTGCGTCCACAACGGCTGTGGGAAATGCGCAAGCCCATTTTTGTTTTGGGTAGTTTACAGGTCGGCATCACGGGTATTCTACTTGCAATCTTGGCTTTTTTTGCCTTACAGCAAGGCATTGCCTCAAGTGTGGTGATAGGTTTTGCACTGGCACTTTCCTCTACAGCCTTTGTGCTACAAATGTTGCAAGAAAAGCAGCAACTCAACAGCAGTTATGGACAACAATCCTTTTCCATTCTGCTGTTTCAAGATATTGCCGCTATTCCTTTAATTGCCATCATTCCCATGTTAGCAGGTGCAGAATCGACTCATCATGGCATTGCTTATTTTGCTGCAATCATGGCGACCTTTAGCGGTTTGTTCTTATTTAGCCGTTATCTCATGCGTCCATTTTTTCGTTTTGTGGCTAAAAGTGGCGCACATGAACTGATCACTGCTGTCGGTTTATTCATTGTACTTGGCGTGGTCAGCATTATGGATGTGCTGGGCATTAGCACCACCTTAGGTGCATTTTTAACAGGCGTATTGTTGGCAGATTCCGAATTTAGACATGAGTTAGAAGCCAGTATTGCCCCATTCAAAGGCTTATTGCTAGGCTTATTTTTTATGACCGTCGGGATGAGCACCGAACTGGCAATCTTAATGAATACCCCTTGGCTGATTGTAGGCGGTGCATTGCTGCTCCTGCTCATCAAACTGATTAGCCTCACGGCCATTGCCCGTTATTTCCAATATTCTTGGCGCAATAGTTTGTTGTTGGCGACTTGCTTGGCACAAGGCGGTGAGTTTGCCTTTGTGGTGCTCAGTGTCGCACAAAGTGAAAGTGTGCTCAGCCAGTCCATGCTGCAACCACTGACCTTAATTGTGACTTTGTCGATGGTGTTGACCCCAATTTTATATTGGTTGATGAGCAGTCAAATTATTCCTCGCTTAGAACGTGAAAAATCGCCTGAATATGACGAAATTCCCGATACACATCACCCCATGATTATTGCGGGTTTTGGTCGTTTTGGACAAATTATTGCCCGTGTGGCGTACTTGCAGCATCTGCACTTTACTGCCATCGACAGCAATATGGATAAAATTGATTTTGTGCGGAATTACGGCGGTAAAGTCTATTATGGCGATGCCACTCAACCTGAAATTTTACGTGCCGCAGGCATCGAGCATGCCAAAATCTTTATTCTAGCCATTGATGATATTGAAGACTCAATGAACGTGGCACGGCATATTCGCCTGAATTATCCAGCGCTAAAATTACTGGTACGCGCTCGTGATCGTCATCATGTGCACTTATTGCGCGATTTAGGCGTTACCTATATTTGGCGTGAAACGTATTTATCCTCTTTAGGCATGGCCTATCAGGCTTTGCGCGATTTGGGCATTAATGAAAAAGATGCCTATAAAAGCATTGAGTTGTTCCGTGATTATGATGAACAACTCTTGGCACAACAGCAGCACATTTATACCGATGAACAAAAAGTATATGAAACCCAT
The DNA here is from genome assembly GCF_013419805.1 of Acinetobacter sp. YH12058. Lineage (NCBI taxonomy): Bacteria > Pseudomonadati > Pseudomonadota > Gammaproteobacteria > Moraxellales > Moraxellaceae > Acinetobacter > Acinetobacter sp. YH12058. The sequence goes on from NZ_VOZL01000008.1 coordinate 10,722, forward strand.
CGTAACGCTTTGGCAGAACTGGAACACCTGTTTGAAAGTGATGCACAAAACCGTGAAATGCCCTTGGGTGTCGATTTAAAACGCGGCTTGCATAGCAGTCATATTGATGTAACACGTGATGCAGCAAACTGACTTGTGTTTTACAATATTGCCACCATTAAAACAGGGTTATGGAGAATTTTATGTCTGATTTACGCCAACGCTTTTTTATTGAAGATAGCCCTGTTCGTGGTGAAGTAGTTCATCTCGAAGAAGCTTTGCAAACCATTTTGAAACAACGTGATTATGTGCCTGCGGTACAAGTGTTGTTGGGAGAAATGCTTTGCGCCACTGCCCTACTGGCCAGTACCCTAAAAATTAAAGGGCGTATTAGCTTACAAATTCAGGCATCTGGCACATTTAAATGGGCCATGGCGGAATGTAACCACTTGGGTGAAGTGCGTGCGTTGGCAGACTACGAACAAGACCCGCGCTTTTTAAGCGCTGAAGACAGCAGTACCGTCCTGAAAAGTTTGGTCAGTCCTGTACTGTTTATTAATATCGAGCCTGAATTTGGTGAGCGTTATCAAGGTATTGTGCCTTTGGACAAAGCCAATTTAGCTGAATGTTTAATGCAGTATTACGACTTATCGGCACAAATTCCAACTCGTATTGTGTTGGCAAGCAATGCCGAACGTGCGGGCGGTTTGCTGATTCAATTGTTGCCGCGTAACAGTGAAGAAGAACAACAACGGGTCGATGAAGATTTATGGCCGCGTGTGACCATGCTGACTGAAACCTTAAAAGCGGAAGAATTGACTGATTTAGACGTCAATGAAATTTTGTACCGTTTATACAATGAAGAACAAGTGCGTTTGCCTGAAGTGGAAGCCTTACGTTTTGGTTGCACTTGCTCCAAAGAGCGCTGTGCCAATGCCTTAATGCAAATTGGTGTTGCTGCGGTACGTGAAACTTTGGAACATCAGAACCCTATTACTATGGATTGTCAATTCTGCAGCACACAATATAGCTTTAGTGCCGAAGAAGCCTTAGGTTTATTTGGAGAACATCTCAGTTAAATGGCATGGTGAATACCATGATTAATATGTGATGTAATGCTGAAAATTCATCAAAAATGAGCAGTACATTCTGCTCATTTTTTATTTACGTGATGACCATCGTCAAAACCTATTATTTTATTACTTTTCATGTGATTAATTTCACAAAACTTTCATGCAATTACTAGAAAATACCGCGTAAATTGGGTATAAATAATCCCATATTTTTTTTATGCCTTTATATATTTTAGGCTGCTTCTTCTCTGGGATATTGATTTTATGAACACCCTGTTCTTTTCTCGTTTAGCATTCATCAGCGCGATTTGCTGTTCAAGTTTAGCTTATGCAGCCAATGCAGACCCACTTTTGGGCAAATGGAAAACATTAGACTACCGCACAGGTTTTTCATTGTCTGACGTAGTCATGAGTAAAGATAAACAAGGTGCGTATGCCGCTACGATTATAGAACTACGTGCGGTTCCTGGCGCACCGCGTTTGGAAAATTGCACACTCTGTACGGGTAAAAATAAAGATAAGCCACTGTTAGGTTTTGTGCCATTAAGTCACTTAAAAGCTACGCCAAGCAATCAAATTGAATTTTATGAAGGTGACTATTTAGACCCGCGCACAGGTAAACAATATAAAACTCGTGCACGTTTAAGCAGCAATGGCAAACATTTAACCCTTTATAATGTAGACCTTGCCACCAATGCCAGCCGCAAAATGACGTGGGTGAAATACTGATATTATTCCTCACCAATGCGATAAAAGCTGTGTTCTGCACACTTTTATCGGAATGATTAGATTTAAATTACCAACTCCATAACACTTATATCTTTTCCTGCCTGACATCTCACACTGCTCAATTTGCTTGTTTATTACATTCTTGCTATAAAACCCGAAATAGAATTTTTACTCTATTTTTTAAAATAACAATTTTGGGGATGCTGTTCATGAAAATAAATTTCAGAGGGATTTTTGCGGGTTTCGTTTTAACAACCCTCTCAAGTGTTGGCTTTGCAGAAAGCGATCTACTGGTCGGTAAATGGAAAACCATTGATGATCGCACAGGTTATTCACGTGCCGATGTCGAAATTCGCAAAAAGCCAGATGGCACTTATGAAGGCATTATCGTGGAAACCCGTAATATTCCGGGTGCAGAAAAAATGGTGATTTGTAGCAATTGTCCAGGTAACTTAAAGAATAAACCTTTTATTGGCTTGCCATTTATTTGGGGCTTTAAACAAGATGCTAAAAACCCACGTGAATTTAACCAAGGTCATGTTTTAGACCCAATTGGCGGTAAAGTTTATAAAGGCAAAGCTCGTTTAAGCGCTAACGGTAAGCGCCTCACCTTACGTGGCTATGTAGGTGTTTCAGTGATTGGTCGCAGCGTGACTTGGGTAAAATACTAATTCCAAAAACTAAGATATTGATTTACAGGGTTCTTTTTAAAGAGCCCTTTTTATTACCAAATTTTGAAACAATCCTTTTAAACACCGTACGACCGTTCAATCCAAAATATTGAAATAAAGGATGGCATTGAATAAAAAATAGACTAATATCTATAAGACATCTATACGCACAAGCCAAATTGACACATCAATATAACAGGCGTGAGCACAGCAAAGGGTTGGCTGAATTTCACCAAAGGAATACAAATAAAAGATTCTATTACAGCGTACACAGGCTAAATTAAAGAGAATCACTTATTGGATATCCACCAATTATTGATGTAAAGCAATCCCTCATTTCAGGCGAGCCAACTCGTTTGAATTCGATCAGAAGGAGTATGCCATGACCACTATTTTATATCGTGAAATCACTTCAGACGGACAGCACACAGAAATTATTGAAGAATTTACCCAGTTAGATTTAAAAAAATTTGCCGAAGCGTGTGGGCAAAGCCCTGAATGGGTCTTACAACTTTTAGAATATGACATCCTGCCTTCCCGCCCTGCCGAACGTATCCACCAATTTTTTGGTGAAGATATCAACCGTGCACGCCAAGCCTATCGGCTGCAACGTGATTTTGATGCCAGTTTTTCAGCTGTCGCCATGATGCTTGACCTGATTGATGAAGTGCAAAAATTACGTAAAGAAGTTAAACATCTGAATTTTCAACATAGTTAATCCTCACGCTCTAGTTGTGTGATTCATCACCTTGCTAGAGCGTTTTTCTTTCTATGCCCGTAAATTTTTTTGATGAGAATGATCTACACAATGAAAACTAAAGACTGCAACAAGAAGATTAAAAATATGTTTCCTGAGTTTCGTGATTTAATTCAGGGATTACGCGACAGCAATCCACATTTTTCAAAAATTTTTGAAGATCACGAACAGCTAGACCGTGAAATTAGCCAGTTAGAGCTTGATCCTGTGCATCAGATTAATGATGACATTGAAGCGCTGAAACGCAAAAAATTAAGACTGAAAGATGAAATGTATCACTTGCTGCTTAAAGCGCAAAATGATCAATTAGCTTAAAAGCTCATACAAGTCTAAACCGTACATCTAAATGCAATGATATGCAGGACACAGCAAGAAAAGGCAAAAAGCAAAAAAGATGGCATATTCAAATCTGAAGCTAGTGTTCAAAAATCTGCCATCTTGAGCTAAATGTCTGACTATCCTGCTCAATCTGTGGATAAGCTTATCAGTCCTATGGATAACTTTTGAGGTCTGTGGACAACTTTTAAATCAATACATTATCTTGTGAATCCGCATTGGATGCAGGACTCAATCCATCACCACATCCGTAAGTTTATCTTCTAGATCATTTAAGTTTAGTCAGTTTTTCAACTTCTTTAATGGTGCCTTTCACGGTTTGCTTAATGGGTTCATAGTCTAAAAACCAAAATAAATTCATGGGTTGGTCATTATGTTGCTGTGCCAACATATCAATCACACTTTTTTCACCCAGACCGACAAGGTGCCTACGATAAAAATAATACAGCAACAACAAAGTAGTCATCACCATTACCCCAAGCATGATCCAAAAGGCCTGTGCGTGTTTCAGCCCCGGCATAAACTCAAAGTTCATACCATACACCCCTGTAAATAAAGTCAAAGGTGCAAAAACTGCGGTAATGATGGCTAAAATCCGCATGTTTTCATTGGTCTGGTTGGCAATAGCAGAAAAATGCAGATCAATTGCGGTTTGCACTGCAGAGCGTAAGCGAATGGTATGCTTTTGAATTCGTTCAATGTGACTGGTCAAATCATCCAAACGTACCAAAATAATATCCTGCCGTTCACTACGTTTTTTGCCACGTAAATGTGGGTAGTTATCGACAATTTCATCACGCAATTCCTGCAAGGCTTCTATTTGCTCTTCACATAAATTTTCAACTTGCTGAAACGCCATATTTTCTTGCAGCAATTGATGCCAACGGGTAAAACGACGATGTCCCTGCAACAACTCTTGTTGCCAATATTCCACACGGCGGGTTAGCGGCATGCGAATATCCAAGTAATCATCCGCTACCAAATTCAGTAAACGCAACGTTAAATCTAATGGTGTTGCTGCCAGTTTGCGTGCTTTATTCTGTTCTTCAATCGGGCGTTGTACCGCTGCTTCCACACGTGACAAATAGCTTTCCATGACTTTATTGCCCTGTTCCCGCACACTAATCAAAATCTGCGGTGTCATAATAAAGCTCATCGGCGTAGTGGCCAGTCCAAAAATCCGTTCATGTTTCTCCCCGACTTGTTGCCCTGTTGCAATACGGTCTTCGGGTGTGATCAGTTTACGGAAAATCAATAAGTCATAATCATCTAAAGTATCAAACGCACATGGATGCTCTATATTTAAAATATCGCGCACATGATATTCATTGAGCGATAATTGACTGTACTGAAAAATCTCTTGTTGCCACTGTTCTGCACGGTTAAGCACATCATCACGGGTGCAATCAATCCAGATAAATTCAGGCTCAAGCCCTTCAATTGCCTGTTTTTGCACATAAATATTGGTTTTATGATTGGTATGCAGATAAAAATAATAACTTTGCATAGAACGGGCACTCTATTTCAGTTTTTTTGTACGGTTTTTTGAGATTTTAAGATGTACTCAGTTTAAGCATGGATCAGGCTTCTTTTCAAATACATGCTGTAATTTATGCCGCTTTTCATACAACAAAGATGGTTTGTACGATGCAACAAAATTTTTAGCATAAAAAAACCCGCATTCAGATTGAATACGGGTTTTTTGACCATTTCAGATCATCAACACAGCATTACGCTTGTTCGATATCTTTCATAGTTAATTTGATACGACCACGGTTGTCTACATCAGCAACCTGTACTTTCACTTCCTGACCTTCTTTCAACACGTCTGCAACGTTGGCAATACGCTCATTTGAAATTTGAGAAATGTGAAGTAAACCGTCAGTACCCGGAAGGATATTTACGAACGCACCGAATTCAACAATACGGATTACTTTACCTGTGTAAATTGTACCCGGCTCGATTTCAGCAGTTAAAGCCTGAATTTTTGCAACAGCAGCTTGTGCAGCAGCTTTGGTTTCACCAAATACGCGCACTGTACCGTTGTCTTCAATATCAATTGCCGCTTTAGTTTCTTCAGTAATTTGACGGATGGTTGCACCACCTTTACCAATTACATCACGAATTTTGTCTGGGTTGATGTTAATCACTTGGAAAGTTGGCGCATGCATTGAAATTTCTGGACGCGCACGTGAAATCACTTGGTTCATTGCATTTAAGATATGCATACGACCCGCATAAGCTTGGTTTAATGCAACTTCCATAATTTCTTCGGTGATGCCTTCAATCTTGATGTCCATTTGCAGTGCAGTAATACCGTTGGCAGAACCTGCAACTTTAAAGTCCATGTCGCCAAGGTGGTCTTCATCACCCAAAATGTCAGAAAGTACCGCGAAACGCTCGCCTTCTTTCACTAAGCCCATTGCGATACCCGCAACTGGTGCTTTCAATGGAACACCTGCATCCATAAGTGATAACGATGCACCACAAACAGACGCCATAGAAGATGAACCGTTTGATTCAGTAATGTCAGATACGATACGAATTACATACGGGAAGCGATCTGCTGCAGGAAGAACAGCTTGCACACCACGACGTGCCAAACGACCATGGCCAATTTCACGACGTTTAGGGCCAGACTCACGACCTGTTTCACCTACAGAGTATGCAGGGAAGTTGTAGTGCAACATGAAGTTGTCAGTTTTAGTACCCGATAAGGTATCAACCATTAAGGCATCACGTGTATTACCTAAAGTGGTGGTAACCAAAGCCTGAGTTTCACCACGGGTAAACAATGCAGAACCGTGCGCACGGTCTAGAACGCCAACCTGTACGTCAAGCGCACGAACGGTTTTGGTGTCACGACCATCAATACGTGGTTTACCAGACAAGATGTTGTCACGTACGGTACGGTATTTAAGATCTTCAAAGAGTTCGTTCAAGTCATCTGCAATGCCAGTTTCGTCATTTTCAGGAACGAATTGCGCAACGGCTTCTGCTTGAAGTGCATCTAATGCCGCATAACGGTCTTGTTTGATGGCAATGGTATAAGCTTCAGAAATTTTTGCTTCAAACGCTTCTTTTAATTTTGCACGAAGGTCTTCGTTTTTCTCAGGAGCAGTCCAAGTTGACTCAGTTGCACCAGCAGCTGCAGCAAATTCTTTGATCGCTTGAATCGCGATTTGCATTTCGTCATGACCGTAAAGCACTGCGCCTAACATTTGGTCTTCTGAAAGTTCTTTCGCTTCAGATTCAACCATCAATACAGCAGATTCTGTACCTGCAACCACAAGGTCAAGGTCAGATTGCGCCATTTGTTCAAAGTTCGGGTTCAGTACATATTCGCCGTTAATTAAACCCACACGCGCCGCACCAATTGGGCCACGGAACGGTGTACCTGCAATTGCAAGTGCAGCAGAGGTACCTAACATTGCAGCAATGTCAGCTTCCATTGTTTTGTCAGAAGATACAACAGTCGCAGTGACTTGAATTTCGTTGTAGTAACCTTCTGGGAACAACGGACGAATTGGACGGTCAATTAAACGTGAAATTAAAGTTTCTGCTTCAGAAGCACGGCCTTCACGCTTACCATAACCACCTGGGATACGACCTGCAGCATATTGTTTTTCTTGATAGTTAACAGTCAGTGGGAAGAAATCTTGCCCCGCTTTTGCTGTTGGTTGAGCAACCACTGCAACCAATACAGTCACGCCGCCCATAGTAATCATCACCGTGTTGGCTTGACGCGCTACACGACCAGTTTCAAGTACAACTTGGTGCTGACCAAATTGGAATTCTTTACGAATAATATTAAACATCGACATGTTTTATTTTTTCCTAGTTCTTGTGAACAATTATTCTCGTGGAGACCCCTAAGGTTTGGCATTCACAATACAATTGTTTAGGTAAATGACAAAGCTTAGAAGCCGACCTCACTCGAATGAAACACGATTTTTAAACACAAAGAAGGAGCGAATCATTCGCCCCTTCCACTGATCTAGCCAAGGCTAGATATACTTTAGTTTTCAGTAATACAGCATTCAACATGCAATAGTCCGAAAATAAAAGCTTAAATCGAATTAACGACGTAAACCTAAAGCAGCAATCAATGCGCTGTAACGAGTCACATCTTTGCCTTTAAGGTAGTCAAGTAACTTACGACGTTGGTTAACCATACGGATTAGACCGCGACGGCTATGGTGGTCGTGTTTGTGCTCTTTGAAGTGACCTTGTAAGTCATTGATTTGAGCAGTTAAAAGTGCTACTTGAACTTCTGGTGAACCAGTGTCGTTTTCAGCACGAGCAAATTTAGCAATGATCTCTGCGCGATCTGCGTTTGTTAAAGCCATTCGATTTCTCCGAGATGCTTAATAAAAAGATTTGATACCGATCAATTGATTGCTCAATTGACTGCCGTGCATCACTACAGCAAGGGCATTATTTTAAGGCAAAAACGTGCCGATTGCAAAACAGAACGACAAACAAGCACTTTTAATTTTGAGATGTACCAATAAAAGTATGATTTATGCTAAGGGTATACACATCATGTTAGGTATAAAGTGTCTAAGGAAAATAAATATACAATTGTATATGATTGATAATATGTAATATTTTGCCAACTGCTTTTCATCCACTGGAATATTTTGCCGTTAAAATAAAACAGCCCGAGCATAGCTCGGGCTGTTTTTTGCGCTGTAGTTTCTTGTCTTATTATTCTTATTGTCTTGTTTATTGTGGTTATTTGCGCGTTTTCGCGTCTTATTCTCTGAACATTCCTGTTCTTGCTTTCACGTCCTTGTGTGGTAGATTTTGCCACAATACTAAAGTGAAAGAAGTCGTATTTCTCGTATCTGTTTGTAAGCTTTTTCTTACAACAGGTAAGCATTGTCAGCATTTTGCAAATCACCCAAACTTACAGGCATAAAAAAGCCCTGTAGTCTCTCCCAAAACTACAAGGCTTAGCGGCTGTAAGTTTCCTCTTCTCACTCACGTCCTGTCAGTTCGCTGTCTTTCGACATTTATCGTTATTATTCTGCGATTATGCTCAACTATCCCTATTGAGCTTTTTATGTGAAGTCATCTTCTCAAAAAGATCTTGAAATCTCTATGCGCAAATTTCTCGAATCAATGTAAGCCATTTCGTACAAAACCATCTCTTATTCAGTTTTACTTAACAATCCAAAGCGTCATTAATTCTGGCTAATAAACCACTGCTGCGACGGGTACGAATCATCAAAGCTTGCTGCAAAGCTTGCGCATCAACCAACAAACTTACGACTTTTTTAGCACGGGTAATGGCAGTGTAGATCAGCTCCTTACTCAGCAAGTTTTTTGCCGCAGCATCCAACACTACAGCTGTATGAGTAAATTCAGAACCTTGCGATTTATGAATAGTAAGTACAAATGCGGTTTCAATATTTTTAGGTAAGCGTGTTGCAGGCACCCACTTATTTAAACTTGGAAAATATACTTCAAACTGGCGCTGATCATTCTGCTCTCGCATAAAACAGATGCCAATATCACCATTCGACAACCCCAGTTGATAATCGTTATAGGTCATCATGACGGGGCGTCCTGCATACCAATCGCCATGTTTGGTTTGTTTTAACTGTTGCAACAAGCGTTTTTCAATCTGCAAATTCAGTTGTTGTAAACCCAAATGACCATGACGAATTGCGGTTAAAATACGGTAATCATCAAATACATTCACCACATTCTCAACATGCGCTTGAAATGCTGTACTTGATTGTTCCAAGCCCAAAGTATGTGCTTTTAATACCGCTACATAAGCCTGATAACCATACATCAGCTGATCATAATAATGCGCTAAATTTTCCGCTGAAATTTGCCCATTTTGCTGAGGTAAATATTGCAGTTGTAGGGCATCTATTTCGACTTGCTTAAATTGAATTGGCTTTAATTCACCTGCTGCCACGACTTGCTGTTCAAACTCAGCCAAAACCTGTGCAGGAGAATGTTCTTGCTGAATAAACTTCGCCATTGCGCCAATTTTTGCACCTTCAGCAAAACGACGTGTGGTCACTAAATTGACACGGTTATTTGCGAGTTCAGGCACTTGCTGTAAATCGGCCAATACTGTACCGACATCGACTGAAGCCAATTGATTGGCATCGCCCAACAGAATTAAACGTGCCTGCGCAGGAATGGCAGCCAATAACATCTGTGACAGGCTTAAATCCAGCATCGACGCTTCATCGACCACAATCACGTCATAAGGTAGAGGTTGTTTAGCGTGAAAACGTGGCTTGCCTGTATTGCCTAAGCCCAATAAACGATGCAAAGTCACGGGTCGTAATTGACGTAAAGCATCGACATTAAACATTTGTAAAGCTTGACTATTCAAGGCATTTTGCAAAGCTTCATCCATCCGCTGTGCCGCTTTGCCTGTTGGTGCAGCCATCGCAATCCGAATATTTGGCAAAGCTTGATTAAGCACCGCAACAATATGCGCCAAAGTATAGGTTTTTCCTGTACCTGGCCCACCAGTGATAATACTTAAACTTTGAGTTGCCGCAGTCTGTAACGCTTTTTGCTGCTGTGGATCTTGCAATAAATTAAGCTGTTCGGCTTGTAATTCAAAGGACAAAGGCGGCTGCGCCTGAATCCGTAAAATATCGCTAGCAACCTGATGTTCCAGTTTCCAGTAGCGATACAAATACAAACGCTGCCCATCAAATACAAACGGTGCAATTTGTGGATCAGGATTTAAAGCGCTACGCTGCAAGTTCATGTGCAAATGTTGCAATGCCGCCACTTGTTCTGCGGTTGCAGGAATACAGCTATCCCCTTGCTGAATAGCATCGAGTACCTGTTGCATCAAAATTTGCGCTGAAGCATCAAAAGTGACATTGCTAAATGGCGGCTGACATAGGTAATCCATCCACGCCTGCATTGGCGTTTGAGCTGAATTTAAGTGAATATGCTTGTTTTCCACACAGTTATCCTCAAAGTTATCCACAGGATAAGCAATTGTTTTATTAAGTCGATAAGCTGACTTAGCGTTATTTTTTAAGTTCAAAGTAACCCAATATTTGATCTAGTTGCAGAATAAATTCCGCATCTGGCCGCCAATGACAAACCCCTTGCCCTGCTTGCCCCTGCATACCACGCAAATACAAATAACTGGCTCCACCCAAATGTTGCCGAATATCATAATCTTGCAAACGACTGCTCAAATAACGGTGCAACGCCACCAAATACAAGGCCGCTTGTAACCAATAACTCGATTGGGTCATGTTGTGTTCAAGGTTGGTTTTTTCATAATCGCGCTGATCGGCACCCAAATAATTACTCTTATAGTCGGCAATGTGATAACACTGCCCATCAAAATAAACCAAGTCAATTGAGCCTGTCAGATAACGCGCAGTAGCGGCTTCATTTAAATCTTGAATAGGATGTCCCGCATCTTCAAACAATTGCTGAATTGCTTGAATAAATAAGCGCTGATCTGCCAACGCCAAATAGAATGGAAACTCTGATAAATAATGTGCAGTAGATAAGGCGGAAAGCTGGAAAGTATCGTGCAAAGGAGTATTCAACACATCCTTCAGCCACTCGGTCATGTGCGCAAAAATATCTGCTTCCTGCACAGTCGCGCTGCCTTTGGCAGTGTCGAGTTTTGCAATCAAATCTACCAATAACACATCTGAATTAAACTCTTTGTCGTTATGAAAACGGCGTTTGACTTCTTCAAAAATGTCATCATGACTGGCTTGAAAGTCGATATATTCAAAGAGTTTATGTAAAAAACTCCCCGCTTGAGTACCACGCTGAAAATTAGCTTTGATCCATGCAATCGGTTGAGCCACCTGTACGATTTCCTGTTCCGTTTCGACAGGTTCCTGATTGATTTCGTCGGCGGCAGCAGCCTGCTCCTCGCTTGCCAATGCCAAAGTATCGCTACGCATGGCGGCAGGTAAATGTTGTGCCAAGCCACTAAAACTGGTTTTGGTTCGTGGATAAAAGCGACGCTGCGGAAAATCTGCAGCTTCAATCTTAATTTCTTGCACTTGTTCAAGTTGTAATGCTGCCGCCAATTGTGTCAGAGGTGCTTCATCACAGCTCCATGCTGCTGCAATTTCTGCTGAACTTGGCGCTTGTAAACGCCAGACATTTAAACCAGCAGATTTTGGTGCAGCCTCTTTTTTACCTTCTTTTGCAGGCGTAGGCTGTTTTAGCATCGCATAGACCCGATAACTGGCACGGGTGAGTGCCACATACCAAAGCCGATTCAACTCTGCCAAACGGCGCTCACTGTGCTGCTGCATTGCTGTGGCATCTATGTCTTTATGTTTAATGGCAATGATACGTTGCTCAATGCCTTGCTCTTCCTGCGTTGCAAACACCAAAGCAGACTTGTCAGATTTGGGCGGCTGATCTGCCGACATCAAAAAGACCACTTTAAACTCCAAGCCTTTGGACTGGTGAATGGTCATCAATTTCACGCCTGCCGCATTAGAAAGTTTTCGTTCAATTTCCCAATCGCGTTTGGCAGGTGATTCAACTTGCTGTAAATACCAGTAATACAGCATGTAAGCCCCTTGATGGCGTTCACTTTGACGACTCAGCAATTCGGTTAAATGGCGTAAATTCACCACATGCCGTTCATTGTCAAAACTGCGTTTTGCCACCAAATTTTCCCAAATTTTAAATAAGTTCAGGCAGTAATTCCATGCGGTTAAAAAGCCTTTATTGACCCACATTTCCCGAATGCAGTCGAAGTCATAAATAAACTGACCTAACCCCTGTTGCTCAAGTTCAATCAACTGTTGCAGGTTATAACCCAATAAACGTGTCAGTAAGGCACGCTTGACCTTGGCTTCATCATAAGGATGTAAAATTGCAGTTAAAATTGCCGCCACATCTTTGGCTAAAAAGCCTGTAAAAACACTGCGCTGGCTACTTCTATTGACCTGAATTCCAATCCGCTCAAGCTCGTATTGGGCTTGATCTAGCTTTTGATGACTGGTCGATAAAATGGCAATATCATCAGCTTGCAAAGCAACTTTGCCTTCAGAATGATCAAAATATAAATCGCCTGCGATACCTTGATTTAATAACGCGCGAATTTTCCATGCAATTTGAATGGATTCATCCTGATCATGTTCCACCGTCACCCAACGCAGCGGTGCAGGATTGACCTGTTGCCGATCCATTAAAGCAGGATGAGGACGTGAACCTGCAATGACAGGTTCATAAATCACTTTCTCACCAAAAGCGGGTTGGCGTTGAAATAGCTCGTCCACCACACAGACCAACTCTTTCACTGAACGATGATTTTGTCTGAGTGAATAAATGCGACCTTGCTTTTTCAGCACGTCATCACGGGCATTGTTATAGGTCAGCATATCGCCACCGCGAAAACCATAAATCGCCTGCTTAGGATCGCCCACCATAATCATGCAACCGCGCGCATACCACTTCGGATTACGCCAAATTTGCGCCAGCATGTCGTCTTGATCTTGGTTAGTATCCTGAAACTCATCCACCAAAATCAGTGGATAACGGGTATGCACAAACTGCGCAAAACGCTGCCCACGTTCGCCCTGCAACGCTTCGGCTAAGCTGCGAATTTGTTGGGCAAAAGTGGTTTCCCCTTTTTGCTGTAAAAGTTGCGGTAAACGCTGCTTGACGTGTTGTACCAAATAGAATTTTAAATTGGTATCCACCAATTCAATTTGACGCTCAAAATTAAGTTTGGCATCCACAACTGCTTTAATTTTTCGGATTACAGGATGATCAAAAAAAGCATCTTGCACCTCTTGCGTACATGGCGCTTTCGCTTTGTTAAAAATAGATTTTCTGAGCTTACCGTCTTGATTCAAATATAGTGCAAAGACCGCATTAAACAATGCGGCAAGATGTGAATTAAAATAATGTTCTAAAGGGCTGTGCTTAATTTTTTCAATCAGTTTTGGCAAAGTCACTGTAAATAGTGGCTGCAACCCCTTCTTATCACTCCCCGCGACATAATCGGAAAAATTAAAGCTATATTCACCATCATAATATTCTTTTAATTCTTCAATTTGCGTCATGGTGATACTGGCTAAATTCTGCAACGCCTCTGCTAAATCTTGTACATCCAATTGTGCCTGATCTATGCCCTGAATCTCTGCCGATGCAAAATTCAAACTGGTATTGACCAACCCCTCATAGTCTGCTGCAGATTTCAACCGCCCACATAACAGCATATAGTCCACAACATGCTGAGGCTGTGCTTGAATCCATTCACGCAGCACATCATGCACCAATTGTTCAGTATAGACCGATGCTTGGTCGGTAATATTGGCGCGCTCAATTTTGCCGCTTTCAAAGGAAAATTCACGCAATAATTTTTGGCTAAAGCTATCCAGCGTTCCGACAAATAATTCATCGAGTTGTGCAATCACCAAGTTCAAACGTGAACTGGCATAGTCCAGTTTTAAGCGATATTCCTGCAGAACATTTTTGAGTAAAGGGTCTTGTAGTTGTGTAATTTTTTCTGCAAGGGCACGCTGATCTAAAGACTGGTTTAAACACTGATCGATATATTGTTGGGTTTCAAGCAAACGTGCACGAATACGACTTTTTAGCTCGGCTGCTGCGGCACGGGTAAATGTGGTCGCAATCACCTGATTAGGCAAATAATCTTTCAGGAAAATCCGCACCATCAAACTAGATAAAGTATAGGTTTTTCCTGTACCTGCCGATGCTTCAATCCAATGCAAGCCTTTGAATTGCATCTCTTGAATTGGGTCATAACAAATTGGGAATGGGCTAGATGAGTTCACGCAGATTCCCCTTGTTTTTGAAGATTTTTCGCAGATTCATAATTTTCAATGATGGGCTGATACAGTCGATGGCTATATTGCTGAAATGCCTCAATCAACAACGGTTCAGTTTCACTGTCTTGAAAAATAAATGACCAGTCTGGGTGATTTTTCTCACTTTCATCAATAAAGCTCCTCCTAGCACCGTCATGCCAATGTTTTACGAAGCTTTCCATATTCAAAACTTGATCGGACTGAGCTTCATCCCACTGAATTTCAAATTCTTTTTTATCTTTCATTTTTAAAACCAAAGCCGCAGGCAATAACACAGGATATTGCTGTGCGTGTTTCCAGAACTCAAACCACTGGGCTAAATACTCGTGTGCTTGCTGTGCATGGATATTGGCAAAATGAATCACCGCATCTTTACACACCACAATCCGCTCTAAATCTTGATGTTCTGTGTTCTGATAGGCCACCCAAAACAAATATTCCAACCACACTTCGGCATATTTTCTTGGTCTGGCACTCGCTGCCACCACGCTACACCAAAGCTTTGTCGGCTGTTCAGGCACTTGAATACGGATATGCAAATGCGGATTCATTTTCCAAAGCTGTTGCGTTGTTGTGGTTGCCTCGTCTGCAAATTGCTGGAGTGTGTCACGTAAATATTGCTGTTCTTGCAGTCCCGTTTGAAACGTGGCATTTAAGGTTTTACCCACAGGCAAGGTATCTTGCAACAAGCTTTCTGCATCTTGCTCGCCATGTTGCAGTAAAAAATCACGCACACTATATTTTTCCAAGCCATTTAAAATCAGCGGCTCGTGGTTCATTGCAGCAGTGTCGGATTGTAAATTTTCGACCCCAATCGCTTTTAAATAGGCACGCGCAGGGAAACACACATCTCGAATCCATTGCATACTGTCGAGTACCACCACGTCTTGTGGCAATAATGGATATTCACCAAACCATGCTTCGCGTGGTGTGGTTTCTTGCTGCATTTGTTTGGCAACCCGATACCATTGATCTTTAAAGCGAACTTCACGGCTTTCGGCAAAACGCAGTTGATCAAAAGGTTGCAAACTATGCAGGTAATAAAGAGATTTCAATTGCGCAGGAATCTCGACACCGTTCAAGTTTAAGCGTGAATCGCTAGCCCTATCGGGATGTTTCACAATCAATTCCAAATGCTGCACAAATTCCTGCACCAGCACGGATGGATCACGTACCTCACCATCGCTGACATCAAAACCGTTATAAAATAACCAAACACTGTCTTGCGCCAACAATAAACTGTCTAAAAACGCCCCCTGATCATCCTCAATGCGTGAACGATCTCCCAGTTGTGGTTTTAATAGTTGCATCAAATCAAAAGCCAATTGCTGATCACGACTTGGGAACACGCCATTGTCCAAATTCAACATCACAATCAACTTATATGGCAGCGGACGAATTGCACCAATTTGGCTAAAGGTAATGGCGCCCGATGGACTGGCTTGTTCGAGTTGGGTTTCGAGCTGGGCTGAAATTTCTTGCAGAATATAATCCAGCGGTAAGCTTAAATGACGCAAATCTTGACCCGACTGCACATCAAAATAACTGGCTAAGGTCAGCATACGGTCATGTTTTTGCACCAAACTAAACACCGATGCCAACACATCTACCCCTGCATCCTGAAACTCACTCAGGTCTTGCATCAGTTGTTTAAGCCAATATTCCACCGTTTTGGCTTGCCCCAATTCATGCTGAATTAGCCAATCACGGCGCTGTGCAAAATCCTGATAAATTTGAACCAGTTTAAAAATCAATTCAAAATCGCTACTTTGCACATCGGCATAACTTAAAGTGTGCTGAACCACGCAATGCTCTGGCACTGCAACGCCCAAAGCCAAACGATCTAAAGCAAACTTTAAGCTGAACCGATAATCTTGATCATCTGCACTCAGGCTGCGTTTTAAATGCTCGGCATCTAAACCACGTTTAAAACCTGCATTGGCCAACAACTCATTCATGCGCTCAATGTTGTTTAAATTCAAGGCATAACGCTGTTGTGTGGCAGCCAAACTCAACCAGTCGCCAAACTCCTCAAAGCTAAAACGTCCTTGTACTAGCGCTATACGCCCAACCACCGCACGCCAAGCATTATGAATGTCTAAAGAGCTGATGCCTGCAATTTGAATAGGCAAATACACACTATCTTGACTGAGTTGATGCCCTAAAGTAGCTTGATTCTGCTGTGCTTTTTGTTGTCCTTTCTGATAGAGATCACGCTCACTTGGCGGTGCAGCAAATACGCTGCGAATTAAAGACTCTTGTTCTTTGAGTTTCGGACTCAATACCAAAATATCACTGGCTTGGCGGCTGTCATCTTGTCCTAGCCATGCAATTAAACGATCTTTGAGTACCTCAAGCTGACGTAAACTTGAATGACACACATGAATTTGCAATGACTCATCGGCAGGATCTAAGTCATACGCCTGCGCGACTGGCTCAACCAAATTCAATACATCCGATTGAATTTTACCCAGTAAATGCTGCGGCTCTTCTTCAGGGAAAAGATCATACCACTCGCCTTCATCACCACTTGACAACGCCGCCAATAAAGAAAAGTGATCACGTGCCTGTTTACCAAAGCGTGTCAGCAAAGGATGATGTGACTCGCGCATATCGGCATTAAATTCGCCATTATATTTTTTGATATATGCAGCAATATCATCATCACTTACGGTTTTATTTTGACTTTCCATCTCACGAATAAAACGACTTTTGATTCGCGCATCCATGTTTAATTTCCACTTAGGATCGACCATGTCTGCCCAATATTCTTGCGATGGGTTGTAATGCAGAATAAAAATATCCATATACTGCGCCAAACGGCGGATAAACAGCAACTGACTTGGCGGCAAATCCAATAAGGTAAAAATCACCAACTGTTTGGGTAATTTGTTAATACACGAATTTGGATTTTCAGGCTCGCCCAAAGCTTGCCAAAATTGCAGATCAATCTCCTGCATTTTTTCAAAATCTGCATGAAAAATATGCAACCACAACCAACTTTGCCATTGCTCTAATTCTTCGGCTTGCTCTTGAGTAAATGCGGCTATTTCCAATGCCGCTTGTTTTTCTTCTTCGCTCTCAAAGTTTTTAGGGATATAAATTTGCTGCTTTAAGTTCAGGCGTTTCTGCTGTCCCCAAACCGCTAACCAATTGCTTTGACATTGGCAGACACCCTCGCAGCCTTTTTGGCAAAAACCACGATAAACCATGTAATTGCTAAATAAACGTGAAACTTTATCTGCCACCCAATACAGCATGTTTTGCTTTTTGAGCTGCTTTTCTAAACCCTGTGACAATTGCTCTGCGCTGTCATAAATTCGCTGAATCAAACGATGTAAAGCATGCTCGGCAGGAAGTGGGTTTTGTTCGTGTTGTATCCACGGTTGTAAGTCATAAAACACACGCCATTGCATCACAATACGCGGAATATTTGCCTGACGCACCCGATCTTTATCGTCTAAAACTGCCTGATAAGCGGCCCATTGAAAGGCACGAATACGATGATGAAATTCAGTATTGGCACTAATGCCTTTTTGCTCGGCTATTTTTTCCGTCAGCCACTTTTCTACTGCCACTGAAGGCACAATAAAATGCTGGGTTTGTAGCACCTGAAGCGGATTCGATGTCGGTTGACGTATGGTTTTCAGCATTTCATTGACTAAAACTTCTATACGTTGGCTTTGTATGACATGAATCGCCATAAGGTATCCTTTAATTTATTTTGAATAAGAATGTATTAAATGTACTAGAAGGCCGTTGATCTATCATTTGCCTCAAGCACAACAAAAGAATAAAGATTATTGGCTATACACTTACAACGGTGTATGACACTTTACAAGCATACTTTTATTGCCTACTTTATTCAAAAAGTGCTTTGAATAAAGTGGTTTAATTTACCAAACAGCATACGATTATCCGCCATTTTAAGGTTGTACTTATGATAAAAAGAGAGACAATTCCAGACAGTATTGATCCAAGCCTAGACTTGGAAATGATTCGTGCAGAATGCCTAGAACTGGTCAAAAAACGTGCCTATTTTTCTGCAGGTGCAGCCATCATTCCTGTGCCGTTCTTAGACGTTGTCATTGATGTGGGCATCTTGTCGCAACTGATTCCAGAAATTAATGCACGTTTTGGCTTATCTCCTGAGCAAGTCAGCGTGTATGATCCTGAAACCCGAAAAGTCCACTGGAGCGAATTGCGTAAACGCGGTGTGGAATTTTCAGGCTTAGTCGTGGCGCGTACTGCAGTAAAAAAATCCCTGAATAATGTCGCAGCCAAGTACATCACCAAACAAGTCACCAAGTTTATTCCATTGGGTGGACAAATGGTGGCAGCAGGTTTGGGTTATTTTATTATGAAAAAAATTGCCGAAACGCATGTTGAAGAAAGCTATAAACTGGCAAAAAGCATTCAGCTTAAACAAGCCAAAGTTGTGAATGCTTAATTTTTAAACTAAACAGGCTCAAATTCAGCTAACTTAACACGCAGTCTTTGCATCCTCGAGGCAGATTATTCTGCCTTGAGTTGTTTCAAGATGGTTCTTAAAATTTCCAAACGTGCTGCATTTTTGTCATTACTCGGAATGATGTGCCACGGTGCATATTCGGTACTGGTACGTTGCAGCATATCTGCCGCTGCCACCAAATAATCATCCCAACGGCTACGGTTGCGCCAGTCTTCATCTGTAATTTTAAAACGCTTATGTGCGGTTTCCTGACGTGCTTTAAAACGCAGCTCCTGCTCATCTTTACTAATGGCTAACCAAAATTTGATGACGACAGTTTGATGATCATTTAAGTCTTTTTCAAAACGGTTGATTTCGTCATAAGAACGCTGCCATTCCAGTGGGCTAATCAAACCTTCTACACGTTCTACCAATACCCGCCCATACCAAGAACGGTCAAAAATATTGATTTTTTCTTCAGGCAGAATTTTCGTCCAAAAACGCCACAAATAAGGACGACTGATTTCAAAGGCTTCAGGTGCACTAATGGTGTAAATTTCGTATTCACGCGGATCCAGTTTTTTTACAATCCGTTTAATCGCGCCGCCTTTGCCTGCTGCGTCCATTCCTTCAAAAACAATGCTGACATTACGGTTATCTAAACGCAGTGCATCTGCCACTTTTTTCGTGAGTTTCTTTAACTCTGCTTTATAGTCATCCTCATTGACCGATTCAGATACAGGATTAAGCAAAACTTCTGGAATTTCTGCAGCTTGCCAAGTGATGCCCGAACTGGTCGGATGCACAGGACAATGCTCTAAAGCACGTAAAATATGCTGTGCAAATTGTTGATCGCGGATGGTTTCATCTTCGCAATCAATCATAATCCAGTCATCGGTAAAGCGTTGGCGCAGCTTTTGCAAGCTGTCATATTGCTTTTTATTGCGCCAATCCAAGCCGTGCAATTTATGCCAATGCACTTCGCTCGGTTCCATATCATCTAGTCGTTTTTGTAGTGATTTCCACGATAAATCGAACCAGATTTTAATGACATCCACATGGTTATTTTTTAAGTCTTCTTCATAGGCACGCATTTTTTCGACATAGTTATCAAACATGGTGTCATCAATTTGTTTAGACACATGCATGGCTGTGCTTAATAAGTCACTATACCAATTGCCAAACATCACCATAATTTGACCTTCGGCAGGAATAAAACGTGCATAAGGCTGCCAAAGTGTCTGTTTGGGATTAAACGGGTGTGGCGCATCGGCTTTTACCCTTAAATAACGCGGATCGACCCATTCCCTAAGTTGTTTGACCGACTCTCCTTTCCCCGCCAATTCAATGCCGCTCACTAAAATCAGCAAACTTTTGGCATTTTTTTCACCTTTGGTATTTTTTAAAGCATATTGGGCTTCAATTAGCTCGACTGAAAGTTGTTCTTCTTCCATGAGTTTAAATTCAGTATGTGCTTGTGACATCATCTACCCTATTGTTGTGTTATTTAAGCTCTGCTGATCATTCGTCTATATTTACGATATTAGAATGAGCGACAGACTTTGATCAGTATACGAATATCGACCCATTTTTTAACAACTTTTCGCGTATTTTTGTAGATTAATCTCACACACTGACCTTTGCCGTTTGGAATTCTGTGTAATTTGTCATAGCGACGAGATCAAACTCACATTAAGATTTGCCCATTCAACTCAATAATGAGACACCCTATGTCTAAACTTGCTGCTTTAGATGAGCTGTTAGAACTGTATTATCAATTTAAATATCATAAAAATCCTATGCTTTTTCAACGCTTACAA
Source organism: Acinetobacter sp. YH12058 (assembly GCF_013419805.1). NCBI lineage: Bacteria > Pseudomonadati > Pseudomonadota > Gammaproteobacteria > Moraxellales > Moraxellaceae > Acinetobacter > Acinetobacter sp. YH12058. Next base: position 31,360 of record NZ_VOZL01000008.1, read on the forward strand.
GATGTTCAAGCATGGCAAAAACAGCGTATGCAACGCACCCATGCCACACAGTTTGCCGAAAAGCACAATGTCTTGATGGCCGAATATTTTTTAAACCGCTTATATGGCGGTCCAGATTTTGACGCTTTGGCAGGTCAAATTGCTCGCCTACTGAAATATGCACACAAAGCTGAAAAAATCATCCCTGAAAATGCAATAAAAACAGGGACTTCTGGGGTAAGTCTGGCGATTTTGGCAGTGCAGTTAGATGAACAAGTCGCGATACAATTGCTACAGGACTATCCTGAAAATATGCCTTTAAATGATGAGATGATGCGTCTGACTTATTTAAAGCTCGATCAGGGCGAAGCACGCTTAAAACAATTAAATATGTTGGATGAACTGGGTAAAAACCTAGATAAATATATGCGCTCTTTTGTGGTCTATACCGCTTTTAAAATGTGTAAAGGCGCGGCGCAAAAATACAGTTTTCAAATTATGTATGAGTTTATGCAAGATGGCTTTTTAGCCATGAAACCATTAAAGTCTGCAGAGAAATTTGTGAAGCAATTTACTACCACAGAACGGGAAATTATTGCCAAAGTACATGCAGGTGATTTACATCCATTTTCATAATCCCAATGTGTGAAATAACCAACACTTATTCAGCACACTTACGCTATCTTTGGTTTTTTCTGTATATTATTCATAACAATTGCATGATGATTACTGTACAAGTGCTTAGAATCTGTCATCATGCATACACTGCAGCCTTAAGCCTTTTTATCCTGAGGAGTGACTCCAATGTCGAATGAAAATCAAACGCCTACCGCTACTCCCGAGTCGGCACAACCAACAGACAAAGTGAGTCCATTCTTAACCGAACCTCTACCGCAAGGCGCTCCACAAGGTCAGCAACAATCTTTAGAACAAAAATTAACGGATACACCTGTTACGGGTTCAGTGCCAAAATATAATTTGCCGCGCGGTGCCAACACAGGCAATGTCGGTGCAACCACACACTTCGGCTACCAAACCGTCAGCAGTGAAGATAAAGCCCAGAAAGTCGCAGAAGTCTTCCACTCGGTTGCAAGCAAATACGACATTATGAACGACTTAATGTCATTTGGTATTCACCGCTTATGGAAACGCTTTGCGATTAATATGTCAGGTGTACGTCGTGGTCAGCGCGTACTGGACATTGCAGGCGGTACGGGTGACTTAGCCAAAGTCTTTAGCCGTGAAGTTGGCCCTACAGGTCATGTGGTACTGTCAGATATTAACGAATCTATGCTGAATGTTGGCCGTGACCGTCTAATTGATGCAGGCTGTACCAATGTCGATTTCGTGTTGGCGAATGCCGAAACTTTAGAACCATTTGAAGACAACAGCTTTGACTTACTGACTATTTCATTTGGTTTACGTAACGTGACCGATAAAGATGCAGCTTTGGCAGCGATGTACCGCGTACTCAAGCCGGGTGGTCGTTTATTGATTTTAGAATTTTCAAAACCAGTATTTGAACCGTTCTCAAAACTCTACGATTTATATTCATTCACAGCATTGCCATTGATGGGTAAAATTGTCGCAAACGACTCAGAAAGCTACAAATACTTGGCTGAATCTATTCGTATGCACCCAGATCAACGCACTTTAAAAGGCATGATGGAACAGGCAGGCTTCCAAAACTGTGATTACCACAACCTGACTGGTGGTATTGTTGCCGTTCACCGTGGTTTTAAACTCTAAGGCGTACCGCAATGTGGTCAATTCTCGCCCTTGGTGCAGTTGAGAAACTGATTCATCATGTTATTGATTTGGATGCGATTACTCGCATCCAGCTCAACCAACTACACGGCAAAATGTTGCGTGTGGTGCTCGATTCGCCACAGCTTTCTGTAGATGTCTTTTTTGATGACAACAAAGTTCGTTTAGAACCTACTGCAACAGGTCACAGCGAGCAGCCTTCTATTTTTGAGCATGAGAAGCGCTCTAGCTTCGCAAGGTTTGATCAAGCGCAAAATATCAGCCCCGCAACGACCACTTTGCATGTTAAAAATGTGGTGCAATTGCTCAAACTGTTGCTATCCGATGAAGTGGGCAATATTCCCCTACAAGGTGACTATCATCTTTTACAAGATATTCAGCGCATTATGCAGCAGGCTGAACTAGACTTGGCCGCACATTTAAGCCCTTGGATTGGTCCTGCTTTGGCTCATGAAGTTGGCAAAATTCAGCTTGCACCCAAGCATTTAAAACGCAGTCTACACAGCCATTTGTTCTTTGCTGAAGATGCCCTAAAAGAAGACAGTGGTCTATTTGCCCCACGCTGGCAAATGGATGACTTACAACAAGACACGCGCATTTTTCAACAAAATTTAGACCGCGCCGAAGCCAAAATTCAACAGCTACAAACGCAGCTTGATGCACAGCCAGATACCGCTTCTGACACCTTAAACTCCACTCAACCCTAGGGAATAAGTCTTTATGATTCCGCACGTTTCACGTTTACTCGAACTTTGGCGCATTGCCGCGCACTATAGACTCGACACGTTGTTTCCTGCGGAAGAACTACCAGAAAAGGCACGTCATGCGCTCAGTTTTATTCGCATGCACCCTGCGGCTTGGTCAAGTAAAGAACGTAAAAACCCGCTGAAGCTCAAAGAAGCTTTAGAAGAAATGGGACCATTGGCAATTAAACTTGGGCAATTGCTGTCTACGCGTCGTGACCTGATTCCGCCTGAAGTTTTACAGCAATTGGTGTTGCTACAAGACCGTGTCAAACCATTCGGTTCTGACGTGGCACAAATGCGAATTCAGCAATCGCTCAAGGCAGACATCAACACCCTGTTTGCCCGTTTTGATGAGCAACCTTTAGCAGCAGCCTCCATTGCGCAAGTCCATACCGCTGCCTTGCATGATGGTCGTGAAGTCGTCGTTAAAGTCACCCGTCCCGATATTCGCCAGCAAATTCTACAAGATTTTGAAATTCTGGAATGGCTCGGTGCAGCACTGGAAAAACGTCTGGAAGCGGCACGCGCTCTACATTTATCTGAAATTATTCAGGACTATCGTCAAATTATTCTCAACGAACTGGATTTGACCTTAGAAGCGGATAACACCCGCCGCATGCGTCACTACTTTACAGGCTCAAGCATGATGTACGTGCCTGAAGTCTATATGGACAGTAAAGATGTGATGGTGGCAGAGCGCATTACAGGTGTGCCAATTTCCGACACGGCAACCTTTGATCGTTTGGGGATGAATCGTGCCGATTTGGCAGAAAAAGGCCTCACGATTTTCTTTACCCAAGTGTTCCGTGACAACTTTTTCCATGCCGATATGCATCCTGGCAACGTCTTTGTGGAAACCATCAATCCGAATAATCCGCGTTTTATTGCGCTAGATTGTGCGATTATGGGCGAGCTGTCCAAGCATGACCAAATGACCGTAGCACGTATGTTGCTGGCGGTGATGAACAGCAACTTTATGCAGCTGATTCAAGTGGTACACCAAGCTGGCTGGATTCCACCGGGCACAGATCAAGATGCTCTCGCCCGTGAAATGCGCCGTACTGTCGGGCCAATGGTGTCTAAACCGATGCACGAATTGGACTTTGCAGGCATTCTGATTCAGGTCATGGATATTGCACGTCGTTTCCATTTGGAAATTCCACCGCAATTGATGCTACTCCTGAAAACATTGGTGCATGTTGAAGGCTTGGGCACAGACTTATATCCAGAACTGGATATCTGGAAACTGGCAAAACCAATTTTAACGGATTGGATTAAAGCCAATATGAATCCAGTCAAAAATGTCAAAGAAATTGGGCAGCAAATTCCCGACCTGTTACTGGGTGCGCAAGACTTACCAAGTTTAATGATTGACAGTTTAAATGGTTTAAAAAACCAATCGGCTTGGCATTCCAAACAATTGCATGAATTACAAAGCATGCGTCTACAAATGGAACATCAGCAAAAACGCAGCTGGATTTTTGGCAGCATTATGGCCATTTTCCTCTCCATTGCGATTATTGCACCGTGGTATGTCTCTATTGTTTTAATCGCGTTGGCAAGTTTCTTGGCGATTTGGCGTATAGCTAAATAAAGCCACATTGCTTGATAACAAACTGATTAGACGATAAAAAAATTAGAAAGCCTGTTTTAAAGCAGGCTTTTTTATCACGCTGATTTTCTCTAACTCATCCTAAAAACTACCGCATGACTCATCAGTCACCAAGTGATGCCTCTCGCCATTGTTGTAAATATCACCACGCCTACAATTAATGCACATTTGTAGCGTTATAGATCAAGCATGACTCAGATTTTGCATAAACGTGTCCCTGCACTTAGTATTCGCGCAGGACATCTGGCACGCCAACTGATTGAACAAGAAGGCTTACATGCCCAACACGTCGATATTATTCCAGGTGCAGCAGGAGGCCCCAAAGGCATAGGCATTCAGGGCTTAGACCAAGCTATTTTTGGCGAGTTTTTTGCCCAAGCCCCAAAGCGTCGTACTGTGGTCGGTTCTTCAATTGGCAGTTGGCGCTTTGCCAGTATTTTGGCGTGGGGCGCAAAACAAGGCACTGAACGCCTGTCCGATTTATATACCAACTTGTATTTTCATAAAAAAATGTCGCGCCAAGAAGTCGCTGAGATTTGTCAAAATATGCTGTTTGAACTGATTCAGGGACAGCAACAACAACTGATTCAGCATCCTGACTATCACCTCACGGTCATTTCCGTCAAAGCTCAACATATTTTCCAAAGTGACCAAGCCTTGCCTTTGCTTGCGTCTGTGGCAGGAATTATTGGCAGCAATGCCATTGCGCGCAAACACAACCGCTTATTTATGCAGCGTGTCATCAGCCAACCTGCGCAAGGTCAGCAGTTTATGGTAGAGGATGATTTTGTCACCCATTACCAAGCCCTGAATGAGCAGAATGTCGCACCGTGGCTGCTCGCCTCAGCGTCTATTCCCGGGGTGATGTCTGCTATTCGTGACATTCCTGATGCGCCCGTGGGCAGTTATCGGGATGGTGGCTTAATTGACTACCATCTAGATTTACCTTACCAAAGTCAGGGCATTGTGCTGTACCCACACTTTACCGACAGCATTACCCCTGGCTGGTTTGATAAAATGTTGAAGCATCGTAAAGCCAATCCTGAAAATCAGGCCCGGACACTCTTGCTATCACCTTCGGCAGAATATTTAAGCAGCTTGCCTTTAGGCCGTTTGCCCGATCGTAAAGACTTCACCTTAAAAGGTTTAGATCAGGCACATCGCATTCGCTTATGGAAACAATCGGTGGCAGAAAGTCAGCGTTTGGGCGATGAATTTCTGGAAATGGTGGAAAAACAAAACTTCCCTCAATTTATGCAAACGCTTTGACAGTACAAATCTGGCAAGATAATTTAGGTAAATTGTCTTGAATCACGTACACTATAGGGACGATGCAAAATCGTGCGCTCAGAAAATAGCGTCCATACAATTTAAATTAATTTTGGTGAACAACTCATGAATAACTTGCAATGGCTCGATGAAGTAAAATTTAACGAACAAGGATTAGTGCCTGCCATTGCACAGCATCATCAAACAGGACGTGTGTTGATGGTGGCGTGGATGAACCGTGAAGCCTTGGCACTGACTGCCGAAAAAAATCAGGCGGTGTATTTTTCACGTTCACGCAATAAATTGTGGCACAAGGGTGAAGAATCTGGACACTTTCAAACTGTGCACGAGATTCGTCTAGACTGCGATGCCGATGTGATTATCCTGCAAATTGAACAACATGGTGGAATTGCTTGCCACACAGGGCGTGAATCTTGTTTCTATCGCAAACTCACCGCCAATGGTTGGGAAATTGTAGATGCACAGCTGAAAGACCCGAATCAAATTTATGGTGAACAAGCCGCCAATGCTCACACCTTAGCCATGAGCCAATCAAAGGCACAAGCTGAACAGGTTGAAGTTTTGGCTTATTTAGGGCAAATGATGAGCGAGCGCAAAACCGCTAATCCTGACTCATCTTATGTAGCCAAGCTATACCATAAAGGCTTGAATAAAATTTTGGAAAAAGTCGGTGAAGAAACCGTGGAAGCAATTATTGCCGCCAAAGATTTCAACACCGAAGCCAATGCCAACAACAAAAATGACCTGATTTATGAAGTGGCCGATTTATGGTTCCACAGCATTGTCATGTTGGGTTATTTCGATATTGAACCGCAAGTGGTACTGAATGAATTGGCTCGTCGTCAAGGTTTATCAGGCTTGGTTGAAAAAGCCAACCGTAGCCATTAACGCGAAAAGCCAACCCTGATCTGTGTCTGTAATCACCAAGCCTCGCCCGACCTATGAGCAAGCCACTGCTATAGATAATGCACGTCTGGGCAAATCTTTTAAAGTGATTGCCTATGCAGGTACAGGTAAAACCACGACCTTACAAATGATCAGTGATGCCATGCCAGAACGGCGTGGCATGTACTTGGCATTTAACAAAGCCATTGCCGCAGAAGCACAAAGTAAATTTCATCGTCAGGTCGATTGTCGTACATTTCACTCGCTTGCATATCGCAGCGTTCCACGTGGAGTCACCGACAAATTACGCCTACCTCGTTTAAGTCCAAGTTTTATTGCCAAAGAGTATCGTTTAGAACCGATTACCCTTAGACGTATGATGGGCGGACGCTATGAAAAATATGTGTTGATGCCAAGTCGTTTAGCCAGTTTGGTGGCCAATGCCGTGAGTCATTTCTGCTCGACCAGTTCGCAATACCCTGCCCCACGACATTTACAAGCACCCAGTTGGTTGCATCCAGATGACATCGACACCTTACAAAAGCATCTTTATCCTGCGGTAGAACGACGCTGGTTGGAGTCAATTGACCCGAATCATCAGGCAGGCATTGGACACGATATTTATCTGAAACTTTGGGCCTTGTCTGAACCCAACATTCCTGCAGATTATGTGCTGTTTGACGAAGCTCAAGATGCCGACCCGCTCATGCTGGGCATTTTACTCAAGCAACGTAATACTCAAGTGATTTATGTGGGCGATGCGCATCAGCAAATCTATGCTTGGCGTGGTGCAATCAATGCCATGCAGCAATTACCTTTGCCTGAATCACGACTGACCACATCGTTCCGTTTTGGTGAAGAAATTGCCCTGACCGCCAATGCCATTTTAGGTGGGCTGAATGAAACCGTGCCACTCTTGGGCAATCCAGAATTACATTCCAAAGTGGTCAACAAACCGCATACCAAAATGCGTGATGCGATTTTATGCCGTACCAACGCCCGTGCCATGGAACTGCTACTGGCAGGTTTAGTGCATGGCGATAAAGTCAGTCTGCAAGCCGACCATGTGCGCTTAAACCGTTTTGTGGATGCTGCCGCGATGCTCAAACAAGGCAAACGTGTGACCGACGTTCCGGAACTGGCATGGTTTAACTCTTGGCATGATGTACATGAATATTGTGAAACCAACGATGGCAGCGACATTAAACCTTTGGTCAAACTGGTGGATGATCATGGTACTAATCCACTCAAACGGGCGTTGGCAAAAATCACCCCAATTGACCAAGCCGACTATATTATTTCGACAGCGCATAAAGCCAAAGGTTTAGAATGGAATCGGGTACATATTGAAGACGACTACCAATTTAAACTGAACGACAAAGAGCATAAAATTAGCGATGAAGAATTAAGATTACTGTACGTGGCATGCACACGTGCTAAAGTCAGTTTAAATATTCATCATATTTACGATTTGGTACAACAACTGAAAATAAAAATGCCGACATCGTTACGCAAAGCGGTGGGGTAATTGCAGCAGGTGCGCTATGAAAATTACATCGGTTCATTTCAGACACATCACCCATTTTGCAGACCTAAAACTCGAACTCAATTATCACGACCTGCCCATTACGCTTATTTTGGCAGACCAAAGCGCGGGTAAAACCTCGCTGTTACGATTTAGTTATCAAGCACTGACTTGGTTTGCCGCTCGCTATAAAGACTTACGCACTGCGGGTTTGGTGATGCAAGATCAAGATATTTTGTTCAACCGCTTGCAAGCTAAAATTGATGTTTGTGTGGAAATTCCAGCAGAAATAGGCAGTTTGGCAGAATCAAGCAACACGCAAATTGAAAGCACCCAACATTGTGACTGGCAATTATATAAAACCCTGAATAGTAGCGGCGTAGGAGTAAGCAAAGCAGAAACCGCCAAGCTTGAAAAAATGGTGCAGCTCTATCAACACGCCATTAAACATGACCCGATGCAAGGTCTACCGCTGATTGCCTACTACCCTGCAGAACGCTTCGTGAATGAAGTTAATTTACTCAATAAAAATAATCCGCTGATTTTACAACCTGGACATGCCTACGAAATTGCTGCGATTCCATTCACGACATTTACTCGTTTTTTTGAATGGTTGCGGGAAATTTCCGATATTGAAAATGCCCAAAGTGCGCAGCTTTTACACAAGCTATATCAGCAACAACAAAGCGAACTCGCACAAACCCTGAATCAGTCCTTATTGCATGCCTATACCCAAATGCATGCACCGAGTTTACAAGCACTGAAAGATGCCTTACAAATCGTGCTGCCTGAAATTGAAGACCTATATCTACAACATCTGCCTAAATTACAACTCATGGTGCGCTGTCAGGGCAAAGATATGCTGTATCAGCAATTGTCGAACAGTCAGCGCAACTGGATTGCTCTGGTAGGCGATATTGTACGTCGCCTCTGTTTGCTAAACCCAAACAGTTTGTATCCGTGTCGCGAGGGAGATGGTATTTTGTTGATTGACCAGATTGATCATCAGCTCGATCAACAACAGGCCGCACAAATACTGACTCGTTTACATCATGCTTTTCCGCGCTTACAAATTATTGCCACAGGCAACCGCAGCGAACTTTTGGAACAAGCGGAACGCTTTCAATGTTTAAAACTGGAACATCAACAGCTGCATCCCATCGCATGGCAAAGTTTACAACCGCAGTTTGCAGAAATTTATGCTGATGTGCTAGAAACCACTCACACGACAGAAGACGTCAGCCTACAAGAACAAAACCCAACACAATTAGGCACGGCTGAAATTTTGCAGCAGATTCAAAACCATTTAACTGCCGAACAAAAACAGGAATTGCTGCAACGCTTACAGCAATTGGATAGTGAGCCAACACCTGATCAATTGCCTGAATCTTAATTGCCGAAGTCTTTCAACGCATACTTGGGCAAAAAGCAAGGAAATACTTTATCCCGCATATAACAGACGGTATATAATGACTTTGCTGTATGCAAAAAAAATTGATGTTGTTTTATTCATGTAATAAAATCAGATTAATTTTGAACTTTTATAGTAAAATCCGATTTTGCTGTAGTTTTTAAAGTTGCGCAATACAACTTTTTTTATACCTTGAATAGTGTCTATTGACCTTTCAAACACGGTGAATGCTGTAAAAATGCAGCAGATGCAGATCAACTTCATCCATAGTTCAACTAGGTTGTAGATTGACGCATCTAAATATTTTTAACACAGCTTTAACCAAACCAAGCACAACCTTATTCGCTGCATCGTCAGCGAAAGATCAGCATATTTTTTGCTGCTTGAGCCGCCTAGCCATGTAAAATTATTTTTGCATGATCTTGTTTTGAGTTTAAGTTGCGACAATACGCTCATCAAAACAATAGACTACGTGTTTACTGACACGACTGATTGGCTTTCAAGATTGAATCTTTTGGATGGTGTGTTGCTGTCCTGTAATCCTTGGAAGATAAGATTCATCCTTTAGGTTTTCAACCTATTCACGACAATGGATATGAGTGTGCTACCGATTATTATATTGTTACCGTTAGTACTGGGCACAACCCTTGTCTCGTGGCTGAAACAATTTTCACGCGGGGTAACGGCTTTAGGGGCGATTGGCGTCAGTCTGAGCAGTCTTATTCTGCTCCTGACTCAAGCAAAAGCAGTCTTTAATGGCGAAACGATCATTCAAACATGGTCTTGGCTGCCACAGTTGGGGATTGATTTAAGCTTTCGTCTAGATGCGCTTGGTTTATTATTCTCCTTGCTGATCACGGGGATCGGCACACTCATTTTTATTTATGCCTATTATTATTTAAGTCCACAAAACTCGCTCAGTAAACTCTATGTTCTCCTCATGCTGTTTATGGCTGCCATGTTGGGAATTTCGCTCTCCAATAACCTGATTTTGTTGCTGACTTTTTGGGAACTGACCAGTATTTCCTCTTTCTTATTGGTGGGTTATTGGAGCAATTACGAGGCAGCACAACGCGGCTCACGTATGGCACTGACCATTACAGGCATGGGCGGACTCGCCATGCTCGGTGGTTTTGTGTTATTGGCGCAAATCACAGGCACCTATCAAATTGACCAAATCTTAATGATGACTGAACAAATTCAAAGTCATCATTTATTTGTACCAACTTTATTGCTGATTTTATTGGGTGCATTTACCAAAAGTGCGCAATTTCCGTTTCACTTCTGGCTACCCAATGCCATGGCTGCACCCACGCCTGTTTCTGCCTATCTACATTCGGCAACGATGGTCAAAGCAGGGATTTTCTTGCTGGCGCGCTTATTGCCAATTTTTGCAGGCGCAGCGTTATATCACAACCTAGTCACCTTTATTGGTCTATTTACCCTGTGTATGGCAGCATTCTTTGCCATTTTCAAAGAAGATTTAAAAGGCTTATTGGCGTATTCCACCATCAGTCATTTAGGTCTGATCATGTGCTTACTCGGCATTGGTTCACCGTTAGCAGTAGCTGCTGCAATTTTCCACATCATCAACCACGCCACCTTTAAAGCGGCCCTGTTTATGATTGCAGGAATTATCGACCACGAATCAGGCACACGTGATTTACGTAAACTTAGTGGCTTATGGCAACTATTACCCTTTACCGCCACCCTCACTATGATTACCGCGGCCTCTATGGCTGGCGTACCGTTGACCAACGGCTTTTTATCCAAAGAAATGTTCTTCACTGAACTGGTAGCAAACTTATCTGGCCCTGTACTGTTGGTTTCTGCAATTGTTGCGACACTGGCGGGTATTTTTGCAGTGGCCTATTCAATACGTTTGGTACACGGCGTTTTCTTTGATGGTCCAATTGGTAAAGATGTCCCAAACAAAGAAGCTCACGAACCTCCGTTTGGCATGCGTGCACCCGCAACTTTATTGGCTGTTTTATGTATTTTAGTCGGCTTGATGCCTGCCTTATTGGTCGAGCATATTGTCAATAGCACGACTCGTGCCAGTACCCAACTGTCGCAGTTTGAAGGCATACATCTGGCAATTTGGCATGGCTTTAATCTTCCCCTGCTGATGAGTGTTATTGCACTGCTTGGCGGGATCATTTTCTATTTCTCGCTCGCCAAAGGTGGAAAAATCCGTGAAATTGACCTCGACCCACATTTAGGTCAATTCCAAGGCAAACTGCTGTTTGAATTATTCTTAAAACATTTGCTACAAGTTTCACGCAAAATCAAACGTAAAACCGAAAATGGTTCACTGCAAAGCTATTTGGTGTGGATCATTGCTTTTACGGTATTCATGGTCGCGCTACCATTATTCAATCAGGGATTAACAACTGGCACACGTGAACTCACACATGCGCCTATGATTGCCATTGTTTTATGGTTATTGCTGTTCTCTGCCTGTTGGATGATGCTGTGGTTCCACCATGAGCGCATCAAAGCTGTCTTAATCAGCGGTGCAGTTGGCTTGGTCGTCACCATGATGTTTGTCGGACTGTCTGCTCCCGACTTGGCACAAACTCAAATCACGGTTGATGTCGTCACCACTGTTTTATTGCTGATGAGTCTATCGCTGCTCCCACAATTGACCCCGTATGAATCTAGCCGTTCACGTCGTTGGCGAGATGCCTTCATTGCGATTGGTGGCGGCATTGGTATCGGCTGGATTGCGTGGCTGGTTATGACTCGCAACCACAATTCAATTTCATGGTTCTTTAATCAGCAATCCATTCCACTCGGTGGCGGAACCAACGTGGTCAACGTCATTTTGGTGGACTTCCGTGGTTTCGATACCTTTGGCGAAATTACCGTCTTGGGCATTGCCGCGATTGGTACGCTGTGTTTAATGGATGGTATGCGTGCTCACGGCACCATCATGACGCAGGGTTTAACTTATCGTTTTAATCCTTCACCGTTGATGTTACGTATTACCGCCTCATGGATTTTACCTATCGCCCTTGTGGTCAGTCTGTATATTTTCTTGCGCGGTCATAACTTACCAGGTGGTGGCTTTATTGCAGGCTTAATTACCGCAATGGCGTTGATCATCCAATACATTGCGCTTGGTCAAGACCACACCGAACAAATGCTCAAAGCTAAATCTGGACGTTTATACGAAATCTGGATTGGCGTGGGTTTAAGTATTGCAGGTCTGACAGGACTTGCCGCATGGTTCTGGGGACGTCCATTCCTCACCAGCGCACATATTTATGTCAATCCTCCGATTATTGGTGAAATGCACCTCGCTTCGGCTGCCTTATTTGATGTAGGCGTGTATGTCACGGTGGTTGGTGCGGTAATGTTGATGATTTCTGTCTTGGGCGACTCACGTCACTCAGGCATGTCTGGCCCACTTCCAAAGGAGTAATGCAATGATTAGTATTGAGTTTTTAATTGCGTCTGCCATTGGAATGTTAGTCGCGACAGGAATCTATTTAATTTTACGTGCCCGTACCTTTCCTGTGGTTTTGGGCTTGGCGATGATTGGTTATGCCGTCAATATTTTCTTATTCAGCATGGGGCGTATTCAGCTCAATGCACCTGCAATTTTGACTGAAGCTTCAAAAGTCACCGACCCATTACCACAAGCCTTGGTATTAACCGCAATTGTGATTGGTTTTGCCACCACCGCATTTATTGTGCAATTGGCGCTGCGTAGCCGTTATGAAACAGGGACAGACCACGTCGATGCCAAAGAAGAACATCCACTGCTTGACCCACGTGAGGATGAGCCATAATGACTGATTTCCTCCAATTTTGGCTACAGCATTCACCTATTTTTAGCATCCTGATTCCAACCTTTACCGCATTTATTTTAGTGCTATTAGGCAATCCGGGCTTTGGTTCACTCTCACATGACTGGCGTCAGCCATGGCGTCGTGGCATTAGCTATCTTTCTGCCACACTCGGTTTAGTCACTGCAATTAGCTATTTAATTCAAGTCAGCAGTGGGCAAATTATTATTTATAATTTGAGCGAATGGGCCGCCCCGTTTGGCATTATTTTAGTGCTAGATCAACTGTCTGCCCTCATGTTGGTACTGACTTATTCACTTGCCTTGCCATTACTGTGGTTTTCCAGCAAAAAATGGGATGAACGTGGTCGCTATTTTCATACCATGGTGCATTTCCTACTCATGGGACTTTGCGGTGCATTCCTCACAGGCGACTTATTTAACCTGTTCGTATTTTTTGAAATCTTGTTGCTCGCCTCGTATGTGTTGTTATTGCACGGTCAAGGCAAAGCACGTTTTCAACTCGGGATTCATTACGTCACCATCAACCTGTTGGCCTCTGCCCTGTTCCTAATTGGTTTGGGGATGATTTACGGCAGTGTCGGCAGTTTAAACATGACCGATGTGGCACGTCTTATTCCGCTACTCGATGCTGATGCACATAAAATTGCGGTGGCAGGTGGCTTACTGCTATTTGTGGTATTTGGTATTAAAGCCGCTATGCTTCCTGTCGGTTTCTGGCTTCCTAAAACCTATGCCGTGGCGACAACCCCTGTGGCAGCCTTATTCACCATCATGACCAAAGTGGGTGTGTATGCCATTTTGCGGGTTAATGGAACCGTATTTGATGATGCACTGAGCCATAAAATCCTACAAGACTGGTTGCTGCCGATTGGTCTAATTACCTCACTGTATGGGGTCATTGGCGCAATTGGTGCAGAGCGCTTACGTCGTTTTGTCGGTTTTATGGTGCTGTCTTCGATTGGTACGATCCTGATCGCCATTTCGATGCTGAACACACAGGCATGGTCAGCCGCACTGTATTACTTAGTACACAGTACCTTAATTGCAGCGGCTTTCTATTTGCTGTGTGGCTGGATTACCTCACAACGTGGCGCATTTAAAGATCACTTCAATATTGCCCCGCAAATGAAGCAACACAAAGTACTGGCAATCACATACTTCATGATTGCCTTAATGATGGCAGGTTTGCCACCGTTTAGTGGCTTTTTGGGCAAGGTCTTTATTTTGCAAGCCACCGCCAATATGGCACATCAAGGCTGGATTATTGGCATTATTCTCTTGGTCAGCTTGCTGAGTATTATTGCATTCACCCGTGTCGGCTTTATTTTATTTTGGCGCGCGACCAAACCTGAAGATGATGCGCAAACTGAAGCCTATTATGAATATCAGGCACTACCTGCGATTGCACCGCCCCGTAATGACCGTGTCATTTATTTTCTCCTAACGGGTTTAGTGCTGTACGTGGTATTTGCCAATCCAATTCAACAATATATGCTGAATACTGCACAGCAGATTCAACATAATGCGGCCTATGAAGCACTGATTCTGAAAAAAGACCGTGCTGCAAATGTGATTAGCGTACAACCTTATGATCCATTGTACTTACCTCAAACCAAGTACGGTGGCGAAGCAATTGACACCAATGCACATTTAATTCCCTATGTGATTGATCCAAACACCTTGGAAGGCGAGCATATTTCTGACTATAAACAACGTCAGATTCAACAGCAAAATCGTGAGGAAGCACAGCAACCTAGCGATACTCAACTCAAACCTGCGGAGCCCTAAACATGCAAAAAACGAGACCAAAAACTTCGTTTTGGGATAACCTGCTGCCACACCCGTTTGTATCTGTCTTGGTGGCACTGAGTTGGCTGATGTTGGCGCATAGTGTTTCTGCAGGGAATCTGTTGATGGCACTGGTCTTGGCGCTCTTGATTCCCAAACTGATCCAGCCCTTTATTGCGCGTACACCAGACATCAACTGGACTGCAGCCATTCGCTTATTCTTCGTGGTGGTCTGGGATATTATGATTTGTAATATTCGTGTCGCAAAACTGGTACTTGGCCCAACAGACCGTATGCAGCCAAAATGGTTCCGTGTCCCTCTCGAAACACAACACGAACAGGTCAACAGTATTTTGGCGATGATCATTACCACCACACCAGGCACGGTTACAGCAGGTATTGACCAAGACCGTGGCGATATTTTGGTGCATGCCTTAAACACTGCAGATGAAAGTGTAGATATTCAAGACATCAAAAATCGTTATGAAAAACCGCTGATTGAAATTTTTGGTGCACAGTCAGGAGAAAAGCAATGATGATTCTGCCTTATGCACTTGGAATCTGCATGGTTGCGATTACGCTGTCCATGTTTATGTGCCTATATCGCCTGATTATTGGCCCTTCAATTGTAGACCGCCTGTTGGCCTTGGATACCTTGTTTTTAAATGCGACCTGCTTGGTGGTGGTTCTGGGTATCTATTGGACCAGTACCTCATTATTTGAAGGTGCGTTATTGGTGGCGATGCTAGGCTTTGTGTCTACTGCAGCACTGGCGCGTTACTTCACCAGTGGTCATGTGATTGATTAAGGAGAATGAACATGCAATTACTCATGGAAATTTTAGTGTCATTCTTTTTAATTATTGGCGCATTTTTCATGTTGGTGGGCGGCATTGGCATGGTTCGCCTACCCGACTTATTTATGCGACTGCATGCCCCTACAAAATCCAGCACTTTAGGACTAGGCAGTTTCTTAATTGCAGCCATTATTTATGCGGCATTTGAAGGACGATTTGGCTTTGCAGAAGTATTAATCACCCTATTTGCGTTTATTACCGCGCCTGTTTCTGCCAATTTAATGGCACAGGCAGCACTGCATTTACGTTTACGTTCGATGAGTGGCAATGTGCCTGAAACCTTAGACCGTCCATTACCGTGGCAACGCCAACGTCGTAATTTACGTCGTTATGAAAAAAAGTCCCATGATGATTTGGTCTAGAATATTAGTCAGGCATTAAAAAAAGCATCGTATCCGATATAACCTTGCTTACATTGCAAAAGCTCAAACATGATAGACAAAAAAATGCCACCCGAAGGTGGCATTTTTTATCATCACTGATTTATTCTTCATCTTGCTTAGGTGCTGCAGGAGGTAAATCTTTTACCGCTTCTGCAATCAAACCAAACATATAGTTACCATAGGCATTGGTTTTATCGTAGTGAAAACGCAAACGCGGGGTAATACGTGTCTTAATACGACGGCTTAACTCATGGCGCAAGAAGCCTGATGCTTTATTCAACACATCCAAGGTTTCTTTATTTGCCGTTTCGCTTTGCTCATCGCCTAATTCACGTCCCATGACGGTCACGTACACTTCCGCATATCCTAAGTCTGGGCTCACCTTCACTGCAGAGATGGTCACAAGACCACCTAAGCGTGGATCTTTCAGCTCTTGGCGAATCAGTTCTGACAGCTCACGCTGTACTGTATCCGCCATACGCTTCAGACGTTGACTACCCGCCATTAAAGACTCCGTTTAATCAATTGAACATCGTACACTTCAATCTTATCAAGTGGTTTGATGTCTTTATAGCCTTTTACTGCAAGACCACATTCCATACCTGCGCGAACTTCTTCCACCACGTCTTTATAACGACGAAGTGACTCAAGCTCACCTTGGAATACCACCACATCATCACGTAATACGCGAATTGGTTTGTTACGGTGAAGTACGCCTTCAAGTACCATACAACCTGCAGCTGCACCGAACTTACTTGAGTGGAACACTTCACGCACTTCTGCAACACCCAAAATAGTTTCACGGTGTTCAGGTGCAAGCTTACCGCTCATCGCATCTTTCACATCATCAATTAATTGATAGATGATGCTGTAGTAACGAATGTCAATACCATCGGCATCGGCTTTTTGACGCGCAGTATTGTCAGCACGTACGTTAAAGCCCAGTAATACAGCTTCTGAAGATTCTGCAAGCGTAACGTCAGACTCAGTGATCGCACCTACGCCTGAACCAATCACACGTACACGTACTTCATCGGTAGACAACTCGCCCAATGCAACAATCAAGGCTTCCAAAGTACCTCGTACATCGGTCTTCAATACCACATTGACAAATGGAACGTCTTTTTTGCCCATTGATGCCATGATGTTTTCAAGACGCATTGCGCTTTGACGCTCAAGACGTTTTTGACGCTCACGATCCATACGCGCATCGGCAACTTCACGTGCTTTCTTCTCGTCATTTACAACAAGAACTTCGTCACCTGCCATTGGCGCTTCAGGTAAACCTAAAATTTCAACTGGAATTGAAGGACCTGCAGATTTAATACGCTTACCGTTTTCATCAGTCATGGCACGTACGCGACCATAAGATGAACCTGCAAGTACCAAGTCACCTACATTCAAAGTACCGTTTTGTACCAGAATTGACGTCACTGCACCGCGACCTTTATCTACACGCGCTTCAATCACCACACCTTGCGCTGCACCTTCTTCAGATGCTTTCAATTCCATCATTTCTGCTTGAATTGAAATTAAGTCAAGAAGTTCATCAATACCTTGACCTGAATGCGCCGAAACCATTGCAACAGGTACGTCACCGCCCCATTGTTCAGGTACGATTTCTTTGGTGGTCAATTCATTCAATACGCGGTCTGGATCAGCCGATTCTTTGTCCATTTTGTTAATGGCAACAATAATTGGCGTACCCGCTGCACGCGCATGGTCAATGGCTTCTGCAGTTTGTGGCATCACACCATCATCTGCCGCAACGACCAATACCACGATATCTGTCGCTTTCGCACCACGTGAACGCATTGCAGTAAACGCTGCGTGTCCCGGTGTATCTAAGAAGGTGATAATGCCTTTATCGGTTTGTACGTGGTATGCACCAATGTGCTGGGTAATACCACCCGCTTCGCCTGCAGCCACTTTGGCACGACGAATACGGTCAAGTAATGATGTCTTACCATGGTCAACGTGACCCATGATGGTCACCACTGGTGGACGTGTCGTTTGAACACCACGTGCCTCTTCAGCAGCTTCAAGTAAGTTATCTTCAGCTTGCGTATCAGATACTAGAACTGGGTTGTGGCCCATTTCCTCAACTACAAGTGCTGCAACTTCTTGCTCAATCGCTTGGTTTTGCGTAACTAACTCACCCATTTTCATGAGTGATTTAATAACTTCGCGTACTTTAACTGCCATTTTTGCAGCCAAGTCCGCAACCACAATCGTTGCACCAATTTCAACATCATAAACTTGTTTTTTAACTGGTTTTTCAAAGCCGTGCTTGTTGGCTTGGCTCGTTTTCAAACCGCGTTTATGTGAGTTTTGGCTGAAAGACTGTTCTTCCTGACCACGACGACCACCTTTTTTCGGTGAACGTGTATTGGTGGTGCTGGTACCACGCTTGATTTCACGGTCTTCTTTGGCAAATGAATCTTCATAAGCCTGACCCACAAGACCAGCCGCCAATGGAGAATCATCTACCACACGAATGGTAGCGGTTGCATCTTCATTTGAGTATTTAGATGCCATCTGACGCATTTGCTCAAGCGTACGTTGCTGCGCTTCTTCAGCAGCTTTACGACGTGCTGCTTCTTCAGTCGCTTTCAACTGAGCTGCTTGCGCTTCACGCGCTTTCTTTTGCTCAGGTGTTTCAGTGACTTTCACTGCTTGCTTCACAATTGGCTTGTTGGTTGACTTACGTTTCACCACAACCGCAGCTTTTGCAACTTCTTGCTTGGCTGTTTCTTGCTTGGCTGCTGCACGCATTGCATCTAAAGCTTGTTTCGCTTTTGCGGCACCTGCTTGAGGCGCGTCTGCTTTCGCTTTGCTCTTTTCTGCCACGTCACGTGCTTGCTGTTCTGCTTGCGCTTTTTCAGCTGCTTCCGCCTGTGCTTTTGCCAGTGCTTCCGCTTTAATCTGTTCAGGATCTGGCTTTACAAATGTATGCTTCTTGCGAACTTCTACATTAATCGTTTTCGCTTTGCCCGAAGTACTTGCCACTTTAGCGGTACTGGTGGTTTTACGTTTCAACGTGATTTGTCCTGCTTTACCCTCTTGACCGTGAACCTTTTTTAAATGGTTCACTAGGGTACTTTGTTGTTCCGTGGAAATAATATCGTCAGCGTTACGCTGTGGTAAACCTGCGTCACGAACCTGTTCCAGGAGTTTCTCAACTGGACGACCTACACTGAGCGCTAACTCTTTAATCGACTTGTCCGTCATATATTACCTCCTAGTTAAACCATGATTCGCGCGCTTTCATAATCAATTGACCCGCTTTTTCTGTACCTAAACCTTCTATATCTTCGATATCGTCAGTCGCTTGGTCAGCTAAATCATCAACTGTAATGACACCACGAGCGGCAAGCGCATAAGCGATCTCTTGTGTCATGCCTTCCATTGCTAGAAGTTCTGCACTCGGATCTTGGATATTTTCTTGCTGTTGCAATGCGTCTGCCAATGCCACTTCTTTGGCACGACCTTGTAACATTTCAACAATTTCTTCATCTAAATCAATTTCGTCAAATGTTTCCGCAGGAACATACGCAATTTCTTCTAATGAAGTGAAGCCCATTTCTACCAATGCCATCGCCAAATCTTCAGCAATGTCTAGACGTGAAACAAACAAGTCCAAGTATTGTTGCGCTTCATTTTGCTGACGTGCGTGATACTCTTCTTCAAGCATCATGTTCAGCTTGTAACCTGTGAGTTCAGAGGCTAAACGTACGTTTTGACCTTGTGAACCAATTGCACGTGCCAACTGATCGCTGGTTGCGAAAATAATGTCGGCAGTACGTTCTTCTTCATCAATCACAATACCCGATACATCGGCTGGCTCTAAAGCACTGGCGATATATTGTGCTGGATCATCAGACCACACCACAACATCAATACGCTCACCATTTAACTCTTGCTGTACCGCTTGGATACGTGTACCACGCATACCAATACATGCACCTACAGGGTCAATACGATGGTCGTTGGTTTTTACTGCAATTTTTGCACGTACACCTGGCTGACGCGCTGCTGCTTTAATTTCGATGATTTCTTCAGAAATTTCTGGAATTTCTTTTTTCATCAATGCAATCAGCATTTCAGGCTTGGCACGTGACAACAACAATTGTGCACCACGACCTTCACGGTTCACGCTGTACAAAATTGCATTCACACGCTGCTTAGGACGCAAAATTTCTTTGGCGATCATTTCTTCACGCGCCAAATATGCTTCTGCATTGTCGCCCAAATCAATAATAAAGCCATCTTTGGTTTGCTTTTTCACTTCACCGTAAATCAGCTCGCCTACTTTGGCTTCATAAGCATCTGCAACCAATGCGCGTTCTGCTTCACGAATTTTTTGCACAATCACTTGCTTGGCAATTTGCGCAGCAATACGACCGAAGTCAATTGACTCAACTTCAAGTTCGCGAATATCGCCAATTGACCACTTTGCAGGGTCTACATCAGAAATTGCATCTTGGCATGCAGGCATTTCATGATCTTCATCTGCCACCACTTCCCACTGACGGAAAGTGCTGTAGTCACCTGTTTTACGATCAATTTCCACACGTAAACGTGCTTCTTCTGAGTTTGTGCCTTCGTAGAATTTCTTTTTCGTCGCAGCAACAAGAGCCTGTTCAAGCGCCTCAAAAATTGCCTCACGACTTACACCTTTTTCGTTACTAACCGTTTCAACGACGGTAAGAATTTCACGTGCCATAAGTCACCTATTCGTTCAGATTCTTATTAATTTGATTAATCTTGGTAAATCAGGTTTGCTTTATCAATATTGTGACTGTCAATCTCCAATACCTGCTGTTTTTCCACTTCGACCTGAATGGTTTCATTTTCCAGATCTACAGCAACCAATTTCGCTTGAAATTTACGACGGTTTTCTACAGCACTGATTAAACGTAACGCAATGGTTTGCCCAATATATGCAGGCAATTGCTCTAATTGGAAAAATGGACGATCCCAACCCGGAGAGGATACTTCAAGTGCATATTCACCTGAAATTGGATCATGCACATCAAGCATTGCACCAACTTGCTGGGTTACACGTACACAATCTTGCACACCAATACCACGACCTTGCTCTAATTCGCCATCTTCATTTAAGACAGGTTCTGCATTTTCATCGACAGCTTTGTCGATATAAATACGTAACAAAGAACGCTTACCTTGTGGAATAAACTCGATTCCCCAAAGATCCACATCACATGCTTGCACTGCTGGCGCAATTAAGTCCTGAAGTGCTTGAGTTTTATTTGATAGCTTCATTTACTCTCGTCATTCTGCTGCGGTTCAATGGTCTTATTTGACCACTACACATTCATACAAACTATAGTAGTAGTGAAACATGACACTTTGACTTTAGGCCGCGCACGGCTTGTATCGACACTACACGATAGCCAATAAAAAAGGGCGTAATCGCCCCTATTCTTGCACAGTAAAACCAATATCCACTGTGCAAAAAGGCCCACCTAGTTGTGAGCCTCTTTAGAAACTTGGTTGCGGGGATTAGACTAAATCTAACCATCTTTGCTAGTTTATTATGCTGAATTCAATCAACTAAAACTAACGTACCACACCATTAGAAACTTGGTAGCGGGAGCTGGATTTGAACCAACGACCTTCGGGTTATGAGCCCGACGAGCTACCAGACTGCTCCATCCCGCATCAACGTGCAAAAATTATATACAAATATGAATAAGTTTTCAATCAAACTTAGCATTTTTGCCTGACTTAAGTTGCACCTTAGTCAGTATAAAGCGTAAAACTCATATTAGAGCATAATCACACTTTTAAAATATTGGTAGCGGGAGCTGGATTTGAACCAACGACCTTCGGGTTATGAGCCCGACGAGCTACCAGACTGCTCCATCCCGCAACAACATGTAAATACTTATCTCAACCTAAAATAATTTAAGTTGCCTACGCTTAATTCACGATAAGCTTAGGATTGATTGGTAGCGGGAGCTGGATTTGAACCAACGACCTTCGGGTTATGAGCCCGACGAGCTACCAGACTGCTCCATCCCGCATCAACAGATTTGCTGCTTAACACCAACTTATGTTTTCTGGATTATAAGTTGGTGCGGAAGGGGGGACTTGAACCCCCACGCCCGAAAGCACTACCACCTCAAGGTAGCGTGTCTACCAATTCCACCACCACCGCAGCTGTGACGCATTCTAGTCGCATCATGCGAAAAAAGAAAGTGCTAAATAAAATTATTCAGCGCTTTTAGGCGCAGTTGGTGAAGTTTCAGGCGATACTGGCTGTGCAGGTGCAGTCGTTTGTACAGTCTGCAAACTGTATGCACCTGTGATTTGTTTCTTGGCAAACACCGCTAAAGTTAAACTGGTTGCAAAAAACAATGCTGTTAAAATTGCCGTTAAACGGGTTAAAAAGTTACCTGAGCCTGACGCACCAAATACGGTTGCCGCACCACCGCCACCAAAAGAAGCACCTGCATCTGCACCTTTACCATGCTGAACCAAAATTAGTCCAATCATTAAAATGGCTAAGATAATATGTACTACCAGCACAAATGTTTGCATGCTGAACTCCTCATTATTGTGTATTTGCAAAGGCTTGCGCAATTTGATGGAACGATGCCGCATTTAAAGATGCACCACCAACCAAAGCACCATTAATGTCTGGGCAGGCTGCTAACTCTACGGCATTTTCTGGTTTTACACTACCACCATATAAAATCGGTAGAGTCACAGCATAAGCGGTGATTTGGCTTAAACCTTCACGGATTTTTGCATGCATGGTTTGCGCATCTTCAGGTGATGCGGTCTTGCCTGTGCCAATTGCCCAAATAGGTTCATAGGCAATCACAATCTGTTGCCATTGCTCAGCCTCAACCACGGCAGCAATATCACAAATTTGTTGCAAAACAACTTGCTCTGCCTGACCACTTTCACGTTGTTGCAGACTTTCACCCACACAATAAATAACTGTCAAACCTGCCTGCAAGGCATTTTTAACTTTTTCATTCAAAATGCTTGGTGTGTCTGCAAAAAGTTCACGACGTTCTGAATGCCCAACCAATACATAATCAATTTGACTGTCTTTTAGCAATTCTGCACTGACTTCGCCTGTATATGCACCCAAACCCGCAATACGGGAAAGGTCTTGTGCAACGGTATAGACAGGACGTACTGCTTCGCTCAATGCAGCTTGAATTTGAGTTAAAGCCAAAGTGACAGGTGCAATCCCCAAATGACACTTTTCAGCCTCTACAGGGCTGTCTTGTAATAATGTTTTAAATTCAGAAATAAGTTGCTGAGCATCGGCATGTATCGGATTCATCTTCCAATTGCCAACCACCCAAGGCTTAATCGTCGTAGCCGACATAGAATAACCTGCAAAAACAATTCATTTAATCGCGCACATTCTACACGCAAATCACATTTCTGCTGAGTTTTTTGTACAAGCTTTGCATCAAACTGCTGCATGAAGTATCTTTTCATGGCAGGACTTACAATTTTTTTAGCAGATTAATGTAACTGGTTCATGCTTTTAGGCGATACTTAGGTGGTGACAGCACTTTCAGATATGGTATTTTTGTGCAACAAAAGTATAATTTTAAGATACCAATTATAAACAATCTTGATTTTGAGGACGTTGGGGAATGTCAGTACAACAAGCTACACCTAGATTTACAGGTTTTATTCGACGTTTGGTCGAAGATGGGCTCGTTTCTGCTGAAAATATGCAAACTGCCATTAAAGCCGCACAAAAAGATAATGTTGATATTGTTCCCTATCTCATTCAAAACCTAAATATCGCGCCTTTAATCATTGCTGAAAAAATTTCTAATGAGTTTGGCGAACCTATTTTTGATTTAAGCGTGTATGACTCTGCGCTCATCGTGCGTGAAGGCATTGATGAAAAGCTTTTCAGCAAATATAACCTTTTACCTATTTTTAAGCGCAATCACCTGCTTTACGTTGCGACCAGTAACCCGACCAATATCGAAGCAATGGATGCCATTCGTTTCAACAGTAAAATGAATATTGAAGCCATTGTGGTCGAACACGATAAATTGGTAAAACTGATTGAACAAAACTTTGCGAGTGAGTCTGCTTTTGAATTTGAAGATGATGACTTCGATCTCAACTTTGAAGATGGTAACAGCGAACCAGAACAAGCTGCAGAAGATGAACCGCAGGGTGATGAATCCCCAATTGTTAAATACATCAACAAATTACTGATTGATGCAATTCGCATGGGTGCTTCGGACTTACACTTTGAACCGTATGAAAAAACCTATCGAGTGCGTTACCGTGTCGATGGTGTATTACGTCAAATTGCCACCCCACCCTTACAGTTAGCTAACCGCTTGGCATCACGTTTAAAAGTGATGTCCCAAATGGACATTTCTGAAAAACGTGTGCCGCAAGATGGTCGTATTAAATTAAAACTATCTAAAAACAAGTCCATCGACTTCCGTGTGAACTCGTTGCCAACCTTGTTCGGTGAAAAAATTGTACTGCGTATTCTTGACCCATCTAGCGCGATGCTAGGAATTGACGCTTTGGGCTATGAACCAGAACAAAAAGAATTGTTCATGGAAGCCTTAGAAAAACCGCAAGGCATGTTACTGATTACAGGTCCAACGGGTTCGGGTAAAACGGTATCGCTATATACAGGCTTAAATATCTTAAACAGAGAAGATACCAACATTTCCACCGCCGAAGACCCTGTGGAAATTAACTTAGAAGGCATCAATCAGGTTAACGTCAACAATAAAGTAGGCTTAACCTTCGCTGCCGCCCTGAAATCTTTCTTACGTCAAGACCCTGATATTGTCATGGTGGGTGAGATTCGTGATCTTGAAACTGCAGAAATTGCAATTAAAGCTGCCCAAACAGGTCACATGGTTTTATCTACCCTACACACCAACAGTGCGCCAGAAACTTTAACGCGTTTACGCAACATGGGCGTTCCTTCCTTTAACATCGCAACTTCGGTAAACCTCGTCATTGCACAGCGTTTGGCACGACGCCTATGCCCGCATTGCAAAGCTCCTTCCGATATTCCAAAACAAAGCTTATTGGAAATGGGCTTTACTGAAGCCGATTTGAGCAATCCAGAATTTCAGGTCTATCAACCTGTAGGCTGTTCTGAATGCCGTGAAGGTTATAAAGGACGTGTTGGTGTTTATGAAGTGATGAAAGTCACACCAGAAATTTCTAGAATTATTATGGAGGATGGTAATGCCATCCAAATTGCTGATGCGTCAGCAAAATCGGGGTTTAACAATCTGCGTCGTTCGGGGTTACTTAAGGTCATGCAGGGGGTGACTTCATTGCAAGAAGTCAATCGTGTGACCAGTGAATAGTTGTAAAATTTAAAATAAGGATAAATACGCATGGCTGTCAAAAAAGCACAGATGATGCCCACCTTCGTTTATGAAGGGATTGACCGCAAAGGGGCTAAGTTAAAAGGGGAAATTCCAGCGCGTAATATGGCCTTGGCAAAGGTCACATTGCGTAAACAAGGGATTACCATCAAGACGATTCGCCAAAAGAAAAAGAATATTCTTGAAGGCTTAATGAAAAAACGGGTGTCGACCTTAGACATCACTATTTTCACGCGTCAGCTTGCCACTATGATGAAAGCAGGTGTGCCTTTGGTACAAAGCTTTGAGATTGTTGCCGAAGGTCTTGAAAACCCCGCCATGCGTGAAGTGGTTTTAGGCATTAAAGGTGAAGTGGAAGGCGGGAATACCTTTGCTGGCGCATTGCGTAAATATCCTCAATATTTTGACAACCTATTTTGTTCTTTGGTCGAATCTGGTGAACAATCGGGTGCCCTAGAAACCATGCTAGATCGTGTCGCGATCTATAAAGAAAAGAGTGAGTTACTCAAACAAAAAATTAAAAAAGCCATGAAATACCCTGCAACGGTCATTGTGGTGGCCGTGATTGTGACCATTATTTTGATGGTGAAAGTCGTACCTGTGTTTGAAGAGTTGTTTAGCTCTTTTGGTGCGGACTTGCCTGCCTTCACTAAAATGGTGGTCAACATGTCACAATGGATGCAGAAATACTGGTTTATTCTGATTATTGTGATTGGGGTCATGATTGCAGGTTTCTTGGAAACTAAAAAACGCAGTAAAAAATTCCGTGACTTCTTAGACAAAGCGGCACTGAAAGCGCCTATTTTTGGTGACTTGGTCTATAAAGCCATTATCGCGCGTTATAGCCGTACTTTAGCCACTACTTTTGCTGCTGGTGTACCCTTAATTGATGCTTTGGAATCGACCGCTGGGGCAACCAATAACGTGGTCTATGAAGAAGCGGTGATGAAAATCCGTGATGATGTCGCGACAGGACAGCAGCTACAATTCGCCATGCGTGTCACCAATAAATTCCCTTCTATGGCGGTGCAAATGGTAGCCATTGGTGAAGAATCAGGTGCGCTAGATGCCATGCTAGATAAAGTCGCAACCCACTATGAAAACGAAGTCGACAACGCAGTAGATGGCTTAACCTCAATGATGGAGCCGTTGATTATGTCTGTCTTGGGTATTTTAGTGGGTGGTTTAGTTGTCGCCATGTACCTTCCAATCTTCCAAATGGGTTCTGTGGTTTAATGCAAGAATTAATCGCGTACTTTATCCAAAATCCAACTGCGCTCTATATCGCAGTTGGACTTTTTAGTTTATGTATTGGCAGTTTTTTGAGTGTGGTGATTTACCGCACCCCAAAAATGATGGAACAGGAGTGGCGTAATGACTGCCAAATGTTATTACATCCTGAACAAGCCATTATTGATGAAAGTAAAATCACCCTCAGCAAACCTGCATCGACCTGTCCCAAATGTCACAACCCAATTCGTTGGTATCAAAATATTCCTGTGCTGAGTTGGTTGGTATTACGCGGTAAATGTGGCAACTGCCAAAACCCGATCAGTATACGTTATCCACTGATTGAGGTATTAACTGCTATTTGCGCTCTGATTGTGCTTGCGGTATTTGGCCCAACCGTACAAATGCTATTTGGCTTGCTACTCACTTATACCTTGATTGCGCTCACCTTCATTGATTTCGATACACAACTCTTGCCAGACCGTTATACCCTGCCTTTGGCTGCACTGGGTTTGGCCGTCAACAGCTATGCCATCTATACCTCACCAACCTCGGCAATTTGGGGCTATGTGATTGGCTTCCTATGTCTATGGGTGGTGTATTACCTATTTAAAATCGTCACAGGCAAAGAAGGCATGGGCTATGGCGACTTCAAGCTCCTTGCCGCTTTAGGTGCATGGATGGGGCCGATGATGTTACCCCTGATTGTGCTGCTATCGTCCTTAGTTGGGGCGATTATTGGCATTATTCTGTTAAAAGTACGTAAAGAAAATCAACCCTTTGCGTTTGGTCCGTATATCGCCATTGCGGGCTGGATTGCCTTTTTATGGGGCGAGCCAATCATGAAAGTATATTTGGGACAATAAGGACAGCACATGCGTTTTGTTTTGGGTCTAACAGGAGGAATTGGCAGTGGCAAGTCTGCAGCCAGTGCGTGGTTTGAGACCCAAGGCATTGTTGTGGTCGATGCAGATGTGGTTGCACGTGAAGTAGTCGAAAAAGGACAGCCTGCCTTAAAGCAAATTCGACAACACTTTGGCGATTGGGTTTTACTTGAGAATGGTGAGCTTGATCGTCGTGCCTTACGTGAACACATTTTCAAAGAACCAAGTGCACGACAAGCACTTGAAAAAATCACCCACCCTGCAATTCGTGAATCGATTATTCAACAATTAAATGCTGCCAATAGCCCCTACGTGGTTTTGGTTTCACCACTCTTGTTTGAAACCAATCAACATCAATTGACCCAACATACATTATTGATTGATGCTACTGAAGCACTACAAATTCACCGTGCCTCACAACGTGATGGTCAAACGGTTGAGCAAATTCATAAAATTATTCAAGCACAAATGCCACGTGCTGAAAAACAACGCCTAGCTGATGACATTGTGCTAAATGATGGGCATTTAGATCATTTGTATAGCAAACTTGAAGTATTGCATCAGCAGTATTTAAAGCGAGCGATGCAGTAAGCAAATTAATCTGACTGTTGTTTTTGCTGTTCAAGTTGAGCTTTTAAGCTGTCAGGTCGGGCCCACCAACGCCAAGGTTGCAAAGCACCAATCCCCATACCCACCAAGCCACATAAAATTGCTAAACTCAAAGGTTCACCCAATAAAGGGACAGCAAGAATCGCAGCGATAAACGGCGCCAAGGTCACAATACTGCCAGTTTTGAATGCTCCCAAACGCTTAATTGCCTCGACATAGCTAAGTGTTGCGATGATCACCACAAACACTCCATGAAAAATAGTTTGCAGCAATAAATGAATCGGTTCAGGTGTGCTGAGTTGTTTCGGGAAAAACAGTACGTAAATCGGGACATAGACGATTGCCGACCAAATTGCGACACCTGCCATAGCATGCCAAGCGGAGAGCTTCCATTGTCTTAATAAAACCGTAAACACACCCCACCAAATAGCGCTGATAAAAAACAGTCCATCCCCAAGTCCAAAGGCAACACCTGTTTCTTGATACATCAGCGCACTCATACCCGCAATGGCGGTCAGCATAATTAC
This sequence comes from Acinetobacter sp. YH12058, assembly GCF_013419805.1. Classification (NCBI taxonomy): domain Bacteria; kingdom Pseudomonadati; phylum Pseudomonadota; class Gammaproteobacteria; order Moraxellales; family Moraxellaceae; genus Acinetobacter; species Acinetobacter sp. YH12058. Next base: position 60,052 of record NZ_VOZL01000008.1, read on the forward strand.
AATACTGATCCATGTATGGCGGTCAAAAGGCACTCGAAATAACATCCAAGCAGCAATGGCGGTACAAACAGGAATACAGCCATTCAAAAAAATGGCAGCATGCGCAGCAGGTACATAATGAAAAGCACTATACGCAGTCAGGCAATAGCCCACTCCACCAATCATTGCCAAAATAAAAGGCTCTTTTTTCCATAAAAATGCCGTATCTTTTTTCCAGATAAGAATCGGCATTAAAATACAAAAAGCCAAAGCAAAGCGTAAGGCGGTAATATCCCAAGCACTGATCTGCCATTGTGCATTCAGCCGAGCAGTTAGGGTAAAACCACCCCAAATGCACATGGTAACAAGCACCAAAGCATAACCTTGCTTTTGGGGAGATAGACGAATCACGGTGTTGAAAGCATCAATAAAATAGCAAATACAAAATCAGCAATTAAGCCTGACGCTGACGACAAGCTTCATACAAGGCCATACCTGTTGCAACACTGACATTCAGACTTTGCAGATTTCCTGCCATTGGAATAAATACGGTTTGATCACATTGTGACTGGGTAATTGGGCGTAAACCTGTATCTTCTGCGCCCATCACCACGCATACTGCTGTGCCTGTAAAGTCAAATTGCTGAATTGGCAAAGCTTTTTCATCCAGCATCGTACCCACCACGCGCACATTAAACTCTTGTTTCAAATGCGCCAAAGTACGTGCCAAATTGGTCACTTGGATAAATTTGACTTTTTCTGCACCACCTGCAGCTACTTTGCGTGCAGTTGGGGTCAAACTTGCTGAACGATCACGCGGCACAATCACGGCAGTAACCCCCATCGCAGCGGCAGTACGGATACACGCACCCAAGTTATGCGGGTCGGTGACTTGGTCGAGCGCCAAAAGTAAAGGCTTGCTATCAGCCTGCAACAAGGCATCCAAGTCTTTTTCATTCAGAGTTGGATGTGGGCGTACTGCAGCCACCACTCCTTGGTGAAAAGGCAAACCTGCCAGTTTTTCCAAGCTGTCACGGCTGGCTTTTTGCACACTAATGCCAAATGGTTCGGCAAGTTCTAAAATCTTTTGTAAACGCTGATCATCACGCCCTTTTAAGGTAAAAAGAGTTAAGACGCGCTCTGGCTCAAGCTCCAATAATGACTCCACCGAGTGAACGCCATAATAATATTCAGGTTTTGCCATGAACGACCTCTAATTAATGCACCAATAAACCAGCGAAAACGAAAAATCCTGCAAAGCTGACTTTACAGGATTTCAATAAGATCTAGTTTAACCGATTCGGGTGAAAATTTCTTGATTCAATTCCGCTTGATTGAGTGCTCAAGCAGGAGAAAAATGAAATCTTAATTCAATACCCTATTATCGGCTGATTAGCCTTCTAAGTGGCACACGTAATCGAGCACTTCATCGGTTTCGATGCTGAAACGGCTATTGCCAGGCACATAGAACGATTGACCCGCGCGGAATAATTCACTTTCTTCGCTATCGGCAATTTTGACACGACATTCACCTGAAATAATTTCCATACGTTCAGGTACATGCGTTTCGAAAGTCAAGGCTTGTTCAGTCGGTAAAATTACCCCTAAGGTTTTTTTGGTACCGTCTTCAAATTGCACCGTGTGACTGATGCATTGCCCACCAAAATAGACATTCGACTTTTTCACAACTGATACATGATCAAACTGAGCTGACATGCGTATTCTCCAGGTAACGCGTTTTTATATTTTTGACTGATGTAGTTTAATTCTGTCCTCAGAACTAATCAATCTGTGTTTACAGTGGGCTTTGCGTAAATTGAACAATGTTTCAATACGCAGCATGCAACACGCTGACAGCACAGTCTAAGCCAATGCCAGAGGCATGCAAAGTACTCTGCTCTAGATTCTTCCCCACTAAAGTGCTAAATCTGAATGTGAAACAGATCACAAATAGTATGTGTATCATTTAAGTTTCACCCGATCAGGCAGCACCTAAAAACTTCCTAAGCGAATATACTGCAATTTGATGACTATCAAATGAAATGGTCAACGAGTCTTGCGTTTTATATAGGATGCTTATCGGGTACATTTTTTGTTGTTTGTGCTGCAATTTAAGCTAGAATTAAACAGACGAAAATAACAGCCTTGTTATGGCATTTCCAAAACTTAACTCTCTTTCACTGACACTTTTCGCAGCTTGGATGCGTTTATGCTGACTCATTTAACACTGATTAACTTTGCCCTTGCCGACCACTTAGCACTGGATATTGAAACAGGTTTTAACGTTCTAACAGGGGAAACAGGTGCCGGTAAATCCTTACTATTAGATGCACTCTCTGCCTGTTTAGGTGAACGTACCGATACCAATTATGTGCGTTTTGGCTCAGATAAAGCCGATGTGACTGCGAGTTTCAGTTATCAGGACAATAGCCCTGAAGCACAATGGCTAAAAGAACATGAATTAGATGATGAGTCTGGTGAAATCCATTTACGTCGGGTAATTTTTGCCACAGGGCGCAGCAAAGCATGGATTAATGGTCGTCCAAGCAGTTTGGCAGAGCTGAAAGAAATTGGACGCTTACTGGTACAGTTATACAGTCAGCACAGTCAGCAACAATTGCTCGAACCGCCTTATCCAAAGCACTGGCTTGATCGTTATTATAATTTTTATACCCCTGCCCAAGCAGTACGTGATGCTTATAGTACCTGGCAAAAAAATATCCGACAGCATCAGGCGGCGCTGGATGCACAGGCAACTCGCAAGCAGCGCATCGAAACTCTAAACTTACAGCTCGAAGAACTCGAAGAACTGGTACAAATCGATTATAAGGAGATTGAACAAGAGTTTGATCGCCTAAGCCATCATGAACATATCATGCAGGATTGCAGTTATAGCTTAAATGCCTTAGACGAAGCCGAGCAAAACATCACTCAGGAAATTGCTTCGATTATTCGCCGCTTGGAATCGCATGCGGGGCGCAGTGAGCAATTATCGGAAATTTATAATTCATTGTTAAATGCGCAAAGTGAATTAGATGATGCGACAGCCAATTTACGTCAGTTTATTGATCGTCAAAGCTTTGATCCAGAGCGCATGGAAGAACTGAATCAGAAGCTGGAAGTTTTTCATCGTTTGGCACGTAAATACCGCACTCAGCCTGAATTACTGAAACAAGAGTTCGATACTTGGCAAGCCGAACTCACGGCTTTACATGAACTGGAAGATCCTGAAACTTTGGCAGAACAAGTAGAAGTGGCACATCAGGACTTCTTAGCCAAAGCACAACATTTAGATGATATCCGTCGTGAAGCAGCTGCACCGCTCGCTAAACAACTAACCGAGCAAGTTAAACAATTGGCACTGCCTGAGGCACATTTTGAATTTAAATTTGAACCTTTAGAGCAGGTTTCTGCGGAAGGGTTAAGTTTTATTCAATTATTGTTTACCGCCAACAAAGGTATTCCTGCACAGCCATTGGCACGCGTGGCTTCTGGTGGTGAATTATCGCGGATTGCCTTGGTTATGCAAGTCATGAATGCCGAAAAAACCGAAGCCGAAGTCTTGGTTTTTGATGAAATTGATGTCGGGATTAGTGGTGGTACCGCAGAAATTGTGGGGCGCTTACTCGCAGGTTTGGCGCAACACGTTCAAATTTTATGTATTACCCACCAAGCACAAGTGGCAGCACAGTCTGATCAGCACCTTTTGGTGAAAAAGCGTCAGACCGACCCTGCCAGCAGCACCATTGTTGAATTAGAAGAAGATGCGCGTATTTTAGAATTGGCACGCATGACAGGCGGCGTTGAAATTAATGACACCACCCTGCAACACGCCAAACAATTACGCCAATTGAAGTTTCAACAGGCTTAAAAACCAACGCTGTCACAAAAAGAGCTTGGTGAAATCACAAAGCTCAAGTAACGTGTATCCTAAAGGAATAGGTTTTTCTAGAAGCAACTGTTTTTAAGGAGAATTGCTTAGGTGACTAAACAATATCTGACGCATCGCTGTCTCATAGCCCCGCCCGATATGAATGATGAGTTTTTTGCAAACACCGTCATCTATTTGGCACGTCATGATGAAGACGGTGCGCAAGGCATTATTATCAACCGTCCATCGGGTATCCAAATCAAAGAATTACTCAATGATTTAGATATAGACGCAGATAATGTGCATCCTCACGAAGTTCTACAAGGTGGTCCATTACGACCTGAGGCAGGTTTTGTTTTACACACAGGGCAGCCAACTTGGCATTCATCTATCGCTGTTGGTGAAAATGTCTGTATCACCACCTCTAAAGATATTTTAGATGCGATTGCCCACAACGAAGGCGTTGGACGTTACCAAATTGCCTTGGGCTATGCCAGTTGGGGCAAACAGCAACTGGAACAAGAAATTGCCCGTGGCGATTGGCTCATTTGTGAATCGGACATGGACTTGATTTTCAATTTACCTTATGACGACCGTTGGGATGCCGCTTATCGTAAAATGGGCGTAGATCCAACATGGTTATCTTCCGAGATTGGTCATGCCTGAAACAACACAAGCCCAAACCATTATGGCATTTGACTTCGGTACGCAAAAAATGGGCATGGCTGTGGGGCAGGCACTGATTGAAAGTGCGACCCCTCTCGCCCTCTTTCCCATGAAAGATGGCATTCCGCAATGGGAAAACTTGCTAAAAATTATCAAGCAACATCAGCCACAATTATTTCTAGTGGGCTTACCTTTAAATATGGATGATAGCGAGTCAGAACTGTCTACCCGTGCGCGTAAGTTTGCTAGACGCTTACGCCATCAAAGCAATATCAACACCCTAATGGTCGATGAACGCCTAACCACACGTGAAGCACGTGATGAGCTTGATCATTATCAAGCCCAAGGGCGTGGTAAAAAACTCGCTGCCGATAGTCTTGCCGCAGCACTATTGATTGAAAGCTGGTATCGTGAGCCTCACGGCATTCAGCCTTAAATCCTGTTTCTGAATAGATAACAACGACAAACGAAAGAATTGGGAGATTGATCGTTAGAATGCCTAAGATCATCTTTAAAAAGTCTATTGGTCTGGCGATTTTTTGATATAAAGTGACACCATCCTTTTGGTGTGAATGGGTAAATCCGCATGGCACTGTCTAGCTTTGGCAAGATTCTCACAGTCTTAGACTTATTTTCAACCGCACGTCCTGTCATTAATGTAGATACCATTAGTGAGGAACTTGGTTTATCTAAGCCTACCAGTTACCGCTATTTAAAAGAGTTGGTTTCAGCAGAGTTGTTGCAGCGCATGAGTGGCACATCGGGAGATTACACCCTTGGGCCAAAAATTGCGGTATTGGATTTTATCTCTCGCACGACCGATCCATTGGTCACCATCAGTATTCCGTTTATGAAAAAAATTGCGGAACGTACTGAATTTTGCTGTTTGCTGACCCAACTCAATCAAGATTCCTGCATTGATGTGCATCACGAAATCTTTAAAGATACGCCTTTGCTGTCTTATGGTCGCGGCTGCCCACGTCCTGTTTATGTCGGCTCATCGCCAAAAATTATTATGGCACATCTGCCTAAAGCTAAAATTTTAGACTATTACCAACGTTTTTCTAACGAATTGGCACAAGTCAATTTTGCACAAGATGAAGATGACTTTTTGCAGCAAATGCGCAAAATCAAAAAACAAGGCTATTATTTTTCTAACGGCGAACTCGATGCAGAAATTGCAGGTTTATCTGTACCGATTCGTTTTTCATCGAAAGATGCGCCTTATGCCTTGACGCTGTTGGCATCTAAAAACCGTTTTGAATTTGTCAATTTGCAAAAGCTGATTGAAATTTTGCAGGACAATGCAGAGCAAATTGAAAAACAGGTGGAAGTACTGAATACCAGTTTTAATATAGAGCTCTCTTAAATTTTTAGGTTATCGACACATTAAAGCACTGAATTTAAATACAATTAAAATTTATTTCTGAATAAGGATTTAGAGTGCTAAATCAAGTCTTATTCAGTAGCCGCGTGAAAATAGCGAAAGGTCAGATTAATTCTGGGTTGTATAATTTTATTGGACTTCATTAAGGCATGTTTCCAATGGTGTTGTGTCGTGCCACGCATGACCAACAACTGACCGCTGTGCAACAGTAGCTCAACCTTGTTGGCGCGGTGTTTATGCTGAAAACAAAATTTACGGGTTGCCCCCAAACTCAAAGATGCAATGACAGCGTGTCTGCCTAAATTCGGCTCATCATCACTGTGCCAACCCAAGCCCTGCGTACCATCTTGATATAAATTGGCCAAACATGAATTAAAGGGATGCCCGACCCATTGTTCAATTTGCTGTTTCAATCGCCACAAAGCAGGCTGCCATAGCAGTGCCTGCTTAACTGCTCCCGAATAACGATATTGATACTGCTCATCGCCATACCATGCCACTTGGCGCTGTGTCCGATAATACTGACCAAAGAGCAGACCTTCATCAGGCTGCCATGCCAAATGTTGCAGAAAATACTGCAAATAACGCTCACTATGCTCCGCACTCAGCACCAAACCATAGTCCTGCACAATGCCGTCATAAGGCAGTACGTTGTCACAACGCTCAGGTGCAAACAATTCTAGATTCATGGTCATTCCTATGCTGAATAGCTTATTGTTTAATCTAAAACAAGGATCAGGACTGCTCACAAAATGACACAGCTTTTTGGCTTGTGAGTCGTGAAGTTCATCCTTAGACTTAAAATCATCGTTCTTATAACAATAATAGCTTATGAATTTATGGCATTTATTTCAAAAATTGCGTCCCTTCGTTCGACCTTATCAGCTCTTGGTGATTGCTACCTTAGTTTTAACGCTCATCGGCTCATTAACAGCTCAAGTCAATGCACTAACTTTACAATACGCTGTTGACCGTATTAACGCCTTAATTGAGGCAGGACAAGGTCTGTCTGCAGGCTGGCACATTTTAATCACCATTTCAGCCATTTTGCTGGGTAAAGAAATCATCAATGCCTTTGTGCAGTTTGGACAGAAGTTTTATGGTGAAAAACTACGCATTTTTGTGTCACAAGATTTGGCACAGGGCATTATTGAGAAATTTTTGCGTTATCGACTGGCCTTTTTTAATCAGGACAACAACCAAGCAGGTAAATTACAAACACGTATAGATCGTGGCATTGGTTCGCTCACCCGCTTAGTGCAAATTTTCTTTATTGATATTTTGCCACTCTTTACCAGTGCAATTGTGGCTTTGGGCTTAATGTATTATGCCAATTTTTATGTGGGCTTGGTCGCGACACTCATTGTGCCTATTTATTTTTGGCTGACCTATCAGCAGGCACAAAAACTAGGAAGCTGGCGACGTAATTTACGTGATGGACGTGAGAAAAAAAGCCAAGGGATTCTCAGCATCATCAACTCAATTACCGTGATTAAATCATTTAACAGAGAAAGCATCGAAGCAGAAAAACAACTCACCCTGCAGAAAAAACTGACCCACAATCAAATGCAGACCCGCCAAACCAGTTTTTTATTTGATGGTTTAAAAAGCTTTATTGAACAAATTGGCGTGGTGCTGATTATTATTTTAACTGCTTATTTTGTGTTAGATAGACAAATGAGCATCGGCATGATCATGTATCACGTGTTGCTGTTTGGCAATGTTTCTGCCCCAATTCGCTCATTGCATCGTATTTATGATGAAGTCAATGATGCAATGATCTATTCAGAAAGCTTCTTTCAAATTTTGGAAGCCGAGCATGAAATTGAGCCAAGTGGTACGCTTAAACCAGTTATTCGAGGGCAGTTTGATCTGCAACAGGTAAACTTTTTTTATCCGAATGGACATCATGCACTCAAAGACATTCAAATGCAGATTCAGCCCAATAAAATTACCGCATTGGTGGGATTGTCGGGAGCAGGAAAATCTACCCTGATCAGTTTATTAGATAAATTCTATGAACCACAACAGGGAACAATTCAGCTCGATGGGATTGATATTAACCACATCGACACTCAATATTTGCGTGACCATATCGGCTTGGTTTTGCAAAAAAATCATATTTTCCAAGGCTCTATTTTTGAAAATATTCGTTATGGCAAAACTGATGCAAGCTTGGAAGATGTGATTCTGGCAGCCCAAAAAGCCTCTATTCACGAACAAATTTTGCAATTGCCTCAGGCTTATGACGCAGATGCCCTCATGCTTTCAGGCGGTCAACAACAACGGATTGCCCTTGCACGTATGTTCCTGAAAAATCCACCTATTATTTTTTTAGATGAACCGACTGCTAGTCTGGATGCCATTGCAACCGAACAAATCAAACAAAGCCTCGATGAAATTAAACAAGGGCGTACGGTCATCATCATTTCACATAGCTTATCGCAAATTATTGATGCCGATTACACCTATGTCATGAAAGATGGCAGGATTGCAGAACACGGCGAACATGATGCGCTTTATCATCAAAATGGGGTTTATAAAGAAATTTTTGATGCGATGGCAAAAAGTTTAAATATTGAAAAAATTGCCAAAACTTATGAGGATGATGCCGAGGAAGAAACCCATAGTTAATCAAAAAGTGCTTCAATCAGAAGCACTTTTTAATGAAGAATCACGATATTTAAGGTTGTTTCAAATATGGCCATGCCGCTTTTAAATAAATAAACATCGACCAAAGCGTTAGAATTACAGCAGTATAGAGCAACAAATAAGCCACCATTTCCAATGGTTGCCAGTTCAATAAGAACACTGAAATCGCAATCATTTGGAATGCTGTTTTATATTTCCCCACTGTAGACACCGCCACACTGGTACGTGCGCCGAGTTCAGCCATCCACTCTCGTAAGGCAGATACGGTAATTTCACGGGAAATAATTACAATCGCGGCAAAAGCCATAGAAATAGTCGGTTGCCATTGCACTAAAACAATCAATGCCGCAGCGACCATAAGTTTATCGGCCACAGGGTCTAAAAAGCGCCCAAATGCAGAGGTCTGATTCAAAGTACGTGCCAAATAGCCATCAAACCAGTCGGTCACAGCAGCAATCACAAAAATAGACGTCAAAATAATATGACGCGTCATGCCACCATCATAACCATTTACGCCCATTGCAGGCGGCCAATACGCCACCAACAAAAAAACAGGAATCAAGGCGATTCGAGCCAAAGTTAATATATTTGGAATGTTCAGGATACGACCTGTTGTCATAGACACCGCCAATGTTTCCCCTCTTTACGCTGCATATTCACAAGTTTTTTGAGGATTTGTCATCGTGAATAGGCTTCACTTTATACGAAATGCTAGTAGGTGTCACTAGGCAAACACGGTGATGGTCTGTCGGGCAATCGCTATTAGCCGATCCTGATCATCCCATAAGTGCGCATATTCTGTGGCATAACCACCGCTAGCATGATCGGTAAAAACTTTATATTTCATCCAATCTTGCAGCTGATTTTGCAAAGGATTGACATAGGTCACATGCCAAGTCAGTGAACTGGCAGGAGCGAGCTGCTCAAACATCGGCAGTACTCCAGGCGGCCACATATCAAAAGCCACCATCAAATCGGCAATGGTCATGGCACGATTCGTATGCTGTTTTGGGTTAAAACGCATCCAGCCTGCAAAATCAGGTTTATGACTAGCAGTAAACGGATATTGTCCTTCAGACCAAACCAAATCCATCTGCTGAAAACATTCAGGTGCTAAAGGATGATGCTGTGTAACAGGCAATTCCGTTGCAGGTGGAAAATTGGGCGCAGTACGTTCTTGTTGCACCACAATGCTGGATTCACGTGCCGCACCAAAACTGGCAATTAAAATGCTTTGTACTGCATCATCCTGCCATAAACGAACTTCGACACTGGTCACAGATTTGCCTTCACGCAGAATTTCCGCCGTGAGCCGTGCCCGACCTTGTTGCACAGGTCCGACAAACGTGACACTGCTGCTTAGCAAGCGCTTTTTCGGATCGGCAATACAAAGCTGGGCTTTTTGCATCATCAAACCTGCCACCAATCCACCATAAATAGTGCGCCCCTGTAACCACCCAAGCGGGATGTCTATCCATTCTTGCTCGGCAATGGCTTGATAGGTCTGTAGCAACGACATAGCTTTTCCTTAAACAATGTTGTGGTTGATATTACAGGGTTTCGATCTGATGTGAATGTTCAATGACGACAGAGTCAATGCACTTTTTTGCTATTTACCTTTGTAGAAAATACTGCTTTTTATGCAGTAAATAGGGTCTGTTGACAATTCGTCTATGTTTGCGACGTGAGAGATATATCTCGCAAGATTTTTAGCTAATATAAGGCATGAGGCAGGAAATTTAGTCATTCATGCAGCACTTTATAAATCGTACGCGCCATTACTTCACCCAGTCCAGGCACCAAAGTCAGCTCTTTTTCTGAAGCTTTGAGTACGCCTTGTATACCACCAAAATGAGTGAGTAAATCACGACGCCGTTTTGGCCCCAAGCCTGGAATCACCTCAAGTATCGATGAACCACGTTTTTTATCACGTTTGGCACGGTGCTTGGTAATTGCAAAACGGTGTGCTTCATCACGTACCTGCTGAATCAGATGTAGCGCCTTATGATCTTCAGGCAGCTGAATTTTGCTGCCATCGGTAAAATGTAGCGTTTCTAGACCAGGTTTGCGTCCTTCGCCTTTGGACACCCCAATCATAAAGGCATCCAATCCTAACTCCTGCATGACCTCCATCGCCATATTCAACTGCCCTTTACCGCCATCAATCAGCAATAAATCGGGCAGCATGGCTTTTTTATAACGGCGCGTTAAAGCTTGGCGCATGGCAGCATAGTCATCTCCAGCCTGAATATCCTGAATTGAAAATTGTCGATAATCACGTTTGCGAATACCACCACTGTCAAATACCACGCAAGATGCCACAGTGTCTTCGCCCATAGTGTGCGAAATATCAAAACATTCAATCCGATCAATCGGGCGTCCAACCACTTGCTCTAACTGATGAAAACGCTCATTTAATTCAAAGTGATTGGCGAGTTTACCTTTAATGGCATGCTGCACATTCATTTGTGCCAATTCTTGCCACTCGGCACGGGTTTCACGCACTTTATGTTTAATTTGAATTTTTTTATCGAAGTGTTGCTGTAAGGCTTGTTCCAACTCTTTGCAATCTGCCACTTCCACATTAACAATCAATTCCGCTGGAATTTCATCGGCCACCTGAAAGTAAAAGTTGGCAATAAAATCGGCCAACATTTGCCCCAAATCATCGCCCAACATATCAGGAAAATAGCTTTTACCACCCAGCATTTTGCCATTGCGCACATGCATAATTTGCACACAGGTCACACCTGCCTGATAAGCAATTGCGATAATATCGGCTTCGCCTTTGAGTTTATAAATGGCTTGCTGTGCCTGCACATCACGCAACAAAGCCATACGGTCACGGTAAAAGACTGCTTTTTCAAATTCCAACGCTTCGGCTGCAGCTTCCATTTTAGCAATCAATTGCTGATTCAGTTCTTTACTATCGCCCTGTAAAAATCGAATCGAATTATTAACATCTTCTTTATATTCTTCGGGCGAAATCAATCCTACACACGGTGCCGAACAGCGTTTGATCTGATATTGCAAACACGGACGCTGCCGTTGAGCAAAATAACTGTTTTCACACTGCCGCACATTAAACAGTTTTTGTAACACCACCAAAGTATCGCGGGCATTGTACGCACTCGGATAAGGCCCAAAAAACTTGCCTATCTGATGCTTGCCTTTGCCGCGTCCACTGGCAATACGCGGATAAGGCTGATCTGCCGACACAAAAATATAAACATAGGACTTATCATCGCGCAGCATAATATTGTACGGTGGACGATGCAGCTTAATCAGATTTTGTTCAAGCAATAACGCTTCAGTTTCGGAACGCACCACCAAAGTTTCAATATCATAAATACGCGCCACTAAAGCCTGCGTTTTAGGATGCTCGATGGTTTTGACAAAATAACTCGACACTCGGTTTTTTAAATTTTTGGCTTTGCCGACATATAACAACTCCCCGTCTTTACCCAACATACGGTAAACCCCTGGCAATTGGGTCATATTTGCCAAAATTTTCTCGATATGCTCACCTGCGTTTGGGTTCACGAGTCATCCTATTCTTGCTACATTCTTTACATGATGTGCTGCTTTATCTGATTTTTTCAAGCTTTATCCTGTGGCATAGCGCATGATCTATCCACTAAAACGATCAGCTCAGTGCTAAAAACGATCAGTCGGCAACACAAGATTTGCTATGCTCAGGCATCTTGTCAGCAGAAGGAAAGTGCAGGATGACGACCGCACCACACGGCATACCGACCATTCAATCCGCAACGTCCCAGCCGATCAGTACACATCAGTATGTATCCGCCAAAGACCGTTTGATTGGCAAGCCGCGCTTTCATTTTGAACCTACACAAGTCATGCAATTGTTACGTCAACGGATTATTGGACAAGATGCAGCGCTGAATGAAATCGAAAAAATGCTGTATGTGGTCAAGGCCGATTTCTCCAGCACAGAGCGACCACTTTCAGTGACTTTAATGCTTGGCCCGACAGGTGTTGGCAAGACCGAAACGGTGCGCCTGATTGCCGAAGCCATTTATGGTCGCCCCGATGCCTTCTGCCGCATTGATATGAATACCTTGGCGCAGGAACACTATGCGGCTGCACTCACAGGCGCGCCTCCTGGCTATGTCGGCTCTAAAGAAGGCCATAGTTTATTTGATGAAACTACGATTGCAGGTTCGCACACCCGCCCAGGCATTATGTTATTTGATGAACTGGAAAAAGCCTCAAGCGAAGTGATACGTGGCTTAATGAATGTGCTAGATACAGGCAAACTGACCCTGACTGCAGGCACCAAAACCATCGACTTTCGCAATTGCATGATTTTTATGACCAGCAATGTGGGTACTCAAGCCGCACAACAATACTTAGATAAATTGAATCTGTTGCCGCAAAAAGTACAACAACTGTGCTTAAAACGCATGCCCACACAACGGATCATTGAAAAAGTCATGCAGCGTAAATTTGACCCTGAATTTTTAAATCGGATTGACCGTAGTTTGCATTATCAAGCGGTATCTGCTGATGCCCTGCCGCAATTGGTTGAAATTGAATTGGAAAAGTTAAACCATCGCCTGCAGCATCAACAGCGCCAAGTCGAACTCACTGCAGCAGCTAAAGCCTATTTTTATCAGGGGCATGATATTCGTTACGGCGCGCGGCATTTGGGGCGTAAAATTCGTACTGAACTTGAACCCATTTCAGCTTTATATTTTTTAAAGTATCCTGAAAAATCGGAAATATGTGTAGATTGCAGTGCAAATCAATTGCACCTCAAAATAGAATAAGCCCGCGACTTATGCTGCGTGAATCTTGAGAATGCCGCTCTGCTCATCCTCAAAGTTTTGATGCTTATTTTTGCTTAAAAAGCCTAGGGTCTGTTGACAATTCGTCTATGTTTGCGACGATGCATATTTTTTAGCTGATATAAGGCATGAGGCAGGAAATTTAGTCATTCTAAATGACTGACTCATAACGCAATAGCAGCAAAAAATATGCTCGTCCTGAAAGGCTGTGGCTAAAACTTTCTCAGATTGCGTTATGAAACTTGGCAATAGTCTCGCTATTCCCTGCGTTTCATGCCTGATCTGCTCAGTTTTAGCCTACAGCGCAAGCCATTTATGAAATGTCAACAGACCCTAGGGATTAGTCGGTAATTTCCATTCCCAAGGCTTGACTAAATTTGGTCTGATCTTTAGGTGAAACCAATACAAATTTTGGCTGCCCCGCTAGAAGATAATCAATTTTTAAACGCTTCAGCGACAAAGCAGGTGACGCTACCGAATTATTGGTTTTAGATATTTTTTGAATACTGTCGCGTGGAATGTCCCATTTTAAAAACATGCAACGGATCTGCAAGCGTTCTGCATCGACCTGATAGCGCGTATTGAACACAGGCCACCACAACACAAAAATGGTAATGAAATACACCCCTGTGTGCACAGGAAATGCTGGCATCGTGCCTTTGGCGTACATGGTCAGCAATAACTGAATCAATAGACCAGACATACAAATCACAAAAGCCAAAACCCACCAATCTTTTTTAGAACGAAACGTTTGCATAAAAATTCCCCTATTTACTTCATTCTATACATAAAAGTAGGTCTGGATTAAAGCTCGTTGCTGAAATTGCTCAAAAATGTCATAAAAAAACGCCCCGAAAGGCGTTGTAATACTCTAAAACACATAAGGGCGAATAAAAATTAAGAAGAAAATCCCGAGCATTAAAAACCATTTTAAGAAATAGTACACACGACTATTTTTAGCTTTTAAAGCCTTGGCTTTTAAACGCACTTGATAGACATAGCCAAAGACTTTATTTAAGCCACCCGTCTGATCGCCTGCTTCATTCGGAGAGCTTGCTGCGGTCATCACATTTTTGCCAAACCAGTGATTAAACTTTTGCATCCAGCGAGATTTTAACGGACGCTCGACATCGGCAAAGAAAATAATACGGTTTTGAGAAGTGCCATTTTCAGCATAGTGAATATAGGTTTCATCAAACACCACACTTTCACCATCACGCCATGAATACCGCTCACCATCGACATCAATAAAACAACGGTCATCATTTGGTGTCATCAATCCCAAGTGGTAACGCAATGAACCTGCGTACGGGTCGCGATGACGCACTAAACGACTGTCGGGCGCTAGTTCAGTAAACATCGCCGCCTTAATGCTAGGCAAAGTTTTTAATAATGCTGTGGTTTTTGGACATAATTCTGCTGCTGATGGATGCGCGGAGTCATACCATTTTAAGTAAAAGCGCTTCCAGCCTGTTTTAAAGAATGAGTTAAAACCCAAATCATCGTAAGTACTTGAAGCTTTAATACCACCCTGTTCATATAAAGCTTTGGCTTCATCACGAATCATTTCCCAATTGTCATCCAAAACCTTTAAATCTTGAAAGTGCTGGGTGTCGATATACGGTTGATTTGGTACTTTAGAGAACAAATACATTAAATAGTTGATCGGTGCGAGGATGGTAGAATGGTCAAAAAACTGACGATAAAAACTATGACGCACCTTGCCGCGCTGTTGAATATACAGCGCTGAAGCGATAAAAATCGCCAAAATAATCCACTTCAACATAGAACAACCTAAATTGCTGAAAACAGCTAAAATTCAAAATGTCGCATATTCTACTCAATTTCAGCGCATGAGGTCATAGCAGAAAATAGAACACAGCATTGCAAATCGCTATCCCCCCTATCCAGCTTCACGCTTTAAAACATCACCATCCAAACGATGGATTTACTTTTCTGTCCAAAACAACCCACTGATAACATCTATTTATCAAGCTTTTCTAAATCGAAAATGCAATACAACCTGATTAAAAATAAAAGAGAAAACAATCACTTTCATCTTGCTTTAAACATAGGATTTTAAAATCGGGTCAAAAAGCAATTCCGCGCTATGAGAAAAATCATGACCCTTGCGTCACGGCTTGATACAACTTGCTATATTTTTTTTCGATATAGTTATCGTAAGATTAGCGAGGCATATATGTGTGCAGGACTATCGCACACGCTTCATAACATCAACTTAGAAGTCCTCCAAAATAAAGGAGATCAGGCATGATCCACGCTGGCAATGCCATTACCGTCCAAATGCTTTCGGACGGAATTGCAGAATTCCGCTTTGACTTACAAGGTGAGTCGGTCAACAAATTTAACCGTGCAACGATTGAAGACTTTAAAGCTGCGATTGAGGCTGTTAAAGCAAACAATGAAGTGAAAGGTTTAATCGTCACTTCTGCGAAATCAACCTTTATCGTGGGTGCAGACATCACCGAATTTGGCGCAAACTTCGCTCAAGGCGAACAAGCCATTGTGGATTGGGCATTGCCTGTTCACGACATCTTCAATGCTTTTGAAGATTTAGAAATTCCTAAAGTTGCTGCAATCAATGGTATGGCATTGGGCGGTGGCTTTGAAATGTGTTTGGTATGTGACTACCGTGTCATGTCAGACCAAGCACAAGTGGGCTTACCAGAAATCAAACTCGGTATTTTCCCAGGCTTTGGTGGTACGGTTCGTTTAAGCCGCGTTATTGGTATCGACAATGCGGTTGAATGGATGGCAATGGCCAACCCTAAACGTCCTGATGCTGCACTTAAAGACGGTGCTGTAGATGCTGTAGTTGCTGCAGATCAATTACAAGCGGCTGCGCTTGATTTGGTTAAACAAGCCATTGCAGGTCGTTTGGACTGGAAAGCAAAACGCCAAGAAAAATTAGACCCAGTGAAATTGAACCCACTTGAACAAATGATGGCGTTCAACACTGCAAAAGGTGCGGTATTAGCCAAAGCGAATCCTGCACAATACCCTGCACCAAAACTCATGCTTGATTCTTTACAAGCAGGTGCAAGCTTGCCACGTAATGACGCACTCAAAGCGGAAGCGGAAGGCTTTGCTAAAGCTGCGGTAACGCCACAAGCAGGCGCGTTGATTGGCTTGTTCATCAACGACCAAGTGGTGAAGAAGACCTCGAAAAAATATGAAAAAGGTGCGCATCCTGTTAACCAAGCGGCTGTACTCGGCGCGGGTATCATGGGTGGTGGTATTGCTTACCAAGCGGCAAGCAAAGGCACACCAATTATCATGAAAGACATTGGCAATCCACAATTGGCATTGGGGATGTCTGAAGCAAACAAATTGCTGACCAAGCAAGTTGAACGTAAAAAAATGACACCTGCCAAAATGGGTGAAACTTTGGCACGTATCCGCCCAACTTTAAGCTATGACGAGTTTAAAGAAGTAGATATCGTGATTGAAGCCGTGACTGAAAATCCGAAAGTCAAAGGCATTGTGTTGGCTGAAACTGAAAAATCAGTACGTGAAAACACCATTATCGCGTCAAACACATCAACCATTTCGATTACACGTTTGGCAGAAAACCTACAACGTCCAGAAAACTTTGTCGGCATGCACTTCTTTAACCCAGTGCACATGATGCCATTGGTAGAAGTGATTCGTGGTGAAAAAACTTCACCTGAAGCGATTGCGACTACTGTGGTGCTTGCTCAGAAAATGGGTAAAACACCAATCGTAGTGAATGACTGCCCAGGCTTCTTGGTGAACCGCGTATTGTTCCCTTACTTTGGTGCATTCGACTTGTTACTTAAAGATGGCGCAGACTTCCAGCAAGTTGACAAAGTCATGGAAAAATTCGGCTGGCCAATGGGTCCTGCTTACCTGATGGATGTTGTTGGTATCGACACGGGCGTTCACGGTGCAGAAGTCATGGCAGAAGGTTTCCCAGACCGCATGAAGCCAGACTATAAAGGCTCAATCCAAGTCATGTACGAAAACAAACGTCTTGGTCAAAAGAATGACGTAGGTTTCTACAAATATGAATTGGATCGTAAAGGCAAAAAAGCCAAAGTGGTCGACCCAACTGCGTATGAGCTTGTAGCATCTGTAGCAACATCTGAAAAACGCGAATTTGATGCACAAGAAATCATTGACCGTATGATGCTTGCGTTCTGTAACGAAACTGTACGTTGCTTAGAAGACAACATCGTGGCGACACCATCTGAAGCAGATATGGCGATGATTATGGGCGTAGGTTTCCCTCCATTCCGTGGTGGTCCATGCCGTTACATCGACCAAACAGGTGTTGCTGAATATGTTGCGCTTTGCGACAAGTATGCACACTTAGGAAAAGCTTATGAAGCGCCACAAATGTTGCGTGACATGGCTGCTAACAACAAAAAATTCTACGGTTAAGGAGCAACGTGAATGGCTACTTTAAATCCACGTGACGTTGTCATCGTTGATGGCGTACGTTCTGCAATGGGTAAAACCAAAAACGGTATGTTCCGCAATGTACGTGCTGACAGTCTATCGGCTGAATTGGTTCGTGCTTTAGTTGCTCGTAACCAGTTTGATGTCAACGAAGTTGAAGATGTGATCTGGGGCTGTGTTAACCAAACCCTAGAACAAGGTATGAACATTGGTCGTAATATTGCTTTATTGGCTGATCTTCCAAAAACAGTAGCGGGTCAAACTGTAAACCGTCTGTGTGGTTCTTCAATGCAAGCGATCCACACCGCTGCGGCACAAATTGCAACCAATCAGGGTGATATTTTCATCATTGGTGGTGTAGAGCACATGGGCCATGTGGGCATGATGCACGGTATCGACATCAACCCTGCTGCATCGAAGCACTATGCCAAAGCCTCAAACATGATGGGCTTAACTGCTGAAATGTTGGGTCGCATGAACGGTATTTCTCGTGAAGAGCAAGATGCCTTTGGTGTGGAATCACACCGTCGTGCATGGGCTGCAACGCAAGAAGGCCGTTTTAAAAACGAAATCATTGGCATTGAAGGTCATGATGCAAACGGCTTTAAACAACTATGCGACATCGACGAAGTGATTCGTCCAGATGCTAACCTTGAAGCATTCCAAGCTTTACGTCCTGTATTTGATCCGAAAGGCGGTACCGTAACTGCGGCGACATCTTCAGCATTGTCTGATGGTGCTTCTGCGATGTTGCTTATGTCTGCTGAACGTGCACAAGCATTAGGTTTGAAACCACGTGCGGTGATTCGCTCTATGGCCGTTGCAGGCTGTGATGCAGCAATCATGGGTTATGGCCCAGTACCTGCAACGCAAAAAGCACTTAAACGTGCGGGCTTGTCAATTGCAGACATTCAAACCTTTGAATTAAACGAAGCGTTTGCTGCACAAGGTCTATCTGTTCTAAAAGGCTTAGGCATTTATGATCAGCAAGATCGTGTGAACTTGAACGGTGGTGCAATTGCACTCGGTCACCCATTGGGTTGTTCAGGTGCGCGTATCACCACCACGTTATTGAACGTGATGGAACAACAAGACACGCAAATTGGTCTTGCGACCATGTGTATCGGTCTTGGTCAAGGTATCGCGACAATTATTGAGCGTGTGTAAAAAGTCTTCGTAATAAAAAAATCCTCGCATCATGCGGGGATTTTTTATTTTGTTGTTTTGAGCTGTTCTAATTTTTAAATTTTATTCTTTTGCATTGTTATCTTGAAGACTAGATGGCTGATCAGTTGTGATTTACCTGCACGGCTTAAACCAACAACTCCCCCATCAACCAGGTCATATAGCGTTCTTTATCCATAAAGTCTGGGGCGCTGCCTGTATCCAAGCAATAATATTGTTGATTAAATTCAATCACAATTTGTTCAGTCTGATGCCAATCTTCAACCAAACGAAAGTGCTGATTAAAGAAGTAACGGTTCTTGCCCCAATTATTTAAATTTTCGAGTTTCGGGTAGTTTTTATTTTCTAAGAATTGCAAATACAGTTGTTGAATATCATCAAAGACTTGAATGCTGTTCATATTGGACCTGCCTAGCTGAGCAATTAAATCAACAGGCACAGTTTAGGCAAGAGATTTGAATGGCAGATGACATTCTTTTGACAATTTGATGTAAGGATTTGCCAGACCTTACAACTTGCTTTCCAGTGCCCGCTGATGCTGCTGAGTGATCTCTTGCATTTGCGTATTGAGCTGCACCATCTCTTGATATACCGCATTAAATTCTTTCAAGGCTGCATCTTCATAGAACATGAAGGTATTGTTTTTGAGCTCCCATTTATTGTTTTTTAAAATTGCAAACAACACATACGCCTTACCCAAATTTTTCTTTTCCAATTCAAATAATGCGTGTCCTTGGTCATTATGGCGGCTTTCTAGCAAAGATTCTGCTAAATGACGGCGCAAATTATGATTGATTTCAAGATTCTCAATCTGCTCCAAAGCCATCGCTTCATGCTGTTCTAAATGTTCCTGATACAGCTCTACCATGGCACGTACTTGCACCAACATGGCTTCGGTATCGGCATAGTCTTGTTTTTTATCTGCAGCAAGTCGTTGAGGATCTAAAAACTGATCCCAATTCAAGGCTTTTAATTCACGTAAATAGCTATTGCGCGCTTCGGCACTTTGCACCATGTGACTCAAGACAAAACTCGCCATAATTTGATAGTCGCCATCTAAACGATTATCTTTTAAGTCAATTTGAATCGGCTTAGACCAATCCTGTGCCTGTACAAAAATTTGTTCGGCTTTTTCATAAATCACATTTTGATAAGCATGCAATTGAGTGACTTGTTTTTGCTGCTGTTGATATTGATAAAACATCCCGCCAAAAATCAGCAGCGTTGCACATCCTATAATTAGCACTATACGTCGCATGCGTGCCCTCTTATTTTTTAGTATTTGCAATATCTTAGCGTGAAGCCTGTCACATTTGTATAGCATTTTATGCTTATTTTCTAATGCAGCCATTAGAATATAGTGAAATAAATCAATTCATTTATACCTTTATATGATTCTGTATCCATGACGCTATTTGACCAGATGCTCAAAAATAAGTTTAGCATCGCTTTATGCTTTAAATTTTATGTAACATCCCCATCTTAGTAAAAAACAGAATTTGAGATTGTTCATGCGCGTTGATATTTGGTCAGATATTGTTTGCCCGTTTTGCTATATCGGCAAAAAACGTTTAGAGGCTGCTGCTGAAGAAGCAGGTGTAGAATTAGAAGTGCATTGGCACAGTTTTGAACTCGATCCAGATGCGCCACCGCGTCAGGAAGTGTCCAATTCAGAGCGTTTGGCACAAAAATATGGGCGCAGCCTTGCCGAAGTAGAAGACATGCAGCGTAATATTGCCGAAATGGCAAAAGCTGAAGGCATTGACTTTCAATGGGAAAATGCCAATTCAGGCAATACCTTTAATGCCCATCGTTTGGTGCATTTGGCGCAAAGTAAAGGCTTGGGCAGCGAAGCCAAAGAAGCTTTTTTCTATAGCTATATGACTCAAGGTTTGGCAATTGGCGAGCGTGAAACACTAGAAGATGTTGCATCACGTATTGGGCTGAACCCTGTAGAAGTGGATGATGTTTTGGATTCTGACGAATATGCCGACTTTGTAAAATTTGACCAAGAAGTTGCACGTGAACAATTAAACGTCACTGGCGTACCGTTCTTCGTATTTGATCAGCGTATTGCTTTAGCAGGTGCGCAGCCACGCGAAGTTTTTGTGCAAGTTCTGCAAAAAGCCCTTGAAACAGCAAGCGAGCTAGAGCTTGAAGATGCAGCAAGCTGCGATGCAGAACAATGCGATGTATCTGAACCTAAAGCTTAAGATTGAAATACAGACAAGGCTGAATAGTGTTCTTCCGGCTGATTAGACGCACAAAAAAATCCCATTACGGGATTTTTTTGTGCTTTTAAAATGGGTCAAAGTTCCAGCTTTGCCCCGCAACCATGCTTCGGTTAGTTGTCATCTTACTATGCTTCGTTAATGAAGCGAGGTGTTATTCAACCAAGAAGCTGATTTTTAAATTGACCCGATACTCCGTGATTTGATTGTCTTTAACCACCACTTTTTGTTCGTTAATCCACGCCCCTTGGACATTTTTAATTGTTTCTGTCACTTTAGCGATTCCAGTCTGAATCGCGTCTTCAAAACTTTTTGTACTGCTTGAATTAACTTCAACTACTTTTGCAATTGCCATGATTTTCTCACTGTCCTTTATCGTTATTGGAATTCCATCATAGATTAAAAAAACCGCATTTTTAGACTGTTTAACCAATCACAGCCAAAACATTACATGATTTCACACTGTCAAAAACTGTCACCATTCACCCGCATTTCAGACTTATCTAAATACAAATTTTGCAGACATCTCAACCATTTAAGCCTACACAAAAAACTAGAGCTAAAACTCTAATATATTGTTTTATATTGCTATTTTTAAAATAATTGCCGAAATGATCATTTTGTAAATTTTAAACTTTGTTATGATTCATGTGAATTTTTTATTTCGTTTGATCTCCCTACGATGTCTATTCTTCTGCCTAGACATTAACACTTTGGATGGATATTCCCATGAATATGTTTAAATCTGTTTTGATGGTTTCACTTTTAGCAATTGCTGCAAATGTATCTGCTCAAATTGTGCATGTACCTGATTTTCCAACTCAAAAAGTGAATACAGAATCGGCTGCATCTGAAGCTGTTGTAAATGAACCAACTTCGCAAAAGGCAGCTTAAGTTACGCGTTTTATCCACTAATTTTAGCTGTATTAATCTCTCCCATTTCTCTCCCCAAACAGCAGTCTAAAGCAGGCTGCTGTTTGTTTTTCTAATGCTAAATTTGCTTTAAATCGTCCATGCAACATCTAAAAACTGTGTTCTACCCAATTGCTAATACTTTTTTGGCACTGCGATTTAAATTTTTTTGATTATTTTTCATATAAAAAGCGCATTTTTTGTCAATAATGTCTAAAAAAGCACAAAAGCTGACAATTTTTAGCATGTATTTTTTAATTAAATCCATATAATTAAAGTGATTTTTTTTCATTGCTATAGCAGATGCCTATGCAACAACTTCAAGCACTTATACAAAGAAAAATTCCACCTCAAGCGATTGAGGTCAACCATTTAATAGAATTAGCCAAACACTATCCTCAACCACAATCGGCAGAATATAAATTGATTGAATTGGCTCTGAATATTGTCTTGGCAGATTATTTGGAAAAAGCACAACAACATATTTAAGTATGCATCAATGAATACACTAGAAAAATCACTGTTGATTAAAGAATTACGCGACTTAATTGATGCTTTAACGCATAAAAGACTCAGTCTGTATGAAACAGCCAAAGCCAAAGCACGCATTAAAGAAATTTTTATGCTGTGCGATAAACCGATTTTTCAAAAACAGTTGCTCACATTTAAAGCCTCACAAAATCCAATTCAAACTGCGGTAACTTTTGCAGAACAAAGTTTATATGCACAATCTTTTCGTGGCGTATTTACACAACTTGAAGCACTTGAAACAGTACTTTATCAACAGCCTGAAGCAGGTTGGGCGATTTTGTATCAACCGAGAGCAGGTTGGCAAATTTGGTTAATTCCTGCTGCAGACCGCACTGCTCTGCTAAGCGAATTTCAAGATTTAGAGCAGGTCTATCGCTGGATGTTGGAACAGCAGCAACAGTATCACTGCCTTCAAACCGATGCAGAACTGAAACAAGCTGCAGTTCTAGAAGCTGCGCAAACTCAGCCAGTCTTTGTCACTGCAGACTTGGAAGAAAATAAAGCTGTAGATTCGCCAATTCAATTTGAATTCATTACAGACCACATCGCTACAGAAGAAGTTGCCTCGTCTGATACTCAAGTTGTGGACGTGGCTAAAGATGAACTTACAATTGAACCGACAGCAGACCAAACGATCATTTCCAACGCAATACTGAATACAACTCAGCCTGACACAACGACAATAGATACTGCCCCACCAATAACAGCTGTCACGCCAAAACCAAACGCCAACTCAGCTTATAACCTATTGTTAAACCAATATAGCTGCCCAATTTCTGCGCTCAATCTTAGTCAAAATGAGTCAGCACAGTTGTATCGGGTCTTTTTGCCTGAAGCGCCAGAAGTCACGCAATATGCCGATGTGTTAGTGCATTTGTCTGATCCCGAAGAAGATCAGCAACAGGTGTTGGCGCGTGCGGTATATTTGGCAGAACAAACCAATACGCAAGGACGCTTTATTAAATATGTGGTACTGCTTGGCGCATTAGATCAAATGCAAGCGATTCGTTTGACTCAAAACTTTTGCCAACAGTTTGAACATGAAATTGCAGCAATACGTGAAATTTCTTGGGAAAAATTACAAGAACATTTATTTGATTTCGATCAGCTTTTTCAATGCTATAGTCATGATGCTCAAATCGTGTGGCAGCAAGAGCATTATTTTCCTTTCATTCCGATACAGCACATTCAAACTACTAAGTTTATTCAGTTTGAAGAAAGTGAAGCACAGAGTCATACCCCTTTGATTTTACTGAAAGAACGACAAAAAATTCGTGTGATTCATGGTCAAAAGCGCTTACAACTGTCCCGTACTGAACAAGCTATACCGCACATTTTATTAGATCGACAACAAGGTATTAGTTGGCAAATGATTCAAAAAGTCATCTCCCAATTACAGCAACCGATTGATGCTTTGCAGTTATGCCAAGCACTTCAAATGTATCAAGAAAAAGAGGTTTCTGCCTAAAAACTGCCGTTTATATTATGATTTTGTAGCCAAGTCTTGCTTTTATCTCATAGATTTTCAACACTAACAAAAATGGCTTAAAGATCAGTAAATAATGTCAAGAATAAAGCACACATCGCCTTTTATATTAAGCTGTCTCTTAAGTGGGGTCGCAGGCATCACTTTTGCACAAGAATCAACTCAAGCAGTGGATCAAGCCCATACGTCACTGCCACCTTATGAATTGCCTGTCGCTCCGCCAAGTGCAGTAGATAAAAGCAGTTTTTATTACACGATTCCACGTTGGATTGATGCTACACCGACGGTGTTACCCGAACAATCCAATGAACCCATTGTACCTGCCACCGCAGAAACGGAACATTTAACTTGGTTCGATCAACGTCAAAAAAATATTCGCAACTGGGCAGATAAAACAGCACATAAACTGGATAACTGGTTTGGTGAACCAAGTCCTGAACAGCCTGCCTCAGCCACTTTGCGGGTTTTGGTCGATAGCAGTTGGGATAAGCATAATGAATATGAAGTCAAACCTCGTATTCGCGGGAAAATCAAACTGCCTACGCTTGAAAATAAACTCAGTGTGGTCTTTGGTGATGACTCGCTCGATAACGAATTGCAAAATAACGTCGCCATTACCAACGAAAACCCAGCGCATGATGCAGACAAAACTGTAGACAGCAAACGTAGCCGTGAAGACAACAGCTCTTTAGCTCTGCGTTGGTCTAATTTTGCCGAACGCCTGCCTTTCGAGACTGATGCCGATTTAGGGGTACGTTCTGGCGATGATATTTATCTGCGTTTAAAAGCCTCTAAAGACTGGACTTTGGAAAATGATTTCTCTTTTCATGCCGAACAAATTTATCGTTATGGCATCGACAGTGAAAATTATCTCAGAACCAACTTGGAGCTCACGCACGCACGCCCCAATCAGGCTTTCTTGTCCAATCAATTTAGCCTGACCTATGCCGATGAACAAGATGATGATTTGGTTTGGGACAACTACACCTTTAGACAACATCAATTCTTTGCAGGCAACCGCTTTAACTATGGCATTTATACAGGCGGTTATTATCACGATGATGACTTACGTTTAAATCGTTGGGGGCCATTTGTCTCTTGGCGTCAACCATTTTTACGTGAATGGTTCTTTATTCAGGGCGATGTCAATTATTTAAATGATGATCGCGCAGATCGTAATCATTATCTCGGTGCTTTAGTGCGTTTAGAAGCCATTTTCTAAACAGGTAACATCTACAATCAAGCCAAATTAAAAAAACCAAGTCTTGCGAACAGGACTTGGTTTTTTTGCAAGATGATCTTGCAAGATGACGATGCATTATTTGTACAACGCATCATCGATCATGTTCATGCGAAAGCAGACTTACTTTAACAGTAAGCTATTAATACGTTTCACATATTCCGCTGGGTCTTCAGGCAAGCCACCTTCAGCAATCACAGCTTGATCAAAAATCACATGCGCCAAATCATCAAATTGATTGGAGTCCTGTAATTTTTTCACCAAAGGATGCTCTGGGTTGATTTCCAAAATTGGCTTCATATCAGGTACAGCTTGCCCTGCATCCTTCAACATACGAATCAATTGTGGTGACAGTTCACCTTCACCTGTTACCAAACAAGCAGGGGAATCAACCAAACGTGTAGTCACACGCACTTCTTTGGTTTTACCGCTTAAAGATGCAGACAATTGCTCAACCACAGGTTTAAATTGTTCTGCAGCCGCGTCTAAAGCTTTCTTCTCTTCAGCATCTTGTAGATCGCCTAAATCAACCGCACCTTTAGATACGTTTTGCATTGGCGTGCCATCAAACTCCTGCACAAAGTTCATCGCCCACTCGTCTACGCGTTCTGCCATCAACAACACTTCAATGCCTTTTTTCTTAAACAACTCCAACTGTGGAGAATGCTTTGCTGCGTTCAAGTTGTCTGCCGTAACGTAGTAAATGGCTTTCTGACCTTCTTTCATTCGCGCTTTATAGTCCGCCAATGAGGTACTGATGTCATCATTACTTGAAGTAGCGTAGCGTAATAATTTCAGGATACGTTCACGGTTGCCAAAGTCTTCGCCTAAGCCTTCTTTTAAAACTGAACCAAATTCTTGATAGAATTGCTTAAATTTTTCTTGGTCTTTTTCATCTTCAGACTTGGCTAAATTGTCCAACATGGTCAACACACGACGGGTATTGCCTTCGCGGATGGTTTTAACATCACGGCTTTCTTGCAATAACTCACGGCTCACGTTCAATGGCAAATCGGCGCTATCCACCACACCTTGCACAAAGCGCAGATAATTTGGAATCAGGTTCTCTGCCTCATCCATAATAAATACGCGCTTCACATACAATTTAATCCCCGCTTTGGCTTCACGAGTAAAAATGTTGTGCGGTGCTTTACTTGGCACATACAACAACTGGGTGTATTCAGTACTGCCTTCAACACGGTTATGCGCCCATGCCAATGGTGCGTCAAAATCATGACTGAGGTTTTTATAAAATTCGATGTACTGTTCTTCACTAATTTCGTTTTTATTGCGCGTCCACAACGCACTGGCCGAGTTAATTGCTTCCCATTCATCAGTTTTCACATACTGACCTGCTTTCGGCGTTTCACCTTCAGCTGCTTCTTCTTGCTGCCACACTTCTTTCTGCATTTGAATTGGCAAACTGATGTGATCAGAGTATTTATTGATGATCTGCTTAACTTTGTAGCTTTCTAAATAATCCAGTGCATCTTCACGCAAATGCAAAATAATATCGGTACCCCGTTCTGCTTTGTGAATTTGCTCGACATCAAACTCGCCCGTACCCGCACTGCTCCAACGCACGGCTTCATCTGCAGCCAATCCCGCACGGCGTGATTCAACGGTGATTTTATCCGCCACGATAAAACCCGAATAGAAACCCACACCAAATTGACCAATCAATTGCGCATCGGCTTTTTGATCGCCCGTTAATTTAGACATAAAGTCTTTGGTGCCGGATTTGGCAATGGTACCCAAATGCTCAATTGCTTCCTGTTGGCTTAAACCAATGCCGTTATCTGAAATGGTTATGGTTTTCTGATCTTGATCTAAACGAATACGCACACGTAAATCAGGATCATTTTCATAATATTCAGGATGATTGATACCCTCAAAACGTAATTTGTCGCAGGCATCTGATGCGTTAGAAATCAGTTCACGTAAGAAAATTTCAGGGTTGGAATAAAGAGAATGGGTCACCAAATGTAATAACTGCGCCACTTCGGCTTGGAAACTGTGTTTTTGGCTTTGCTCGCTCATTCATCACTCCTTAAATTCATAAACATGGTTATTGTTGGATGTGTTAATGAATTGGAGTGATTACCAGATTTTTCAAGCCTAAACCCAGAAAAATTTAAAAAGGCGCACGTTGATAGACCTGATTTAAATGATACTCTAATTTCTGCTGACGCAAATTATACACTTGGGTTAAACAATCGACGGAAGCGCCACAACGATCACGCAACTCTAACCAACGCAGTTGTTCATCACGAATTTGTGAGCGCGTCCCCATAGCGACCAAACGGCTGACGATACGATAGGTGGTGGCCATTTTCACATCGGCATCATTGACCGCACGATGTTCACAAATGGCATGTTCCGTTTGTGTTTTGGCTTTCTCACAAGAAAAACTTGCCGCATGCCCCGCAACACTTAGCATTAAACCAAGACACACTAACCAACCATATTTGATCGACATGAACGAATTCCTTCTTTATTGTTCTTTACTTTATCTTTCAGACTGTAAATGAACATGGCATATGCTCTCAATTTTTTCATTCGCTACATTTGTTATTTTTTTGCAATAAAAAAAACCCCACCCTAAAGATGGGGTTGCGCTGATTTTTATTATTATAAAGAGCTACATTTTATAATTAGAATTTGTAGCTATAACCGATGGTGTATACCATTGGGTCGATGTCTAAATCGAATTTATGGTTACCTACATCAACTAAAGTTACTTCAGGACTCAATTGTGCATAACGTGCATCAACGAATACGCCCCAGTTTTTCGCATCGGCTGGCTGAAAGTTAAAACCGATTTGACCTGCAAAACCAAAATCTTCTTTAACTTTAACTTTACCTAATGCATCTGATTTTTCATCCCATGCAACAAATGCTGTACCACCCACACCGATATATGGCGTAAAACCAGTTGAATTTTTAAAGTGATATTTAGCAGTTAACGTTGGCGGTAAATGCTTAATCTTAACAGCAGAATCACCATTCACTAACACATCGTGGCTAATTGGCGTAGCCAACAATAATTCTGCAGAAATATTGTCATTAAAGAAATATTCTACAGATGGTGTAAATGCATATTCATGATCAGCCTCAACATTAAGACCTAATGTTGTACTATCTTGAGTTGGAGAAATAACCGAGCCACCAACTTTAACTTGCCATTGACCTGCCATAGCAGAAGCAGACATTCCCATTAATGCAATTAGAGCAACTTGCTTTAACATTTCAAAACCACCTTTAGAATAAAAATCTTAACGCTTAATTAATATTAAACACGACCACTATTAATATGCAACACATATTAAACATAATATTTTAATTATTTTATAAGCTATTCATTATTATATAAATTTATTTTAAATAGACCAAATTACTTGGTTTTAAAATCCGAGTTAATTAATAGAGTTTATATTATTATTTCCCGACTATATTACTCAATTTTATTTTAAAAATATATTAAAAGATTTATTTAAAATACATCTTATATTTATTTAAAAACTAACACAAATTTATTTTAAATAGATTAATTCACTCAGACTTTCTATTTTTAAATCATAGAAAATCAATAAAATTATCCAAATTAAATAAAGAGAATTAAAATCATCTTCATTCTAATATTAGAAGTTGATGACAACGAAAAATGGATCATTTTGTTAGAGAGTTTGAATTTTGTATTGGGTTTCAATCGGCAGATGTAAGGATGAACTTGAGGAAGATTCTTCTTGTCGTTTTAGCACGATGCTGCAACGTGCCCAGTCTATTCTGAACACGTGCGCTTAAAAATTTTGGTGATAATTTACAGCACCATCGCTGCAATCCAACCAAAAATCATCAATGGAATATTAAAGTGAATAAAAGTCGGTACCACACTGTCCTTCATGTGGTCGTGCTGCCCATCCATATTTAAACCCGAAGTTGGCCCCAAGGTTGAATCCGATGCTGGAGAACCCGCATCTCCTAAGGCTGCTGCTGTACCAATAATCGCAATGGTTGCTGCAGGGCTAAAACCGAACTGCAAACATAAAGGCACATAAATAATCGCTAAAATAGGCACGGTAGAGAAAGATGAGCCAATCCCCAAGGTGATTAACAAACCAATCAATAACATTAAAAATGCAGCCAAAGCTTTGCTATTGCCAATCCATTCCACCGACGCTTCTACCAAAGCAGGCACTTGATTAGTCGCTTCAATCACTGAAGCGAAACCTTGTGCAGCAATCATAATAAAGCCGATGAGTGCCATCATACGCATACCTGTAATGATCACATCATCTGCTTCTTTCCATTTGAAAATTCCCGCACAGCTTAAAATGGCAACACCCACCAAACCTGCCAGAATCATCGAATCTGAATACAATTGCACCGCCAAGGTTGCAATAATCGCAAACACTGCCATCCACAAGGTAAATTTTGCAATCTGAGGCGCTTGTAGGGTTGGCGCGGCGGTATTTGCATTGAGCTCACTCGAAATGCTTTGGGTACGCTCTACCTGCACATCTTGATAATGTCGAGGCTTACGATAGCTCACAAACAACGCGATCAATAGCCCAATAAACATCCCAAACACAGGAATAAACATGGCAGCAGGAATATCTTCATTTTGAATGGCAAAACCATACGGAGCACCAAAGGTGTTGATATTGTGCGCCAAAATATCATTCAGAAAGATTGCACCGAAACCCACAGGAACAAACATATAGGTGGCAACCAAACCAAAAGTCAGCAAACAAACCACTGCACGACGGTCTAGGTTTAAATGATTGAAAACACTTAATAAAGGTGGAATCAATACAGGAATAAATGCAATATGTACAGGGATTAAGTTTTGTGAAAATACCGCTGCCAAAGCCACAGTAAAATAAATCAGATATTTAACGCGGTTCTGTACCTTAGTATTACTGCTACCTGTTAAAGTGCGAATCAGCTTATACGCCAATAAGTCTGGCAAACCTGAACGTGCCAAAGCCAAAGCAAATGCACCTAAAATACCGTAAGCAAGAGCAATTTTAGCGCCACCACCTAAACCATTATTAAACGCATCTAAAGTGCCTTGTAAGCCTAAACCAGCCAGTAAACCACCTGAGACTGCACCAATAACCAAGGCAAAAACCACAGGCACACGAGCCAACGACAATCCGAACATGATTGCAATGGCAGCAAGAATTGCGAACATAAGAGATGAAAATTCAAAAAAGAAGCTATTTTATCAGAGATTATGCAGATTGGAGTTGACCAAACATTCAACTCCGACAAGCGTTTCTGATTTAAATTGCTGCAGCATGTGAATTTGCATGACCTAAAGCAAAATCACGGATGGCAGTAGCAACTGCTTGCGGCTGACTAAGAATCGCCCAGTGATTAGCTGCCAATTCCACACGTTGAAAATCATCTACCCAAAGCGACATTTCATCAATCAATTCAGCACCCACAAATTGATCATATTTCAAGACAATAGCTTGCACAGGACAAATTGCATAACGTTGACGCGGCTTTAATAAACGTGGGATAAAATTGGCACGATATAAATTGACGCCATAGCGCCCATCTTTGCGGATATTAGGATTGATCGCAATATCTTGATCGCGTTCTAAGCGCATCACTACCTGACGCCATTGTTCAGGTTGAAAGAACTGCCAAACTGTAGGCGCAAGTGCAGGAAGTTGAAAGGCAGCAATATACCAAGATTTACGCATTTGTTTGAAAAATTTAATTTTATTTTCAGAAAACTGCTTACGCATCCAGAACGCTGCATGATCCAAACATGGGCCTGAAATACTGCTGTACGATAAAATTCGTCCCTTTAATTCTGGATCCGTCACTGCTTCCCAAGACTGAATTGAACCCCAGTCATGAGCTGCCAAGTGAAATGCACGCTGCCCCAAAACGGCATTAGCAACAGCCATTAAATCTGCAGCCAATTGAGCCAAGCTATAGACACGAATGGATTTAGGAATGGAGGATTGTCCCGCACCACGTACATCGTAACTCACCACATAAAAATCTTGCACCAACACGGCAATCACTCGTTCCCAGACTTCTTGGTTATCTGGATAGCCATGCAGCAAAATCAATGCAGGTGCTGTTTTTTCACCCCAAGTTTTGACATAAAGCTGTTGATAATCTGAGGTTTCAATCCATTGCGTTTGTGCTTGCATAAACATCCTGTTGTTTATTGTTGACATGATTGCTCTTGAGAATAATAAAATATGCCATTGGCTTGCTCAAATTTCATACTAATATAAGAAAAATCTACTTAAGGCTCTATAAAATTTCCCATGAACCTCATCAAAAAATTGCAGCAACTTCCTATCGTTTCTAAATACTTTTTAAATCGGTACCCACCCTATCGCGGTGCAGGTATTGAAATTGATCAAATCGATTTAGCCAACCACCATGTCCGTGTCAAAATGCCACTCACCCGCAAAAATCAAAATATTGTCGGGGTGCATTTTGGCGGCAGCCTCTATTCCATGGTCGATCCCTTTTATATGTTAATTCTGATGCATCACTTGGGTTCAAAATATATTGTTTGGGATAAAGCTGCGACGATTCATTTCCTAGCCCCTGGGCGCAGTACAGTCTATGCCGATATTCGCCTGAGTGCCGCTGAAGTCGACGAAATTAAACAACTCGCAGAAGACTATGCGCCTGTTACACGTCAATATACGCTCAATATTGTCGATGAATCAGGCGTACGAATCGCAGAAGTGCATAAAACGTTATATATCCGACGTAAAAAGCCCAAAGCCGTAGCAACGTAATTTTTAGCTCACATAAAAACGCAGAATCTAATGATTCTGCGTTGTTGGTAATATTATTTTAATCAAAAGACAAAAAGATCAATGTCACCGACAAACTTCTCTACTCTTTTTGAGCAGGTATGAATTAATTAACGTATTACTGTTGATACATCAGTGGATCATAAAAATTATAAACATTGATAGTATTTAAAATTAAAGGATCATTAAAATGAAAAAAAATCTTGTGCCAATCTTTTCCCTACTTTGTTTCTATTCATCGACATCCCTCCATGCTTTGGTGCCGAATACATTTACCAAAGTCCAGACTTTGAAAAATGTGGCTTATGGATCTCATCCTCAACAAGTGATGGATGTCTATTTCCCTGCCAAAGTACTCACAGATCAAACACCAGCCCCGCTCATGATGATGGTCCATGGCGGTGCTTGGAAAATGGGTGATAAAAATCATGCTGCTGTGGTCAAAAATAAGCTGAGTTACTGGACCAAGCAAAACTGGATTTTTGTGTCTATCAACTATAGATTAGTTCCAGATGTGACCGTACAGCAGCAAACTCAGGATATCGCCCAAGCGCTTATTTATATCCAAAATCAGGCACCGCATTGGCATGCTGACTCAAAACGCTTGGTGCTGATGGGACATTCTGCGGGCGCACACCTGGTCAGTCTATTAACCGTTCGCCCCCATTGGCTGGCACCCCAGCCACAGCCTTGGCGTGCTACAGTTGCTTTAGATAGCGCGGCTTATGATATAGAAAAGATAATGCAAACACGTCATGCACGTTTTTATGATCAAGCCTTTGGTGATCAACCTTCCAACTGGAAAGCCCTTTCTCCGATAGCTCAGCTACATCAAGCTTTACCTGCATTTCTCGCGGTGTGCTCAACCATCCGTGCAGATCAACCCTGTACTCAAGCTCGACAATTTATTCAACAAGCACAGAAATTCGGAACTCAAACCCAGTTATTGCCTGTCCGACTTTCACATGCTGAAATCAACAAGTCATTGGGACAAAATAATGCTTATACTCAAGCAGTCAATCAATTTATCCAAACGCATTAATTTTTCAGCTAGCGCATAAAAAACGCAGAATCATAAGACTCTGCGTTGGATGTACTGAAATATAAATACTTCAGTAGGATGGCATGGCTGTTCGTATTCAGATTAACGCTTTTGCTCGATGGCTGCACCAGCACCACCACCAACAGCACCACCGATTGCAGCGCCTGCATTACCACCTATCACTTCTTTACCTAAAATTGAACCAATCGCACCGCCAATTCCACTATAGGTTGCGTTACGGTTAGAACCATCTTGGGTTTTACTTCCAACTGCTGCACCTGCACCTGCGCCTGCTGCTGCACCAACACTACCACCTACGCTGTTACCCGCTGCGCCACCAACGGCACCGCCTAATGCTGCAGCACCAATACGTTGGTCATTAGAACTCATGCTTTCACAACCCGCCATAAGCATGGTCGATACTGTGGCAATTGCCAATACACTCAATACTTTTTTCATGGTGATCACTCCCCCTCGGTCTATTCGCTCTCAGCTTAGTGCATATTGCGGTAACAACTTTGAAAAAACTGTTACCAAGCACAGCAAGATGAAGGTATTTCTGTAAAAGACTTAAGGCTGAATAGATGATTCAGCAACATCTTCTTCCAAAAGCACGACATCTCTTGTGGTTTGTCCATCTTCAGTAAACACAGCATGAGAAACTGTTTCTTTGCTTTCAGGCGTTTTGACCCGATCCAGTTTTAATGTGCGATGAATTGGCGCCTGCCCCTGCTTATATTCCATGCCTTCTGCATCAATCGTTTTCACTTCAGAAATGACTTTACCATCCTGCTTTAGGGTTTTATTCAACTCAATTTTTGAGGTTGGTACAATCACCCCACCTTTTTGAATCACAGGAATACCCAATTGTTTCTCTGAAAACTGTGCTTGATCATCATCAAAAACAACTTCCTTTGCCACAATATCTTTACCCTGATTGCTCACTTCAAAAATCGTGGCTTCTACATGGCGTATAGGCTTTTCACCTGTCACTGTACGAATCACTTCAGTTTTTAGAATAGGCACAATGGCTTTGTCTTTCACCACAATGCTGTTTGGCATTGGTGCAGCCGAAACAGACACACTCAGTAGCATTGCCGATAAACACAGTGTCAGTCCTCTAAATTGCATAAGCTATCCCCTTAGTTTTCTTGATATTTTTAAATTGTTCTTAATTCACTATATGCAATATTGCGGCTTTATTAAAGCAAAATATGCAACTAAAACGTTGGCAAAAAAAAGACGCCTCGAAAGGCGTCTTTAAATGATGCTTTAAAACGAATTAGAGATCGTTAAATTCATCGCTAAATGCTTGGCTTAATGCTTGATCTACATCAGAGAAATCATTCACTAATGCCAATTCAGCAGCTTCAGCTTCTTGACGACGACGCTCTAAGTGGTAAGCAAGACCCGTACCTGCTGGGATCAAACGCCCCACAACAACGTTCTCTTTCAAGCCACGTAAATCATCTTCTTTACCTGTTACAGCCGCTTCAGTTAACACACGTGTAGTTTCCTGGAACGATGCAGCAGAAATGAACGAGTCTGTTGAAAGCGATGCTTTGGTGATACCCATCAATTGACGTTCAAACTTCGCTGGGAACTTGTTTTGTGCAAGTACAGCTTGGTTTTCTTGTACCACGCGAATGTAATCCACTTGTTCGCCTTTGATGAAGCTCGTATCGCCACCATCGGTGATTTCAACTTTACGCAACATTTGACGCACGATGACTTCAATGTGCTTATCGTTAATTTTTACACCTTGTAAGCGGTAAACGTCTTGAACTTCGTTCACGATGTAGTTGGTTAATGCCACTTCACCTTTCAAGCGTAAGATGTCATGTGGGTTTTGTGGACCATCAGAAATGGTTTCACCACGGTTCACATGCTCACCTTCAAACACGTTGATGTTACGCCATTTTGGAATCAACTCTTCGTAAATCTCAGAGCCATCATCTGGTGTAATCACTAAACGGTTCTTACCTTTGGTTTCTTTACCAAAGCTCACGATACCTGACACTTCTGCAAGAATCGCATGCTCTTTTGGTTTACGTGCTTCAAATAAGTCTGCAACGCGTGGTAAACCACCGGTAATATCACGAGTACGTGAAGATTCTTGTGGTACACGACCAATAACGTCACCCACACCGATATTTTCGCCATCACGGACAGAAAGAATCGTGTTCTGTGGCAAGAAGTAGAACTGTTCGCCACCATCCACAGTGTCTAATACCACAGCAGGACGTAAGTCTTTACCTGACGCAGGACGTGAAGTCACTGGCAAGATTTCAACTGTGGTCATACCTGTTGCATCATCAGTTTTCGAGGTTGCAGTCACGCCATCAGCAATTTGGCTGAAACGGATTTTACCCGCAACTTCGGTCACAAGTGGATGCGTGTGTGGATCCCAAGTCGCCACAATACCGCCAGCTTCTACCGCTTCGCCATCTTTGAGCAAGATTGACGCACCGTATGGCAGTTTATAACGCTCACGCTCACGACCTAACTCATCGGCAATACCAATTTCACCTGAACGTGAAACAGATACCAAGTGACCTTTAGCGTGTTGTACAGTTTTCACGTTATGGAAACGTACTGAACCTTTGTTACGCACTTGTACGCTATTGGCTGCAGAAGTTCGGCTTGCCGCACCACCCACGTGGAATGTACGCATGGTTAACTGTGTACCTGGCTCACCAATCGATTGAGCAGCCATTACACCCACAGATTCACCTGGATTCACCAAGTGACCACGTGCTAGGTCACGACCATAACACTTCGCACATACACCAAAGGTCGATTCACAAGATACCACTGAACGTACTTTTACTTCATCGACACCTTGCTCTTCTAAGAAGTTAGCAAGTTTTTCATCAATGAGTGTGTTACGTGGCAGAATAACTTCGTCTGAACCCGCTTTCTTCACATCTTCTGCAGTTACACGACCTAATACACGCGTACCAAGGTTTTCAATGACATCACCACCTTGAATGAATGGTGTCATCACTAAACCGCCATAAGTACCGCAATCTGGCTCAGTAATTACCAAGTCTTGTGCAACGTCAACCAAACGACGTGTCAAGTAACCTGAGTTCGCTGTTTTCAATGCGGTATCGGCCAAACCTTTACGCGCACCGTGAGTTGAAATGAAGTACTGAAGTACCGTCAAACCTTCACGGAAGTTCGCTTTAATTGGCGTTTCAATGATCGAACCATCTGGTTTCGCCATCAAACCACGCATACCCGCCAACTGACGAATCTGTGCCGCACTACCACGCGCACCTGAATCCGACATCATGTAGATCGAGTTGAATGATTTTTGCTTCTCGTCTTCACCCTGTTTGTTTTTCACAGTTGTGAATGACAAGTTGTCCATCATCGCTTTAGCAACTTGGTCGTTGGTACGTGCCCAAATATCGACCACTTTGTTATAACGCTCACCCGCAGTTACGAAGCCTTGCTCGAACTGTTGTTCAATTTCACGAACTTCAGTTTCTGCTTTTTCAATAATTGCTTGTTTTTGTGGTGGAATAACCATATCTTCCATACCCACAGAAACACCTGAACGTGTCGCTTGACGGAAGCCCAAGTACATCAATTGGTCTGCAAAAATAACCGTGTCTTTTAGACCTAATTTACGGTAGCAAGAGTTGATTAACTTTGAGATGTTCTTTTTGTTCATCTCTAGGTTAATTTGCTCGAAGCTTAAACCTTCAGGCACAACTTCCCAAAGCAAGCAGCGACCTGGTGTCGTATCTACAACAATAGTTTGTTGCTCACGCTCACCATTTTCATTGATTACGGTTTGGTGTACACGTGCTTTTACGCGAGCGTGTAAGTCAACTTGACCCGTTGCAAGTGCACGGTTTACTTCGTGCGTATCTGCAAACACCATGCCTTCACCTTTGGCATTGATTGCATCACGCGTGATGTAATACAAGCCCAACACCACGTCCTGAGATGGTACGATGATTGGTTCACCGTTCGCAGGAGACAAGATGTTGTTGGTGGACATCATTAACGCACGCGCTTCTAATTGCGCTTCAAGCGTTAATGGTACGTGTACCGCCATTTGGTCACCGTCGAAGTCGGCGTTAAACGCAGCACAAACGAGTGGGTGTAGACGGATGGCTTTACCTTCAATCAGGATCGGTTCAAATGCTTGAAGACCCAAACGGTGAAGTGTAGGCGCACGGTTCAACATCACTGGGTGTTGACGAATCACAGAGGCAAGTACGTCCCAAACTTCTGGGGTTTCGCGCTCAACCATTTTCTTCGCAGCTTTAATGGTGGTAGCTTGACCTGAAGCTTGTAGTTTCGCAAAGATGAATGGCTTGAACAGTTCAAGTGCCATTTTCTTCGGAAGACCGCACTGGTGTAAACGTAGGTTTGGACCAACGGTAATCACCGAACGACCTGAATAGTCAACACGCTTACCAAGTAAGTTTTGACGGAAACGACCTTGCTTACCTTTGATCATATCTGCCAAAGATTTAAGCGGACGCTTGTTTGAACCTGTGATTGCACGACCACGACGACCGTTATCTAACAAGGCATCAACAGACTCTTGTAACATACGTTTTTCGTTACGTACGATGATGTCTGGCGCTGCAAGGTCAAGAAGACGCTTCAAACGGTTGTTACGGTTAATCACACGACGATAAAGATCGTTCAAGTCAGACGTCGCAAAACGACCACCTTCAAGTGGAACCAACGGACGAAGATCTGGTGGAAGTACAGGCAGTACATTCATCACCATCCATTCTGGCTTGTTGTTCGACTCTTTGAACGCTTCCATCAACTTCAAACGCTTAGACGCTTTTTTCAGCTTAGTTTCTGAAGTTGTTTGTGGAATTTCTTCACGTAAACGAGCAATTTCAGCTTCAAGATCGATGTCTTTTAACAAGTCTTGAACTGCTTCAGCACCCATTTTCGCAGTGAATTCATCACCATGCTCTTCTAGAGCATTGAAGTATTCTTCGTCATTGAGAAGTTGATATTTCTCAAATGGCGTCATACCTGGGTCAGTAACCACATAAGATTCGAAATATAATACGCGCTCGATATCACGTAAAGTCATATCAAGTAATAAACCAATACGGCTTGGTAATGATTTCAAGAACCAAATGTGTGCAACTGGAGAAGCGAGTTCGATGTGACCCATACGCTCACGACGAACTTTTGCAGTCGTTACTTCAACGCCACATTTTTCACAAATGACGCCTTTGTATTTCATACGCTTGTATTTACCACACAAGCATTCGTAATCTTTTACTGGACCAAAAATTTTGGCACAGAATAAACCATCACGTTCAGGCTTAAACGTACGATAGTTAATGGTTTCTGGCTTTTTAACTTCACCGTGAGACCATGACTTAATCATTTCTGGTGACGCAAGACCAATACGGATGCGGTCAAACTCTACTGGAGCATGACCGTCTGAATCCGTCTTTTTGCGCATGATATCGAGCAAGTCTTTCAATTTTTTTCTCCGTGTGCTGGGAGGCTGTTTTCACATCCCAACTGGGTCACAAATATTGTTTTTTAACTGAGTTTTAATCCCCCTTAATCCCCCTTTTTCAAAGGGGGAAAAGTCCCTCTTTTATAAAGAGGGATTTAGGGAGATTTAATGGAGATGCTTAGTCACCATTTTTCAGTTCAATGTTGATACCTAAAGAACGGATCTCTTTGGTCAATACGTTAAACGATTCAGGCATACCTGGGTCCATATAATGGTTACCATCTACAATGTTCTTATAGATACGGGTACGACCTTCAACGTCATCCGACTTCACAGTGAGCATTTCTTGAAGTGTGTATGCAGCACCGTATGCTTCAAGTGCCCAGACTTCCATCTCACCGAAACGCTGACCACCGAATTGTGCCTTACCACCCAACGGCTGTTGCGTTACAAGTGAGTAAGAACCTGTAGAACGCGCGTGCATCTTGTCATCCACCAAGTGGTTGAGTTTGAGCATGTACATATAACCTAC
Organism: Acinetobacter sp. YH12058; assembly: GCF_013419805.1. Lineage (NCBI taxonomy): Bacteria > Pseudomonadati > Pseudomonadota > Gammaproteobacteria > Moraxellales > Moraxellaceae > Acinetobacter > Acinetobacter sp. YH12058. Next base: position 99,284 of record NZ_VOZL01000008.1, read on the forward strand.
AGTCACTGGACGGTCGAATTTCTCGCCTGTACGACCATCGTACAACACGGTTTGACCTGAACGTGGTAATTCAGCCAGTTCAAGTAATTCTTTAATTTGACCTTCTTCTGCACCATCAAATACAGGAGTAGCCAATGGAACACCTGCACGTAAGTTGCCAGCCAATACCAAGATTTCATCATCAGTTAAGCTGTCAAGATCTTCTTGCTCGCCACCGACTTTGTTATAAATCTTGTCTAGGAACTCACGTAGTTCAGCAATTTCGCGTTGTTGTTTGAGCATTTTATCAATTTGCTCACCCAAACCTTTGGCTGCCATACCCAAGTGTGTTTCAAGAATCTGACCCACGTTCATACGCGATGGTACGCCTAGCGGGTTCAATACGATATCTACTGGTACACCGTTAGCATCGTGTGGCATGTCTTCTACAGGCAAGATGTTTGATACAACACCTTTGTTACCGTGACGACCCGCCATCTTGTCACCCGGTTGGATGCGACGTTTAACAGCAAGGTAAACTTTAACAACTTTCAATACGCCCGTAGTGAGTTCATCGCCTGTAGAAAGCTTACGTTTCTTCTCAGCGAATTTCTCATCAATTTCAAAGCTCTTCTCTTTCAAGAAAGTTTGAATTTGAGTTAAACGCTCAGCAATTGCTTCATCACTTGGTTGAATTTCAAGTAGATCAACTAACTCTAAACCAGACAACACATCTTCAGAAAGTTTGTCGCCACGTTTAGTTGTACCGCCACCGTTAGATTCTTGACCTTTTAATAAGCGGATAATACGTTCACGCGCTGCTTCTTCAAAGATTTTGTATTCTTCTTTCAAGTCTTTGCGGTATGCATCAAGTTGTGCTTTTTCAATCGCTTGTGCACGTTCGTCTTTTTCTAGACCATCACGGGTAAAGACTTGAACGTCAATCACAGTACCTTTAGTACCTGATGGAACGCGCAATGATGAATCTTTCACATCTGCTGCTTTTTCACCGAAGATTGCACGAAGCAATTTTTCTTCAGGCGTTAACTGAGTTTCACCCTTAGGCGTTACTTTACCAACAAGAATGTCGCCTGCAGTCACTTCAGCACCAATGTAAACGATACCAGACTCGTCTAGTTTAGACAGTGCAGCTTCGCCCACGTTTGGAATATCAGCTGTGATTTCTTCCGCACCCAATTTGGTATCACGTGCAACACATGACAATTCTTGAATGTGAATCGAAGTTAAACGGTCTTCTTGAAGTACACGCTCAGAAAGCAAGATCGAGTCTTCGTAGTTATAGCCATTCCAAGTCATGAACGCGACACGCATGTTCTGACCGAGTGCAAGCTCACCGCCATCTGTAGATGGACCGTCAGCCAATACATCACCACGACCTACCTTATCACCCATCTTCACCAAAACTTTTTGGTTAATACAAGTGTTTTGGTTTGAACGTGTGTATTTGATCAGGTTGTAGATATCTACACCTGCTTCACCCGCGATCATTTCTTCTTCGTTCACACGAATGACTACACGTGAAGCATCGACATATTCAATACGACCACCACGGTTTGCAATCACACATACACCTGAGTCATGTGCTACGTTCGCTTCCATCCCTGTACCCACAAGTGGTTTATCAGCGATAAGCGTCGGAACAGCCTGACGTTGCATGTTCGATCCCATCAAGGCACGGTTGGCGTCATCGTGCTCAAGGAATGGAATCAGTGATGCTGCTACAGATACAACCTGCTGTGCAGAAACGTCCATGTGCGTCACGCGCTCTGGCGGCATACGCACGAAGTCACCTTGGTGACGTACAGATACGAATTCTTCTGTTAAATTGCCATCTTGGTCTACGCTTGAGTCCGCTTGCGCAATGATCGTGCCCACTTCTTCAATTGCAGATAAATACTCAACCTCATCGGTTACACGACCATCAACCACTTTACGGTATGGCGTTTCCAAGAAGCCAAAATTATTACATTTTGCATAAACAGAAAGCGAGTTGATCAAACCAATGTTTGGACCTTCAGGCGTTTCAATTGGACACACACGACCATAGTGAGTTTGGTGTACGTCACGTACCTCAAAGCCTGCACGTTCACGTGTCAAACCACCTGGACCAAGCGCAGATACGCGACGCTTGTGGGTAATTTCAGACAACGGGTTGTTTTGGTCCATGAACTGAGACAATTGGCTTGAACCAAAGAATTCTTTGATTGCAGCAGCCACTGGCTTCGCATTGATTAAATCTTGCGGAGACAGGTTGTCTGTTTCAGCTTGTGACAAACGCTCTTTTACAGCACGCTCAACACGTACCAAACCAACACGGAATTGGTTTTCAGTCATCTCGCCCACTGAACGTACGCGACGGTTACCCAAGTGGTCGATATCGTCGACTTCACCTTTACCGTTACGGATTTCGATCAATGTTTTAAGTACATCGGTAATGTCTTCGTTAGACAAAATACCTTCAACTTCACGTGATTTCTGATCTGTACCCACTTCGTAAGGACGACCCAAACGACGGTTGAACTTCATACGACCTACTGGCGATAAATCATAACGCTCAGAAGAGAAGAACAAGTTATTGAACAGATTTTCAGCGGCTTCTTTCGTCGGTGGCTCACCTGGACGCATCACTTTGTAGATTTCTACCAAAGCATCTTCACGACCAACAGTTGTATCTGCACGTAAGGTGTCCGCAATGAACGAACCACGGTCGATGTCATTGGTGAATAGGATGTTAAATTGTTTAACACCACCTTCTGCAAGTTTCACCATGATTTCATGGCTTAACAAGGTGTTTGCAGCAATCACATCGCCATCTTTTAGCTGGATGTCTTCTGCAGTAATACGTTCGTACAAGTACTCATCAGGAACTGAAAGCTTCTCAAGACCAGCTGCTTCCATTTGACGTACGTGACGCGCATTAATGCGTTTACCTTGCTCAACAATCACTTTGCCGTCAGTATCAGTGATGTCAAATTGTGCCATTTCGCCACGTAAGCGTTCTGGGACAAGGTCAATTTGGTAGCTACCCATGTCTAAATAGACAGGTACTTTCTCAAAGAACAAGTCTAGGATTTGTTCATTGCTATAGCCCAATGCACGCAACACTACAGTCGCAAGCAATTTACGACGACGGTCAATACGCACATAAACGAGGTCTTTGGCATCGAATTCAAAGTCTAACCATGAGCCACGGTAAGGAATAATGCGTGCTGAATACAACACTTTACCGCTCGAGTGGGTCTTACCTTTATCATGGTCAAAGAACACGCCTGGTGAACGGTGTAATTGAGAAACAATTACACGCTCAGTACCGTTAATCACAAAGGTACCGTTATCCGTCATCAATGGCATTTCGCCCATGTAGACTTCTTGCTCACGCACATCTTTGATTGATTTCGTTTCACGATCTTTAATGATCAAACGAATTTTTACGCGCATTGGTGCCGCATAAGTTGAGCCGCGAAGAATACACTCACGTACATCAAACTCAGGCTTACCAAGACTATACTCAACAAATTCTAAAGCAGCATTGCCAGAATAACTTTCTATAGGAAAAACTGAACGAAATGCGGCTTGGAGACCGATATCTTCGCGGCTTTTTGGAGTTTTGCCATCTTGAAGGAAAGTACGGTACGAGTCGACTTGAATCGAAAGCAAGTACGGTGCATCCATTACTTGGGGCAATTTACCAAAATTCTTACGGATCCGTTTCTTTTCGGTATATGAGTATGCCATCTGGAGTCCTCGGAAAGTAAACTAAACCCGCCTGCAGAACGGGTTTAGAAGGAATTACGCAGGCCGATATGGCCACCACTCTTTACAAATGCTGCAATTTTTAGTGGTATTAAAACGCTTAACAATATTTTTAAATGTGGAAAAATATTGGTAAGCGTTTGATTTTATTGATTTATATTGTTTTCGATGGTTTTCCCATCATTCAAACAAAAATCGAGCCGATAATTGTAACGCAAAAAGGCTGATGACCCAAGAGCCATCAGCCATTTTTTGGAGTCGATTATAAAAAAATCGACTCCCCTTAAGATTACTTAAGTGTAACTGTAGCACCAGCTTCTTCAAGTTTCTTCTTAAGCTCTTCACCTTCTTCTTTAGAAACAGCTTCTTTGATCACTGAAGGAGCGCCTTCAACGATGTCTTTAGCTTCTTTAAGACCAAGGCCAGTAGCTTCACGAACTGCTTTAATTACAGCAACTTTGTTCGCACCGAAAGAAGTCAACTCAACGTTGAATTCAGATTGCTCTTCTGCAGCAGCAGCGCCAGCGCCTGGAGCAGCAGCAACAGCAACAGCAGCAGCTGATACATTAAATTTCTCTTCAAAAGCAGAGATAAGTTCAACAAGTTCAAGAACAGTTTTTTCAGCAACTGCGTTTAAGATTTCTTCGTTAGTTAAAGCCATGAGAATAACTCCAAATGGAAATTGAATGGTGTGGAAATAAATTTAAGCTTATGCAGCTTCTGACTCGTTTTTCTCTTTGAGCGCAGTAATAAGGCGACCCAATTTCGAAATAGGAGCTTGAAGAACGTTTGCAAGCATAGTAAGCGCTTTTTCTTGGTTCGGAAGATTCGCAATTACGCTAACTTCAGCACCTTGATAAAGTTTGCCGTCAAATGCAGCAGCTTTAAGTTCAAATGCTTTATTCGTTTTAGCGAATTCTTCGAACAAGCGTGCAGCTGCACCCATGTCGTCTTCAGAAGTTGAGAAAGCTAAAATTGTTGGGCCAACAAGGTTGTCGTTCAAGATCGTGAATTGCGTATCTTGAAAAGCACGTTTAGCCAAAGTATTACGTACAACACGTGTAGTAACACCTAATTTACGCGCTTCAACACGTAGAGCCGTTAATTGCTCAACGCTCATACCTTGATAGTCAGCAACAACAGCAGAGAACGCTTTAGAAGCAACTTCGTTAACTTCTGCTACGATCTGTTTTTTGTCTTCGATAAGAAGAGCCATTGTAAAACCTCCTAACGGTGATTTATGTGCTTACGTGAAGCACACTCCCAATTCGTAAATTCATTGCTGAACTTACACGCGGAGGAGGAATAAATCACACCACCGCGTCTACCCAGGCTGGAAGATTAAGAAAGCAGCATAAAACTACTCTCGCCTGAGGTCTTTGACGCTGATAAATTCTCATTTACCAATTCAAAGTCCGCCTGAATGTCCCCCTCTCCTGCTAGGAGAGGGTTAGGGAGAGGTTTAACCCTCATCCCGACCTTCTCCCAGAGGGAGAAGGAGACTTTTCAGGACTTTAAAATTCTTTCTAAGTCAGACTTAGTTAGAAACGTTCTGTACATCAATAACAAGACCAGGACCCATAGTAGAGCTCAAAGTGATCTTTTTGATGTATACGCCTTTAGAAGTTGCAGGCTTTAACTTTTTCAAGTCAGCAACTAAGGTTTCAACGTTTGAACGAACTGCTTCAGCAGTAAAGCCAACTTGACCAATCGCAGCGTGGATAATACCCGCTTTGTCTACACGGTAACGCGCTTGACCTGCTTTTGCATTTTTAACTGCAGTCGCAACGTCAGGAGTTACAGTACCCACTTTAGGGTTTGGCATTAAGCCACGTGGACCAAGAATCGTACCCAACTTACCTACTACGCGCATTGCATCCGGAGCTGCAATCACAACGTCAAAGTCAAGGTTACCCGCTTGAATGCTTTCAGCTAAGTCGTCGAAACCAACTACGTCTGCGCCTTCAGCTTTAGCAGCTTCTGCAGCAGCACCTTGAGCGAAAACAGCTACACGTACAGTTTTACCAGTACCTGCAGGAAGTGTAGTCGCACCACGAACAACCTGATCAGATTTACGTGGGTCAACACCTAGGTTTACCGCAACATCCAAAGATTCTTTGAATTTAGCAGCAGGAAGGTTGTTTAGAACTTCAACTGCTTCTTCCAAAGTGTAAACTTTGTTTGCTTCTACAGCAGCAGCAATGGCTTTTTGACGTTTAGTTAACTTTGCCATGTCTTATAGCTCCACATCCAAGCCCATAGAACGTGCAGAACCAGCAATGGTACGCACACGTGCTTCTAAATCAGCACCAGTTAAATCTGGTTCTTTAGTAGTCGCGATTTCTTCTAATTGAGCACGAGTCAACTTACCAACTTTGTTTTTGTTAGGTACAGCTGAACCCTTTTGAATGCCTGCAGCTTTCTTAAGAAGAATTGCAGCAGGAGGAGTTTTCATGATGAATGTGAACGACTTGTCGTTGTACACAGTGATCACTACAGGAATTGGCAAACCTGGTTCAACTTTTTGTGTAGCAGCATTGAATTCTTTACAGAATGCCATGATGTTAACACCACGTTGACCTAATGCAGGACCAATTGGTGGAGATGGATTCGCTTTACCAGCTGGAACTTGCAGCTTGATATAGCCGTCAATCTTCTTAGCCATTTCAAATTACCTCTGGGTACAAACGCCGCTAGGCTCCCCAATATTTTAAGTAACGATACCGTTACAACAACAATGCCCGATTCATCATAAATCGGGCGTTTTCCAACCACTCAAACTTAAACGGATTTTTCGACTTGACGAAATTCCAGCTCAACCTGAGTAGGTCGATTAAATACATTAATTGTCAACGTTAAACGTGACTTCTCGTATTGAACTTCTTCCACCACGCCTTTAAAGTCGGTGAATGGACCATCAATCACAAGTAATTCTTCGCCTGGTTCAAACATCGTCTTCGGACGAGGTGCTTCACCAGTATTGCGTACACGTGCAAGAATCGCGTCAGCTTCTTTTTGCGTAATTGGGGCAGGCTTTTCTGCTGTACCACCAATAAAACCTAAAACTTTTGGACACTCTTTAACAATGTGCCAAGTTTCATCGTTCATTTCCATTTCAACCAATACATAGCCTGGAAAGAACTTACGCTCTGACTTACGTTTCTTACCATCCTTCATTTCTACCACTTCTTCGGTAGGAACAAGGACTTCACCAAAGCTATCGGCAACAGCGCTACGCTGGATTCGATCATTAAGCGAACGCATCACTTGTTTTTCATAACCTGAGTAGGCATGAATAATGTACCAACGTTTCATAGCTCTTTTACCCGATAATTAACTTGATTGCCCAGCCTAACAAATAGTCAAAACACCACAATACAATTGAAGTGACTACAACAACAATCAATACATGCCATGACGTTGTTACAGTTTCCTGTTTAGTAGGCCAAGTGACTCGACGTAACTCAATACGTGAATCTTTAAGCAAACGAACAAAGCCTTTGCCTTGATGGGTGGCGTATAATAAACCTAAAGCCACAACGATACAAGCCAAAATTACCCCAACACGCACCCAAATATCATTGGCTGGTGCCCAATACGCAGGAAGATGCTGATTCACCATCATCGAAGCGATGAATAAAATCAAAGCGATACCCCACAACACGTAGTCTAATGGAGAACTCGATTGAACAACTTCAGCAGAATTATTTCTTTGAGGGATTGGCGCGTCGCTTAATGCGTCACGCGATTTATCATTCGACATTTTTGTACTCGTCGTAGAATTCGCGACTTATTATATGACTAGATTAGCCGACATCAAGCTTTTTTAAAAAAAGTGGCAGGCCAGGAGGGACTCGAACCCCCAACATTCGGTTTTGGAGACCGACGCTCTACCAATTGAACTACTGACCTACAAAACAGAACGAGAGCCAAAGCTCTCGACCTGTTTAACACATTCTATAATTATGCTGTTACTTTAGCAACAACACCCGCACCTACAGTACGACCACCTTCACGGATCGCAAAACGTAGACCTGGGTCCATTGCGATTGGGTGGATTAATTCTACTGACATTTCAACGTTGTCACCTGGCATTACCATTTCAACGCCTTCTTTCAACTGGATTGCACCAGTTACATCAGTTGTACGGAAATAGAATTGTGGACGGTAACCGTTAAGGAATGGAGTGTGACGACCACCCTCTTCTTTAGAAAGTACGTATACTTCCGCATCGAATTTAGTGTGTGGCTTGATTGTACCTGGCTTAGCAAGTACTTGACCACGTTGTACGTCTTCACGCTTAGTACCACGTAAAAGAACACCACAGTTCTCGCCCGCACGACCTTCGTCAAGAAGTTTACGGAACATTTCTACGCCAGTTACAGTTGTTT
>NZ_VOZL01000009.1:0-105305 GCF_013419805.1 Acinetobacter sp. YH12058
GAGAACGCAGGCGTATTGTTTGAAGAAGTCCAAGAAGCCTATACCACCCAAATCTGTTCGTGCTGCGGTGAGATCACCTCAAGTAGTCCCAAAGGTAGGACAGATCTTGGAATAAGAGAATGGGAGTACATGAGCTGTGGTACAGTTCATGATCGAGATATAAACTCAGCTCTAAACATTCTTGCGCTTGGGCATAAGCGTCTAGCTGTAGGAATCACCCTCTTTTAAGGGGGTGAGGATGTCAAGCACTGGTGTTTTGAATCAGGCATCTTGTGACTGATGTTATGCGAATCTATAAAAAAGCATTTAAGCAGATCGAAATAAAAAATTGCAAAATATTACATGACCTTAGCCGAAAAACACGTACTATAAAATCATGTAAAGAGGGTTGTGATGGTCTATGGCTCAGTTTGAAGTGTTACTGCCTTTGCAAGAGATTACGGTGGATCGTGCAGAGCTTTTGGCGATTCAACGCAATGATTTAGTTCCGTTGTTGAATGATCAATATCGTCTAAATCATTATGCAGATCAGGTGATTCAAGCGCAGTCAGTTTTATTGGATGGAGTGGATCCACATTTAACTCAGCAATTGAGTGTGACCATTGAGCAGTTGATTCAGGCGCTTGGCAAATCTAAAAAAGTGTTAAAGCAACGTAAGTTTAATGCACTACAAAAGTGGCTAGGCATAGATTTGGAATATGGCGCGGGGCAAGTGCAATATTATAAAAACCTAGATCATTTATTAGGACAAGCAGATCGTTTAAGCCAAAAGCTGCAAATCGAAATTCAGAAATCACAATCACGTTTTCAGCAGTTGGTTGGTTTGCGTGAGCAAATGGCGAAATACATTCAAGCTGCCGATGAGTTTTTAGTGGAATATCCACGATTTGTGCGCAATCAGCATCCTTTGGATAATTTTAGCGAACGACTGGCCAAGAAAATTTATAGTTTAAAGACTTTGCAAAGTAGTAATGATATTGCGATTACTCAAATGCAACTTTCACAGCAACTCTCTTTTAGTTTGTTAGATCGCTTTAAAGAAGCGCAGCAGGTACTCATTCCTGCATGGCAATATCATGTCAAACAAAGTCAGCAAAGTGGCTCACACAGTCAGCTAGAAAAGCTGGATCAAAGTCGTGAGCATTTAATTAAGACATTAAGAAAATCCTTAGAAAAACCTGCGCAATCATAAGGCATGGTTTTGATTAGATAGAGGCGAAATATGACAACTTCTGAACAACGCAACGTCGCTGTGCAAGTGAGTGATGAACAGACTCAGCAACAATTTCAGCAACTCAATTTGCAGGAAATTGGCTTACAGCCTGATGACTTTCAGGAGGTGCTGGCTGCGCGTAAAGAATTAAGCGATCTTAGCCATCATTCGGTTGCAGAATATGGCAAAAATATCGCCACTAAAACGTCAAGTTATACCGATGAGCTTTTAGGTTTGGTGCAAAATAAGGATTTGGATGTCACAGGGCAAAAGCTGAATCAGGTGGTGCAGGTTGCACAGCAGTTAAATACCAACAGTATTTTAAATCCAAACAAAAGCAGTGGCTTTTTGGGTGGTTTATTCAATAAGTTAAAAGGCGCTAAACAAAGTTTTGATCAAAACTTTAACAGCACCAAAGCGCAAATTGATAGTCTGGTCACAGAAATTGAAAGCTCACAAAATGGTTTAAAAAACCGTGTAGATACACTGGATAAAATGTTTCATGGTGTGCAAGATGAATATAAACAATTGGGGATTTATATTGCAGCAGGTAAGTTAAAACAGCAGGAAATTCAGCAGCAAATTTCTGAATTTTCCGCGCAGCCGCAGGATCAGACCACGACTCAAAAAATTTATGATCTCAATCATCTTGCTAATAATTTAGAAAAGCGGGTGAGTGATTTGCAGGTGTTGCAACAATCTGCCATGCAAACTTTGCCGATGATTCGGATTATCCAGTCCAATAATTTAATGTTGGTCGATAAATTTTATGCGATTAAAAACATTACCTTACCTGCGTGGAAAAACCAGATTAGTTTGGCGATTTCTTTAAATGAGCAGAAAAACAGTGTGCAACTGGCCAACAGTATTGATGATGCCACCAATGAATTGCTGCGCCGTAATGCAGATTTATTGCATCAAAACTCGGTTGATACTGCCAAAGCCAATCAGCGTTCGGTGATTGATATTGAAACCCTTGAACACGTACAAAATACCCTCATTAAAACAGTGAACGATGTGATCCAGGTACAAAAAGAAGGCATGCAAAAACGTGCAGAAGCGACTACGCGTTTGCGAGCCTTACAGGAGAATCTGAATCAATTGGTGATTGGTTCAAGTCAACAGTCTGGTCAATAAATGCATTTTGACAATGACTTCATTTAATCTGAAATTTACCTGATAAGGAGTCGGATTTGCCCCCACTTGATGAATATGCCATTCAGCCACAGCAGCTAAAAACAGGTGTTGTGGCATTACAGCAGCGTCAAAAAAAGCTCAGTTTTTTGGCTGTGCTGTCTATGACGGTGGTGCTTATATCGGCAATTGGCTTTTTTATTCAGCAAGATGTGATTTATAGCTTCTTTGGTTTAAGCACTGAAGTTCAGCAATTACACATGCCTGCAAGTGTCGATGCGACTTTGGCAAATTTAGGGCAGCAACCTGATTATTTTTTCAGTTTGTTGAACTGGTTGGGTTGGTTGATTTTAAAACTGTCGGTGTCATTTATTGGTGCATTCGTACTAGTTCATCTACTCAAGAAAATTCGTTTTTTTTATATTCGCTTTCAGTCCTTTGTCTTGAAATTTGTAGCTTGGTTGCTGAGTTTTATTTTACTTTGGTCGGCATTGAGTTATGTTCAGCATGACCGACAAGATGATACGCAGCAGGTATATGCCAAAATTGTGCATTATGAAAAGCACATTCAAGAAAGTGAATTGGCGCGTTATTTACAAAATGCAGAAATGGCAGCGCCTGTTAAAGCCTATTTGTTGGCGCAAACGGCATTGATGCATCATCCCGCAGATAAAGATGCAGCCATTCCGCAAGTGTTGACCTTGGTCAAAGCAGAGCAGCAAGATCCGCAATTTTTACATTATGGATTTAAACCTGAACAATTATGGACGATGCAGCAGCAAGTTTATGGCAAAGCTTTAACGCCTATGGCGCAAAGCGTACATAAGCAAGTGCAGCAAGCACAGCAATTAAATACGCTGGTTTATTATATGAATCTCGCGGTTATGGCGCTTATGTTAATACTGTCTGCGGTACTCTGGTTTTTATCGCGACATTTACAGCAGCGTATTCTGCGGATTCAACAACAACTTGAATAAAAAATGATTAGGCTCAATTGCTTAAGGCAGACATTCAGTTTTTATGTTAATGTCTAAATTGAATAGCTTTAGGTATTTTAAATGAAATAGTAAGCTTGAAACTCACTATCATTTAAAAAAACGATCATAAATATAAAAATAAACCGTTTCCCCTATGTAACTATTTTTCGTAAGATGACATCAACAAATAAATTTACTCCCTTGGAGACGTTAGCCATGTTAGACCAAAATACTTCTACACAACTTAAAACTTTATTAGAACGTCTTGAAAGCCCAATCGAGCTTGTCGCGACTTTAGATGGTTCTGATAAATCTGCCAAAATTAAAGAATTGGTTGAAGAAATTGCAGCACTTTCGCCACAAGTTACTGCACGTTTTGACGGTAACAACGCACGTGCACCAAGTTTTGGGATTGCAAAAGTAGGTGAGCAACCGCGCGTATTCTTCGCAGGTTTACCAATGGGGCACGAGTTCACTTCATTAATTTTGGCTTTATTGCAAACTTCTGGTTATGCACCAAAAGTATCGGATGAAGTATTAACGCAAATCAAAGAATTGAATCTTTCATCTCACTTTGATGTGTTTGTATCGTTGAGCTGCCACAACTGTCCAGATGTAGTACAAGCTTTGAACCTCATTGCGATTTACAACCCTGGCACAACAGCAACCATGATTGATGGTGCATTCTTCCAAGAAGAAGTTGAGCAGCGCAAAATTATGGCTGTGCCGATGGTATTCCAAGATGGCAACCACATTGGTCAAGGTCGTATGACTTTGGAAGAAATTGTAGCTAAATTAGATACAGATTCTGCGAGCAAAGATGCAGCGAAACTGAATGCCAAAGAGGCGTTTGATGTCTTGGTAATTGGTGGCGGCCCTGCAGGGAATACATCTGCAATCTATGCAGCACGTAAAGGTATTCGTACAGGTATTGTGGCTGAGCGTATGGGCGGTCAGGTGATGGATACCATGGATATTGAAAACTTCACTTCTATCCAAAAAACACAAGGTCCAAAGTTTGCGGCAGAAATGGAAGCGCATGTGCGTGAATACGATGTCGATATTATGAATCTACAAAAAGTATCTGCCATTAAAGGTGCTGATGAAACTGCCAATGGTTTGGTCGAAGTGACTTTGGAAAATGGCGCAACACTTGAATCGAAAACGGTGATCTTGTCTACAGGTGCACGTTGGAGAGAGATGAATGTACCTGGTGAAGCAGAATACCGTACCCGCGGCGTGGCATACTGCCCACACTGTGATGGCCCGTTGTTTAAAGGCAAACGTGTTGCAGTGATTGGTGGTGGTAACTCAGGTGTAGAAGCAGCGATTGACCTTGCAGGGATTGTAGAGCATGTGACTTTGGTAGAGTTTGATACTAAATTACGTGCAGACCAAGTCTTGCAAAACAAATTGAACAGCTTGCCAAATACTACTGTAATTACCAATGCATTATCGACTGAGGTGATTGGTGATGGCGCACAAGTGACTGCATTGAAATATAAAGACCGTGCGACAGATGTTGAGCATACTGTTGAACTTGCAGGAATTTTCGTACAAATTGGTTTATTACCAAATACGGACTTCTTAAAAGAGTCAAAAGTAGAGCTGACGAATCGTGGTGAGATTGTGATAAATGAGCGCAATGAAACCAATGTAAAAGGTGTATTTGCGGCAGGTGACTGTACAACTGTACCGTACAAGCAAATCATCATTGCAACAGGTGAAGGCGCGAAAGCATCACTTTCAGCATTTGATTACATCATCCGTTCAGGTCAATAAGTCTGAACGAATACATCTGAATACGCGGATTAACCATCCTTAAATTGTATTCGCTAAAAAGATAGCGCCTGAGTTCCCCAATACTCAGGCGCTATGTTCAGTAAAGTGCGTTATCGCACAGTATTAAAAGTTTATTTATTCTATTTTTGGTTTTAAGAACTGAGTCGGCTAACAACTCAGTTCTTTTTTTATTTTTAACATCCAGTTTGATTTACAGCAGTTAGATTCATTTCAGTCTAATTAGCCTTATTATTTTGTCCAAATAAATTCAACTGATTAAACTTTTCCTGTAGCTGCTCTTTGGTTTCGACATGCTCAGGATGCGGAATAATACATTCAATTGGGCAGACTGAAACGCAGGTTTGATAGTCATAAAACCCAACACATTCTGTGCAACGCGCCACATCAATTTCATACACCTTTTCACCCTCATAAATTGCTTCATTCGGGCATTCGGGTAAGCACATATCGCAATTGATGCATTGGTCGGTAATCAGGAGTGCCATCGCAATACTCGCTTAGTTTATTGCCACTTAGTTGGCTTGATAAGCCAACGATGAGGCAGAAATATCTGCAGTCGAATTTGGTAAGTTGCGAATCAGCAGGGCATAACGCATATCGACATCTGCAGGTATAGGGATTTCTACAATATGCCCTGAACCTTTGGCATCTTCAATCAGATTGCCTTTTTTATCTTTAATTTCAGTTAAAGTGAAATAGATATTGCCTTGTGGCGTCATCAATTCTAAAGAATCGCCCACTACAAAACGGTTTTTTACATCAATTTTAATGTAGTCACCATTGCGTTCTAAGACTTCACCACAAAATTGCTGATGATCAAAACTTGATGAACCTGTTTCGTAGTTTTGGTATTCGCTGTGCACATGACGACGCAAGAAACCTTCGGTATAACCACGGTTAGCTAGGCCTTCTAATTGAGTCATTAATGCAGGGTCAAATGGTTTGCCTGCAAGTGCATCATCAATGGCTTTACGGTAAATTTGTGCAGTACGTGCGCAGTAGAAATAAGATTTGGTGCGACCTTCAATTTTTAGTGAATGGATGCCCATTTTAGTTAAACGGTCAACGTGCTGCACTGCACGTAAATCTTTAGAATTCATAAAGTAAGTGCCGTGTTCATCTTCTTCGGCAGCAAACATATCTTCGTCATTACGTTGTAATAACACAGGCTCGTTAAATTGATGCTGTGCCTGCATGTGTTGTTCATCTGCATCGGCAGTTTCAGAAAGATTTTTGACAGGAATTACGTCACCTGTTTCATCTTCTTTTGCATCGTGAATTTTATATTCCCAACGGCAGGCATTGGTACATGCGCCTTGGTTGGCATCACGTTTATTCATATAGCCTGAAAGCATGCAACGACCTGAATAGGCCATGCACAGCGCACCATGCACAAATACTTCAATTTCCATGCCAGGCACGTTGTTTTTAATTTCTTCAATTTCATCAATCGACAATTCACGCGAAAGAATGACACGGGTTAAACCCATATTTTGCCAGAATTTCACCGTTGCCCAGTTCACCGCATTGGCTTGTACCGATAAATGTACAGGCATGTCGGGGAAATTTTCACGCACCATCATAATCAGACCTGGGTCAGACATGATCAGCGCATCGGGTTGCATGGCAACCACAGGTTCTAGGTCACGAATAAAGTTTTTGAGTTTGCTGTTATGCGGTTGGATGTTCACCACCACATAAAACTTTTTGCCTAATTCATGTGCTTCTTGAATACCAATTGCTAAGTTTTCATGATCAAATTCGTTATTACGCACGCGCAAACTGTAACGCGGCTGACCTGCATAGACTGCATCTGCACCATAAGCAAAGGCATAGCGCATGTTTTTTAAAGAACCAGCAGGAGAGAGAAGTTCGGTGACGTGGGAAATGGTCATGATCAAAAAGCAATAGCAGAAATATGGCTTTATTGTATGAATCTAAATTTAGGATTCAACCTAGTAAATAGCTCGGGATTCAGAAGAAAACTCGTGCTGCTTGGGAAGGGAGATAAAAATTCAATCAGTGGTTTTGCAAGGTCGTTTTGATCTGAAATTAGAAAGCATGTTTTATCCATCACATGGAGAGCATCTGTTGTAAATGATCTTGATATAGAAAGTTCCTCATCCTGAGCCATACAGAATCTAAGAGAAGGGACTTTCATACCAATTTGACTCATTGCCTATAATCAATTTCTGATGGATAAAAGCGTGTTAACGTACTCGTTGCCCATGTTCATCAATGACCACCTCACCATCTTCTTTGCTGAAGCTTTTTAGTTGTGGTTGAGTGAGCAAGTCTAAGACCAGTTCAGAAGGGCGGCACAATTTCACACCTAACTCGGTCACGACAAATGGACGATTAATTAAAATCGGATGCTCGACCATCAATGCAATTAATTCCGCATCGCTGTGTGAACTACCTTCAAGTTGCAACTGTTCGTATGGTTCTACATTTTTGCGGATTGCATCGCGCACGCTTAAACCTGCTTGTTGAATCATGCTAGTAAGTTCAGCTTGTGTAGGTGGGGTTTTTAAATATTCAATAATTTCAGGTTCTTGTCCTGTATTACGAATTAATTCTAAAGTATTGCGTGACGTTCCACAGGCAGGGTTATGAAAAATTTTGATGCTGTTGCTCATGTGTAGTGACCCGTTTTAGTCCGATAAAAATTCAATATTGCATTTATATATGGATATGCGTATATTCGCAATAGTTAATATTGAAGTGCAGATAAAAAATGAATCAAACTGATTTTTTTAAATGTTTGTCAGACCCAACCCGACTGGACATTCTGAAATTGGTGATGGCTCAACACAATATTTGTGTATGCGAATTGACAGAACAATTGCAGTTAAATCAACCGAAAATATCACGTCATTTGGCGTTGTTACGGAATTTATCTATTTTGCTAGATCAACGTCAGGGGCAGTGGGTGTATTACCGTTTGAACCCAGATTTACCCGAATGGGCGTTTGCTGTTTTAAATATTATCGCGCAGCAAGATGTCAGCCCGATGACGCACATCAACCCTACAATTGCAACACATTGCGAGTAAGCACATGGCACAGTCCAAACTTTCTTTTTTAGATCGTAATCTGACCTTATGGATTTTTATTGCCATGGGGCTAGGTGTTGCGATTGGCGTGGTATTTCCTGCAGTATCGGCAAGCTTAGATCAAATGAGTGTGGGAACAGTCAATCTTCCCATTGCGATTGGTTTGATTTTGATGATGTATCCACCATTGGCAAAAGTCGATTACGCAGCTTTGCCAGAAGTGTTTAAAGACCGCCGAACCTTGTTGTTGTCTTTGGTACAAAACTGGTTGATTGCTCCGTGTTTGATGTTCGCTTTGGCGATTATTTTCTTGCAAAACTATCCTGAATATATGACAGGTTTGATTTTAATTGGTCTGGCACGCTGTATCGCGATGGTCTTGGTCTGGAACAACTTGGCTTGTGGTGATAACCAATACGTGGCTGCATTAGTTGCGTTTAACAGTATTTTTCAGATTATATTCTTTAGTACTTATGCATGGCTGTTTCTGAGTTTCTTGCCGCCGTATTTTGGCGTGGCAGGACAAGTGATTGATGTTGGTTTTTGGACAATCACCCAAGCTGTTTTAATCTATTTGGGTATTCCTTTTTTGATGGGCTTTTTAACACGCTTGATTTTAGTGAAAAGCAAAGGCTTAGATTGGTATCAAACGTCTTTTTTACCCAAAATTAGCCCATTTAGTCTGTTGGCATTGCTATTTACCATTGTGGCGATGTTCGCACTAAAAGGCGCAGAAGTACTGAGCTTGCCGATGGATGTTTTACGCATTTCCATTCCATTGATTATTTACTTCGTTGCCATGTTCTTTATTAGCTTCTTTATGAGCAAATGGATGGGCAATGATTATCCACGGACGACCGCCATTTCCTTTACCGCAGCAGGGAATAATTTTGAATTAGCACTTGCTGTTGCCATTGCAACGTTTGGCTTGGCTTCTCCCGTTGCATTTACCACGATTATTGGCCCTTTGGTTGAAGTGCCTGTGTTGATTGCTTTGGTGAGTGTGTCTTTATGGCTGCGTAAAAAGTTTTATCAAAATGAGTCGATTGTCAGTTCAAAGTAATTTTCTTCATTTTGAGGTTTAAGATAAAAACATGGGCATGCGTTGCCCATTTTAGTTTTAAGAGTATGCAGCATGGTATTACCCAATATTGATTTAGATTTATTGCCTACACCAAGTTTTGAACAGGTGCAGGCAAAGCCGTTGAACCATCCGCCACGTATTTTATTGATGTACGGTTCAAACCGTGAGCGTTCTTATAGTCGTTTGGCGGTACAGGAAGCGGGCAGAATTTTGGAGCACTTTGGCGCTGAGGTAAAAATTTTCCATCCCAAAGGTTTGCCTTTACCTGAAGATGGCGATGCTTCACATCCCAAAGTTCAAGAGCTGCATGAATTGTTGGCGTGGGCAGAAGGTATGGTTTGGTGTAGCCCAGAACGTCATGGTTCGATGAGCTCAATTTTTAAAGCACAAATTGACTGGATTCCACTTGCTGCAGGTGCAATTCGTGCCACACAAGGTAAAACGCTTGCTTTAATGCAAGTGTGTGGCGGGTCGCAGTCATTTAACAGCGTCAATCAATTGCGTATTTTAGGACGTTGGATGCGGATGATCACCATTCCCAATCAGTCTTCTATTCCTAAAGCCTTTTTAGAGTTTGAGGAAGATGGCCGCATGAAAGCGTCTAGCTATTACGACCGTATTGTCGATGTGATGGAAGAGTTATATAAATTTACTTTGCTGACTCGCGGGCAAGCAGCATATTTGGTAGATCGTTATTCTGAACGTGTGGAAACTGCCGAGCAGTTGTCGCAACGTGTTAATCAGAAGTCTTGATAATTCAATTTTAGATAAGCAAAACCGCATGAGAAAAGGCTGAGAGAGTGATTATTCGGCTTCGAGCCGTTTTAAAATCTGACAATCATCAATAGTTGTTTGTGTGATGCAGGCTTGTCTAAGTTGCTGAAGTTGTAGCTGAAAATGCTGCAACTCGGCAATTTTATCTTCTACATGCCTTAAATGTTCATCAATCAATTCATTCACGGCGCAGCAGTTTTGCTTTGGCTGTTTTTCTAATTCAATCAAAGCTTCAATTTCTTTTAAGTTCATATCTAAAGCACGACAACGCTTAATAAAAATCAAACGCTTGAGTGCCTCATCATTGTAATAGCGATAATTATTTTCGGCACGAAAGCTTGGGGTGAGTAAGTGTTTCTTTTCATAAAAACGAATTGTATCTGTGCTGACTCCAACTTTTTTAGCTAATTCATGAATTAAATATTGTGCCATACTTGACCTTGGACTAAGTCTATAGTTTTAAATGAGCATAATCGAAACAGTTTCATTTTGAAAGAAGGTGTGTCTATGGCATGTACGTGTAGTCATGAACCTGCGCCAATCAAACCGAATAGTAAATTTAGAACCGCGTTATGGATTGCATTGGTGATCAATCTCAGCATGTTTTTTATCGAGTTGATAGGTGGTGCCTATGCCCATTCATCATCCCTATGGGCAGATTCACTGGATTTCTTTGGAGATGCTGTCAATTACGGGATTTCACTTGCGGTGTTAAGTGCAAGTTTGTATTGGCGTGCTACTGTGGCTTTGGTCAAAGGCATCACGATGGCCTTGTTTGGTGTGGTGGTGATGGGCAAGGTTATCTATGCCTATATACAGGGTATTCCACCTGAAGCCATAACCATGGGTATTATTGGGATCATCGCCTTATTAGCCAATGTGGTTACTGCATTGATTTTATATGCATTTCGAGATGGTGATTCGAATATGAAATCGGTGTGGTTATGTAGCCGTAATGATGCGATTGGTAATTTCGCAGTTATTTTGGCGGCAGTGGGTGTATTTGGTACGGGTAGTTTGATTCCAGATCTTGTGGTAGCCGTGATTATGGCGAGTTTGGGCTTAACAGCGGGATATCATGTGATTCAGCAAGCTTTGGCTGAACGAAGAATGAATGTACCAGAATAAAGAATAAACGTAAAAAGCACTCCATCTGATTTGAGTGATTTAGATGGAGTGCTTTTAATTTTTTGTAGTCGCAATAATTTTAAAATTTGAAGTAAAAATAACGATAAGTTATTCCAAATTGCTATTTACAAAAAATAATATATAACTAAAATTAAAAATAAATTGATGTATTTAAAAATAATTTACACGATGAATAATATTTAATTTTTTTTAAATTGAGGGTTAAATGAAACTAATTAAATTATTTTCTATAGCAAGCCTGATTGCTTTGGCTGGCTGTAGTTCTAAAGTAGTGACTTATGATACTGCAGGGCAAGTGATTGGTTCATGTGTCGCTACACAGGGCTTTCTTTTGGGGGCTAAAGCTGTGTGTTATGGTGGTGCCAACATACAAGGCATTAACTATTCTAAAGTAGATGAGCGCACGGGTTTATTGCCAACCATACCAAATAATTCGCAGATTTCACTGCAACAAGACTAATTTTTTAGAGGGGTAATACAATGAAAATTTCTAGTTTAATCGCATTAACAGCGGCTATTTTGATGACAGGTTGTGCTTCAAAAGTGACAACTTATGATTCGAGTGGTCGTATGATTGGTTCATGTCAGGCAGAGCGTGGGTTTGTAATTGGTGGTGGTGCACACTGTGAAGGACGTGCTAACCAAGAAGGTCGCAGTGTACGTTAATTGATGCTAATGACAAAAAACCGAGCTATTTAGCTCGGTTTTTTAGATTCAACAGCTTTTATTTTTCAACGAAAGCACGTTCAATCACGTAATCGCCCAATTCACCCATACGTGGTGATTCTTTTAAACCATGTTGGTCAAGTAATGCTGCAACATCTTTTAAGAATGCAGGGCTACCACATAACATGGCACGGTCAGTTTCAGGGTTAAAACGTGGTAAACCAATTTTTTCAAAGATTTCACCCGATTCAATTGCCGTGGTCACACGTCCTTGGTTTGGATATTCTTCACGTGTAACGGTTGGGTAATATACCAGTTTTTCACGAATACCAAGTTCTTGGAAAAACTCGTGATTTGGTAATTCATTTAGAATTAAATCTTGATAAGCCAATTCAGAAATGAAACGTGTACCGTGAACCACAATCACTTTTTCAAAGCGTTCATAAGTTTCAGGGTCGCGGATGGTTGCCAAAAATGGAGCTAGACCTGTACCTGAAGAAAGTAAGTATAGGTTTTTACCAGGATTTAAATCATCCAGTACCAAAGTGCCTGTAGGTTTTTTAGAAACCAGCAATTCATCGCCCACTTTTACTTTTTGTAAAATAGACGTTAAAGGGCCATCAGGTACTTTAATTGAGAAGAATTCTAGCTCTTCTTCATAGTTAGCACTGGCAATCGAGTAAGCGCGCATTAAAGGCTTGCCATTTACTTCCAGACCAATCATCACAAATTGACCGTTTTTAAAACGTAGTGCGGTATCGCGAGTCGTTTTAAAACTGAATAAAGTGTCATTCCAGTGGTGTACGTGAGTAATCTTTTCGACGTTGAAAGCAGCCATTAAAGGTCTCAATAAATTATCAAATTAGAACAGCTTGCTATTCTAATCTAAAATCATTCTCTATAAACTGAATATATTTAATTGAGCTTATCAGAAAAAGTGATGAAGACTGATCTAAAAATGCCAATAATCGGATTTATGCACTCTCCCTACCGAGAAAAATTTGGTATTCCTCGTCAACCGAATCTGGTACAAGTCGAATCGTATATTGAAATGCAGGCGCCTTATAACGATGTGTTGGCATTTGAAGGGATCGAAGCGTTTAGTCACTTATGGTTAATCTGGCAATTTCACGACAATAAAAACCAAACCGATGCTCATCCAACCGTACAGAAACAGCAAAACCCCTGTTTTCGTGCACAAGTGCGTCCGCCACGTTTGGGTGGTAATCAAAAAATAGGTGTGTTTGCGACGCGCAGCATGTATCGACCTGCACCCATTGGTTTGTCTGTGGTGCAATTTAAACAGGTCAAAAAAGTGGGTAAGTCACTGCGAGTTTATGTGACAGGGGCAGATTTACTGCATGGCACGCCTATTTTGGATATTAAACCTTATATCCAATATTCAGATGCTGTGCCTGATGCACAAAGTGGTTATGCGCAAGATGAACCCATAAGAAAAACAGTGCTATGGATGGACACAGCAGAAGCGCAAAAAAATCAGTTACTCGGCTCAGGCGTATTGCAACCACAAATTGTGCAGGAATTGGAACAGGTCTTGTCTTTAGATCCACGACCTGCATATCAGGATGATGCTGAACGAATTTACACCATGAATTTTGCAGATTTTGATGTCAGTTTCCGTGTTGATCAGCACGCAGTGCATATCCTAAAAATTGTTTTAATCGCTGTCGATTAAACCAGCATATATAAAATAGCCACCAACGCCAGCATGTGCAGAATTTGGGCAGGGGCGAAATACAGTGCAAAGCGCAAACCACCAATGAGCGCGGCATTGACGCATTTGGCAATCGCATGTGCCACCACACCTAAAATTAAGGCATACAAAAGTACCTGCTGGCTCGGTGGACCTTGCATCACCACGGTTGCAATTGCGGCATGAACCTCAAATAACGAGGCGAGCAGGGTACCAATGATTAAACCTGCATCCCCAAGGGTTTGTTCCAAGCCGTATACCATCGCTTGAATTGCGGTTAAGGTCGCCACAATAATAGCGGCTTCTTTAAGGCTAAACATACGGGTGTCGGCTTCAGGTTTTGCTGTTGTCGTACTTTTATGTTTTTTGAGCAACCAGACACCCGCTACAACCAAAATCGCGATTCCGACCAAACTTGGAATAATTAATAACTTAAACCAAATCAGATTGACACCCGCCACAATAATCA
Organism: Acinetobacter sp. YH12058; assembly: GCF_013419805.1. Classification (NCBI taxonomy): domain Bacteria; kingdom Pseudomonadati; phylum Pseudomonadota; class Gammaproteobacteria; order Moraxellales; family Moraxellaceae; genus Acinetobacter; species Acinetobacter sp. YH12058. The sequence continues at coordinate 14,039 of NZ_VOZL01000009.1, forward strand.
ACATTTGCGCTAAAGTCGCCACGCAAGACATCAGCGCTGCACCTGCATTGGCACGTGCGTCGCCACGACCTGCGCGTACTTCCATGCCTAAACTGGCAATGGTTGCGGTGCTTGATACAAAACCTGAAGCAATTGCAGATAATATGAGGGCGTTGCTGCTTGAGAGTAAACGCTTGGCGATATGCGCCAAAGCCTGCACACTTAGAATTAAAATCAATAATTTTAAAATCACATAAGGATTAAGCACATTGCCCCATAGTGCAGTATTAGGCGTCAGTGGCAAGGCAATTAACACCAAAGCCAGTAAAAACAAGCCATCACGTAGTTCAGCTTCGGTAATCCACTGACTGACAATGCCATGCATGGTGTGCTTGGTCATGAGTAAACCTGTCAAAATAACCGATAAACCTGCTGCCAATGGAATATTCCATAAACACAATGCACCAATAAAATAGGTCATCACGAAGGCAAGTTCGGTGGTAGCGCCGGGGTCATCTTCCGTTTGATTTTTGAGGGAATATAAGCCAATTCCCCCAACAATCAACGCACCCACAATGGCAATGCTCGTGCCCAATAAGAAGCAAATGGCACCTAATAATGCGCAAATTCCAAAGGTACGTACGCCTGCAAAACGGTGATGTTGTCCATTTTTTTTACTGCGTTCACGCTCTAATCCAATCAGTAAGCCACAGCCAAGTGCTGCTGCAAACATGGTGAGCAGTTCGGGAAAATTGGTTGTAACCAAAGATGGAGGAGTCAGAAAATCCACAGCAACATTCCAAATACAAGGTGTTATTTTAAACATCATATATTTGAATTGTGTTTATCGCCATTTATGAATCTATTTTCACTCTAAAATTATGGCTTAATCGAACCATACAAGATTACTGTATTAAAGAAGTCATTCAGCCCTGAAAGCAAACTCTGCTATAGTAAACCCAGATTTTGGGGCATATAACAATGAATTTTAATTTTGAAATAGACAGTACTTGGTGCTTAGAACAATTAGTCAAAGATCGTAAAATTACCGAACGTGATCAGGCTTTGGTACAAACCACGCATCGTCAACGTGATCAATTAAAATGGCATCCGTTACAATGGATTGCCAACTTTAATTTGGTCGATCAAAGTCATCCCCAAACCACTTTAACTTTAAACCGTTTATGCCAATGGCTGGCTGATAAATCAGGCTTGCCATTCTATATTATTGATCCGTTAAAAGCCGATGTTGCCGCTTTAACTGCTGTGATGTCGCAGGAATTTGCGCTGCGTAACCGTATTTTAGCGGTGGAAGTGACTGCAGATGCGGTATTAATTGCGACAGATCAACCTTATAAAAAAGAATGGGTTGCCAACTTAGAACATAGTTTATTGCCCAAAAAAATTCAGCGGGTTTTACTCAGCCCAGATCAATTACAGCGCTATTTGATTGAATATTACCAAGTGAGTCGTGCAGTACATTCATCACAAAAATCTTCTGCACACGACCGTGAAAATAAAGGGGTCGAGGCTTTATTGCAATTGGGCGATACCCAAAACCCAGATGCCAATGATCAACATATTGTGAAGTTGGTCGATTGGGTGCTGCAATTTGCCTTTGAACAAGGCGCAAGCGATATTCACCTCGAACCACGTAAAGACACAGGCAAAGTACGTTTTCGTATTGATGGCGTGTTGCACACCATCTATAACATGCCTGCCAATACGCTTACCGCAGTCATCTCACGGATTAAAATTTTAGGGCGTATGAATGTAGCCGAAAAACGTAAACCGCAAGATGGACGTTTAAAAACCCGAACTCCAAAAGGACAAGAAACTGAACTGCGTTTATCGACCTTACCAACGGCGTTTGGCGAAAAACTGGTGATGCGTATTTTTGACCCAGAAGTATTGGTACGCAGTTTTCAGCAATTGGGTTTTGATAGTCGTTTGTTGAATGAATGGCATGCCCTGACTGCACATAGTCACGGCATTATTTTGGTTACAGGCCCTACAGGTTCGGGTAAAACCACCACGCTGTATTCATCGCTAAAGCAATTGGCTACCGATGAAGTCAATGTCTGCACCATTGAAGACCCGATTGAAATGTTAGAACCGAGTTTTAACCAAATGCAGGTGAATACTGCAATTGATTTAGGTTTTGCCGATGGTGTGCGTGCCTTAATGCGTCAAGACCCTGACATTATTATGGTCGGAGAAATTCGAGATCAGGATACCGCAAATATGGCGATTCAAGCGGCACTGACGGGGCATTTAGTTTTATCGACACTGCATACTAATGATGCGCCGTCAAGTTTGACTCGTTTGCATGATTTGGGCGTGCAGCCATTTTTGACTGCTGCCACAATTTTAGGCGTTTTGGCACAGCGTTTGGTGCGTAAGCTATGTCCGCATTGTAAGCAGGAAGGCTCAATAAATGAAAAAGACTGGGAACATTTGACCTTTGACTACATTATGGAAATGCCTGCACAAGTGTTTAAACCTGTCGGATGCGATGAATGTCGTCAAACGGGCTATAAAGGTCGGGTCGGAATTTATGAGTTTATGCCTTTAAGTTTAGACACCAAACAGCTCATCAGTGCCAATGCCAATTTAAATGAATTACGTCAGCAAGCTAAAAAAGAGGGCATTGAACCGTTGCGTATTGCAGGCGCACGCAAAGTTTTAGAAGGCATGACCACTTTAGAGGAAGTGTTGCGAGTCGTGCCATTAAATTAGCAGATTCAAACTTTTTACGATGAATTTTAAAAAATGGAAATCTTAAGATTCAGCTCATCTTGCTTTGTTTTAATCACCATAACGAAATGAGCAACACAAAAAGGTGAAGCAATGAAATTTACAATGAAAGCAATGTTGATGGCAGGTTTAATGGCAATGGCTTCAATCACCATGGCAAACGACAGCATTAACACCCAAGCACTACATCAAAATGTAACTGTAAAACAAGCTTTAAGCCTGAAAGATGACAGCAAAGTGCAGTTAAAAGGTTATGTGGTGAAATCTATTGGTGATGAAAAATATCAGTTCCGTGATAACACAGGCACTATTACGGTCGATATTGATGATGACTTATGGAATGGCAAAGCAGTTTCTGCCAAAACGCCTGTTACCTTAATTGGTGAAGTGGATATTGATCACAAGCCTACAAAACGTATTGAAATAGATGTAGATCAAGTTCGTTTCTAAATCTACGCTGTGTAAAACAGCATTAGTTGCTACACAAAACTGATTTCACTCAAAAACCACATACGCTGTAAGGTGTATGTGGTTTTATCATGTAAAGTATTTTGAAATCATAAAATTTTGAAGCATAAATAACAGAGGAAGATATGCGCTTACTCTTGGCTGAAGACGATGTATCGCAAGCAGAAAGTATAAAAACTTGGCTGGAAATGGATGGTTATAATGTCGATTGGGTTGAACGTGGTGATCATGCCATTTTAGCGATTCAGCAGCATCATTATGATTGTGTGTTGTTAGACCGTGGGTTGCCTAAAAATAGCGGTGATGAAATTCTGCACGCTTTACGACAGCAGCAACAGGACACACCTGTTATTTTTATTACTGCGCGCGATAGTATTCAAGATCGGGTACAGGGACTTGATTTAGGTGCCAATGATTATTTGGTCAAACCGTTTAGCCTTGAAGAACTATCGGCGCGGGTACGCAGTCAGTTACGCAGTGCGCAAAGTCATCCGACACAGCAGCTTGAATTTGCCAACTTGGTTTTAGATACGCAAAGCAAACAAGTGAAAGTGGATGATCAACAGGTCAATTTAACGGCCAAGGAATTCCAGATTTTACATAAACTGATGCAAAACCCGCAGCATGTGGTGACTCGTGAACAGCTCGAAGAGTCTTTATATGCATGGGGCGATGAAATTGAAAGTAATGCGATTGAAGTATTTATTTATCAATTACGCAAAAAAATTGGCAGTAGCCGCATTAAAACCATCCGAGGTTTAGGCTATCGTATGCAGCAAGATAACTAATTCAGTTTGATCTCCGCATGTCTAAACAGGTCATTTCTTTACAGTCCAAACTGGTTAAAAGCTCCGTTTTAAGTTCAGTCTTGGCGGGTGGACTCGCCCTGATTTTATTATTGGCGGTTGCCAGTTATCAGACCATGCGCGTGCATGATGACATTATGGATGAAATAGCCGATATGTTGCTGCGAGCAGACTTGCGTGACCATGCAGGCAATCAGGTCGATGAGTTGAGTGAGCAATTTCATATTGCCTATCAATTGGGATTAGATGATCTGATTTTGACTACCTCTGAAGATGAACATGACATTTCTCAGCTTCACTTGTCTCAGCTTGCCGTGGTATCTGAGCATGGTTTTTCATTTCACTGGCAAGATGGACAAATTTGGCGCAGCTATGTGGCAGAGGAAGATGGCTTGCATGTGATTGTCGCGCAGCCGCTTAAATATCGCTTCAAGGAAATTGCTGCAACCAGTTTAGGTTATGCCGCTATTTTATTGCTGTTGTGGTTGCTGCAATGGGCCATTGTGCATTTTATGATTGGTCGTCAATTTAAGCGGATTCAGCAACTCTCCCAACAAATTGCAGAAAAAAATCAACATGATTTGACGCCAATTATCCCCACACAACCTGAATTGAAAGAACTGCAACCCATGCTGCAGCAATTGAATAAATTGTTGGGGCGAGTAGAGCAGTCTTTAATTGCAGAACAGCGATTTACAGCAGATGCTTCGCATGAATTACGCTCTCCTTTATCTGCCATTCAATTGCGTTTGCAGGTGCTAAAACGTAAATACCAACAACAACCTGAGTTGGCACAAGATTTAGAGCAAATTCAGCGTGATGTCAGTCGTGGTACACAAGTATTGGAAAATTTGCTGTTATTGGCACGTTTAGACCCGACAGATGCGGCATCGTTAAATAAAAGTGCGGTATCTATAGCAGACTTGGTGCAGGAAGTTTTACAAAGTCTGACGCCGTTTATTCAGGAAAAAGCCATTCAGATTCAGTCAGATATTCAACCGATACAAGTGCAAGGCAATCCTGAATTGCTATTTAGCTGCCTGCGCAACTTGATTGACAACGCAGTGCGTTATGCAGCACCTCAAGGACGTATTTGGATTGAAGCGAAACCGCATGAATTGATGCAGGAAATTTGCATCGCCGACAATGGTCATGCAGTGACTGATGACGTTTTGGCACGTTTGGGCGAACGCTTTTACCGTGCTTTAGGCAGTAAAACTCAAGGTTCTGGTTTAGGACTGTCGATTTGTAAGAAAATTATAGAGTTGCATGCAGGAAAAATTGAATTTTCACGTGCTGAACAAGGTGGTTTAAAAGTGCGTATTTTGTTGCCTAAAGCCCAGTTGTAAATATGATTGGTTTTAGGAAGCAAGTTAAAATTAAACAAGTCAGAACTTAAAAGCAGTATGCGCTGATTCATACTGCTGTTTCCACGTTTATTATTGTGTTGATTATTTTAATTATTTTGTGAGAATAAGACGATTGTTACGGGTTAAGCGTAAACGATATTCTTCGCCTGCATGCAAAATACGAATTTCGCGTCCTAGCGCGAACAAGTTATTTGAATGTAACATAGGTAGGGCATGCTGAGTGTCTGAATGACGTGAAAATAAGTTAAATGGGGCGTTCATTTTGAGTTACTCCGTGGTGTGTAAGAATAGTTTTAAATGATAATCATTATCATGTAAACCTGTCAACGGATTATTTTTAATTTTATAAAAGTCTACAATTTGCAGTAAAACGTACATTGCAAAAAAGGAATCGGGTTCATGTCCAAGCCAAATATTCATGTGGCAATTGCGCTGTTATTTCATCAAAACAAAGTGTTGGTGGGTTGGCGCGAAGCCAAACAACATCAGGGCAATAAACACGAATTTCCAGGTGGGAAAGTGGAAGCAGGCGAAACTCCTGTAGATGCTTGCCGCCGTGAAGTGTTTGAAGAAGTTGGTGTTGGCATACAGCATTGGCATGCTTTTGATATTATTTGCCATGAATATGATGATGTGATTGTCAATCTGCATATTTTTCAGGCTGCTGTACCCGCAGCTTTATTAAAAGATATTCAAGTGCCTTGGACATGGTTTAGCCGTCCGCAACTTTTAGAGCTGAATTTTCCACAAGCCAATCGTGCAATTGTGCAACGACTAGTGTGGCAACAGGCAATTAAAGTCAGTGAAGATTTAAAACATTTAGCAAATTTGCCTAAGCAAAAACTGCTGTATTGGCGGGTTGAACCCAATGCTGCATGCAAGGTCGAATTGTCAGAATATTGTATTGAGCAACTGGGGCAAGTGATTGTCAATTTGGAATTGTGGAAGCAATTAAATACGATTCAGCAACACGCCATTGCAGCAATTCATTTAAAACAATCGCAACTGATGCAATTACAAAAGGGCGATTTAAAAGTTGGGCAGCGTTATATTGCAGCATGTCATGACATTGTTTCGGCACAACATGCACAGCAAATTGGTTGTGAAGCAATTTTACTCAGTCCTGTTTTAGTAACCACCACGCATCATGATGCCACACCTTTAGGATGGGAAAAATTCCAGCAGATCGCTGAATTTGTCGATATTCCTGTTTTTGCTTTGGGTGGCTTAACTCAAGATGATTTAACTACCGCAGAGCAGCATCATGCCTATGGCATTGCAGGTGTACGTTTTATTTGATTTTTTCTAGTTTGCGCAAATAAAAAAATCGCTGATGTAATCACACTCAGCGATTTTTAGTTTATTAAATTATCGTCCTTACAAATCTTTCAAAGCTTGTTGGGCTTGCGCAAGGCTTTTGGCATTATTTTGTTGCTGTGCTGCTTTTTGAATGACTAGCCATAATTGACGTTTCATAGCATCGCTTTGTGCATAGCTTAAACCACGACGTGCCAAGGCTTCTGCATTAGCGGGTTGCTTCTTTTGGTTGGCAATTAAAGCCAAATATAAATAGGTTTCAGCCGCTTGCGGGGCAAGTCGCTGCGCTTGCAAAGCTGCTGTTTCGGCCTGATTGAATTGACCTTGTTTATAAGCGGTCTGGGTTTGCTGCATCAACTTTTGAAAAGCAGGCAAACTACGACCATCCTCTAATTTTTGTTGCACGGTTTGTTGTGGCACCACCACTTGCAACGATTGACGCTTAATTTCTTCACGTTCATAAGGACGAATCACCACACCTTCTGGTGTCGTCACAGTTTTAGGTTTTTCAGGCACAGGCTGAGGAGCAGGCGGTTCAGGTAAACTCTGGCAAGCTACAATCGTTGCCATCGCACCCATAGCGAATGTGGTGAAAAAAACTTGTCTTAAACGTGATAATTTCATAAGCGTAACTGACCGATATCCTCAAGTTTAATTGATATAACTGCCACTTGAGATGACACGACCATCAGTATTGTCATCTGTTACGGGTTCAGTTTCACGGATATAATTTTCGATACTGTCACTGGTTTCAGGAGCTGTTTGCTGAGTTTCAGTATCGGGTTGGTAAACGGGTTCAACTTGATAGTGTGAAAAACCACATGCGGTTGCCTGACGCGGTACATTATTACGATTCACTGGAATATACATCGCACCTTCACAGCCTTGTGCAGATAAATGCCCAGAACTGCGGTCAATCCAATGCCATTGAATTTGTTCGGTCTGACGTAAGTTGACAGGTTTTTGACGCAATTGCTGCATCACATTACTCCAGACAGGCAAAGCACCAGACGAGCCTGTTAAGCCTGTGACTTTGTTATCATCCAAACCAAGCCATACAACGGCTAAATAATTGCCTGAATAGCCCGCAAACCATGAATCACGAGTATCATTGGTTGTACCTGATTTGCCTGCCAATTTTAAATCTGTCGATAAGCTATTGTAAGCTGAACGACCTGTACCAGAACTCATCACTTGCTGTAAGCCATAATTCAAAATATAGGCGGCAGAAGGATCAATAGTTTGTTGTACGGTTAAACCATAACGATCCAGTAAACGTCCATTGGCATCGACTACGGTGCGAATCGCTTTGGTCGGATATTTAAAACCACCAGTGGCAAAGTTGCCATAAATATCCATCACCTGCATAGGCGATAAATCTACTGCACCCAAGAAAATAGATGGATATTGCGGAACCGCATCACTTGGTACACCAAATTTAATGAGGTGATTACGGAAGGTAGATAATCCAAACTCCTGTCCCAAACGAACTGCAGATAGGTTATAAGACTGAGATAGGGCTTGTGACATAGACACAATCCCATGATCGCTGCCGCTATAATTACGTGGTGTCCAAGATTTACCATCAATTGGGATGCTGATTTGGCTGTCTTCTACAGGACTTGCCCAGTTATATCGACCAGACTCAATCGCACTTAAATAAATAATTGGTTTGAGCAGTGAGCCAACTTGACGTTTGGCATCCAAGGCACGGTTAAAACCCGTAAAATCTTGCGTAGAACCTACCGCTGCCACTAACTCGCCATTTTCAGGATGAGAAATTAGCACCGCGCCTTGTAATTCTTTTAAACGCTTTGGATTGGCTTTGCTTAAACGCTCAACCGATGCTTTAAAAGCATTTTGTACGTTGGTTTGTGCAATCGGATCAAGCGTCGTGAAGATACGCAAACCCTGATTGGTCAAATCTCCTTCTTGATATTCAGTACGTAATTGACGGCGGACAATATCTAAAAAGTCAGGGAAACGGGCAGGGCCAATGGTCGGTTTTGTAATGACATTTAAGGGACGCGCAGTTTCTTTTTCATATTGTTCTTGGTTTAAATAACCCATCACCAACATATTGTTTAGTACAATGTCACGACGTTTTTTGGCAGCTTCAGGGTTGCGCCAAGGATTATATAATGATGGACCTTGTACCAAACCGACCAAAAAGGCTTGTTGTGAAATGTTTAGCTCACGCAACGGCATACCAAAATAAAACTGTGAAGCTAGACCATAACCATTAATAGAATAGTTACCGTTTTGACCTAAATTCACCTCATTTAAATAGGCTTCTAAGATTTCATCTTTGCTGTAATGTAGTTCAATCAGCATGGCCATGAGTGCTTCATTGGCCTTACGTTTTAAGGTGCGTTCTGGGCTTAAATAAAAGTTTTTCACCAATTGCTGCGTAAGGGTAGAACCACCCTGACGTTTGCCACCAGTGACGTTGCTGACAATAGCACGTGCAGTACCACGAATTGAAACGCCGTGATGTTGATAGAAATTACGATCTTCAGTGGCAATAAGGGCTTCAATCAGCGGTTTAGGTACTTTATTCAGTTTAATCAGCACACGATCTTCATTGTGCTGTGGATAAATTCCGCCAATCAACATCGGTTCTAAACGTGCAATACCTGTATTAGATGGTTTGGTGGCGCTCACTTCACTAATTTGATTGTTGGCAAAACTGACTTTTAAAACCTGTTCAGGTTCGACACTGTCTCCAAAGTCAAAACCACGGGTATGCACAAATAAAGTATTACCATCGCTGACATAACTGCCTGATTTAGCATAATTATCTGTATTTTTATAGCCAAGCAGTTTCAGTTCTTGAGTAAAGTCGGTCTGGCTGACAGGTGCATTGCTATACACTTCTAACGGGCGTGCAAAAACCTTGGCTGGAATATCCCAACGCTGTCCTTCAAATTTGTCTCTGACAATATTATCCAGACGAATCAAGTAGATACTAAATGCAATAAATCCACCAATAACGATGATGCAAAATAGTAATGCAATTATGCCTATGCCACGCTCAGACTTCATAAATCGCGATAAGATCCTGATAAATTTTGCTAATCATGCGAAGCTTTTACTGAATTTGCAATAATTAATCTGTGACTGAAGGGAAAATATCGTCATAAAATTGAGCAGAAATGTAGTTTTAAAGTTTTTTTAAATCAACTAGGTTAGTGCTATGATAGGCGTCGAATCGTAGCGGAGCGATATCGCAGGTGCAAATTTCACATAAGAACTTTCGGAACATTGGACTGATTGGCCGTCCAGACAAATATTCTGTCGTAGAAACATTATGTCTGATTCACGACCATATTTTAGGATTGGGTTTGCATCCCGTTTTTGATTCTGACACTGCTCAACTTGTACCTTATAACAACACCCAAACAGTCAGCCGTGCTTTATTAGGCGAAGTGGTCGATTTGGTGATTGTGGTGGGGGGGGATGGTTCATTGCTGCACGCAGCGCGCGCTTTGGTTAAATACAATACCCCTGTAATTGGTGTGAACCGTGGGCGTTTAGGCTTTTTAACCGATATTAAACCGACAGAAGTAATCTTTAAACTCGATCAGGTTTTGCAAGGACATTTTCAGTCAGACCGTCGTTTTTTATTGGAAATGGAAGTGCGCTCTAAAGGTGAAATCATTTATGAAGCGATTGCCTTAAATGATGTGGTGCTACATTCGGGTAAGTCGGTTCACATGATTGACTTTGAACTGAATATTGATGGGCAATATGTCTATCGTCAGCACAGTGATGGTTTAATCGTTTCGACCCCAACAGGTTCAACGGCTTATGCTTTGTCGGGTGGTGGCCCAATTGTACATCCGAGCATGGATGCAATTGCATTGGTGCCTATGCATCCACATACCTTGTCTTCACGCCCAATTGTGGTGGGTGGACACAGCGAAATTAAAATCAATATTCGTGAAAACCGTGTATTGCCGATGGTTAGTGCTGACGGTCAACATAGTGTTTCATTAAATGTCGGAGATAGTTTGCATATCCGCAAACATCCTTATAAATTAAATTTATTACATCCACCAGGTTATGACTTCTATATGGCATGTCGTACCAAATTAGGGTGGAATCAAGATTTTGAATCAATGCAACAGCAGGATGAATGATGAATATTGAACAAATGCTTGCCGTACTCGATCCTGAAATTGTTGGACGTTTAAAAACGGCAATTGAAATTGGCAAGTGGCCAAACGGTGTTGCGCTGACCCAAGAGCAACGTCAAATTTGTATGCAAGCAGTGTATGCGTGGGAAATGAAAAACCTGCCTGAAACTGAGCGTAGTGGCTATATTGACCGTGGCACTAAAGAAGAAGGCGAGCAGTGTGATGACGATCATCACAAGCATGAAGAATTTAAACCGATTCGTTTTGTTTAAATGATGTAAGAAAGCTTTCAGAAAAATTGAAAATACAAAAAAAGACACCTGAGATGGGTGTCTTTTTTTGTATTTTCAATGACGTTTTAGTTGTGACGATTTTGCCAAAGCTGCTGTGCGTTTTGCATCGCTACAGCATAATCATCACAAACGCCCATGGTATATAAAGCGATACCTATGGTTTCGGTAATGGCGACTTCACCATACTCATGAGTTTGCTGATCTAGCCAGACGGCTTTAAATACTGCCAAATCCAGTTCTTCTTCTATAGGGCTGCGGTTATCGGTCAGTTTAGGCAGTTCGTGTTCATATAAAGCGCCATTTTTGATGCCACAAATTAAAGTTTTGGCATCGGGGTTGCGTTCAAACTCGCCACCTTCGCCTTTAATCACTGCACTGTTTTGATAACCCAGCTGAAATGCGGCTTGTTGATGTGAACTGCGATAGGCAGGGTGAAAAATCGCCTGCATGGTGGCTTTGGCATTAAAAGGGTTGATTAAACGGGCAAGGGTATGAATGGGTGAACGTAAACCCATCACATTGCGTAAATTAATCAACTCACTCAAAATCGGTGAAATAACATCCAATGGTAAGTAAGCAAAATTACGCTGTGCCAATTGCTGTTCAACGTCTAGGTCATTTTGGCAAATTGGATAATCTAAATATTGCAGTGCTTGTTCGGTATATAAACGGTTGATGGTATGCCCAGAAGCACCATGCATCACCACTTTATAGTTATGTTTTGCTAAAGTCAGCGCTGCCAATAAAAACCACGGATAATGTCTGCGTTTACCTGCATAAGATGACCAGTCTAAATCGACCTGAAGCGGTTTAAATTGCAGTTGATCACGGGTGGCTTGCACAAAACCTGCCAACTCCTCTACAGATTCTTCCTTCACACGCAGCAACATTAAAAAAGCACCCAATTGCACATCCAACACTTCATTGCGCAAAATCATAGAAAAAGCTTGATAGGCCTCGTCATAGGTCAGTGAACGTGCGCCTGTTTTGCCTTTGCCAATAATTCGAATAAATTGTGCGAATGGATGTTCTGCATCTTTATAAATATTTCTTTTATTGGGGTTTGTATTTGGCATAAGCGAGTTCACACACATCTTTAGTTAGTATACTAGTGTATAAACTTCGGCAACAGTTTGCAGCACTATTCACAGCTTCAGCTTGTACGAGCTGCCACAAGTTTCATTGCATATCTGAAATGACGACTAAAGTTTGACTGTAAAGTAAGACAATCTGTAGGGATAACACATGACAGCCTGTATAAAAATGCATAGCATGGATACTATTGAAAACAACAATTGAAAAATAAAGGATTGGATATGCTGGCTTATGATGCTGATTTAGAATTATTTAGAGATAACTTTCGACGTTTTATGCAGGAGCATATTGCACCGCATTATGCTGCGTGGGAACGTGAGGGCATCATGCCGCGCAGCGTGTGGAATCTGTTAGGTGAAAATGGCTTTTTATGTATTGATGTGCCTGAAGAATATGGCGGCTATGGTGTTCCAACGCATTATTCCCTAATGTTGGTCGAAGAATCGGCACGTGCAGGTTATAGCGCACTTTCTACAGGTATTTCCTGTCACTCTGAAATCGCTGCGCCGTACATTTTGCATATTGGTACAGAAGAACAAAAACAATACTGGCTGCCTAAAATGGTGTCGGGTGAAGTGGTTGGTGCAATTGGCATGACCGAGCCAGGTGCGGGTTCAGACTTACAAGCCATGCGTACCAACGCCATTTTGCAAGATGATCATTATGTACTGAATGGTTCTAAAACCTTTATTTCTAACGGTCAGCATGCAGACTTAGTGGTTTTGGCAGTAAAAACAGATCCGCAAGCACGTGCCAAAGGCGTGTCGCTCATGTTGGTCGATACTCATTTAGAAGGCTTTAAAAAAGGCACCAATTTGGAAAAAATTGGTTTGCATTCACAAGACACGTCAGAGCTATTCTTTGACAATGTCAAAGTGCCGAAAAATCAATTGTTAGGACAGGCAGGGCATGGTTTTGCCTATTTAATGCAAGAATTGCCACGTGAACGTACTGCGATTGCAGCTACTGCATTGGGTGCTATTCGAGGTTCAATTGATGTGACCACACAATATGTGCAAGAGCGTCAGGCGTTTGGACAAGCCATTGGTCAGTTCCAGAATACCCGTTTTGTTTTGGCACAGGCTAAAATTGATGAATTGGCAACCTCTGCTTTTTATAATCAAAACGTCGAATTGTATATGCAGGGCAAACTGGACGTCGAAACTGCAGCCGCTTTAAAAAGCTTTGCGACAGATATGCAAATGAAAATTGCCGATCAATTGCTGCAACTGTTTGGCGGTTATGGCTATATGACGGAATACCCGATTTCTCGTTTCTTTGTCGATGCGCGAATCCAGCGAATTTACGGTGGAACCAATGAAATTATGAAAGAAATTGTCGCGCGTGGTTTATTGGGGCGTTAAAACAATGCCTAAAAGTCCAATTGAATAAAGATCAAGGATCATCTCCAGAGTCAGCCCAGTGCTGGCTCTTTTTTTATGAATTTGATCAGACTTAAAAGCAATGAGCTGATTGATAATTACACTTAAAAATAAAATTACACCGCTTAGAATTAGAGATGCAAAAAAGAAAAGCATAGTTGCCCAGTTTTAAGCGGTACGTTGTGCAAAGTTGCGGCTTAAATGTATAGATTGGTGATGCTTTGATCAACTGTATGTTTTTAAATCTGAAACACTGAAAGTTGTATTGCGCAACATTTGAAAGCTAACTATTGTTATACTATTTGCAAAATGTTTATGAAGGGCGACATAACAATGATCCAAGACGATCAGAACACAACGACTTCTCTTGATCTCGCTAAAATCCGTGAAGATATTGACTCTGTAGATCAACAGATTCAGCAGCTGATTAACCGTCGAGCACGACTTGCTGAAGCGGTGGCGAAAGCAAAATTTGCAGCAGAAGAGAGCCCGTTGTTTTACCGTCCTGAACGTGAAGCGCAAGTTTTACGTAATGTTATGGAACGCAACGAAGGGCCGTTGTCTGATGTGACCATGGCACGTTTATTCCGTGAAATTATGTCGGCATGTTTGGCACTTGAAGCGCCACAAAGTATTGCGTTTTTAGGGCCAATTGGTACTTATACGCATTCCGCAGTACTTAAACATTTTGGTCAAGACGCGATTGTGCGTCCTTTGCCTACTATTGATGAAGTCTTCCGTGAAGTGGAAGCAGGTAGTGCGCACTATGGTTTAGTGCCTGTCGAAAACTCATCTGAAGGTGTGGTGAACCATACTTTAGACTGCTTTAAATCATCGCCATTAAATGTGATTGGTGAAGTGGAATTGCGTATTCATCACCAATTCCTTGTGTCAGAAAACACTCGTAAAGACAGCATTAAACAAATTTATGCGCATCAGCAAACTTTGGCACAATGCCGTAAATGGTTAGATGTACATTATCCGGGTGTAGAGCGTGTAGCACTCAGCTCCAATGCAGAAGCAGCACGCCGTATTCGTAATGAATGGCATTCTGCTGCAATTGCTTCTGAAATTGCGGCCAATATTTACGAACTTGAAATTTTACATAGCAATATCGAAGATAACCCAGAAAATACCACACGTTTCTTGGTGATTGGTCGTGAGAAAGTTCCACCTAGTGGCAATGACAAAACTTCATTGTTGGTGTCTGCACATGACCGCGCAGGGGCGTTGCTTGAGATTCTTGCGCCATTTGCGAAGCATAATATTAGCTTGACCAGTATTGAAACACGTCCTGCCTTGCCTGAAAAATGGGCCTATGTATTCTTCATTGACCTAGAAGGGCATGTCGAGCAAGACAATGTCCGTGCAGCGATTGAAGAAATCCGTCCATTGGTGAAAGAAATTCGTGTCTTGGGTTCTTATCCTGCTGCCGTGTTGTAATCGTATTTAATTCAGTGGTGTGCATGTTTGTCATGCGCGCCACATTCACCACCTAGTCAACTGGAAGTGTAAAATGTCGTTTGTCCCAGCCAATGAAGGCATCTCGAAGTTAAAGCCTTATCAACCAGGTAAACCAATCAGTGAACTTGAGCGTGAGTTGGGGATTACAGATATCGTCAAA
The DNA here is from genome assembly GCF_013419805.1 of Acinetobacter sp. YH12058. Taxonomy (NCBI): domain Bacteria; kingdom Pseudomonadati; phylum Pseudomonadota; class Gammaproteobacteria; order Moraxellales; family Moraxellaceae; genus Acinetobacter; species Acinetobacter sp. YH12058. Next base: position 29,269 of record NZ_VOZL01000009.1, read on the forward strand.
CTTGCTTCAAATGAAAACCCATTGGGCTGTTCAGACAAAGTCAAAGAAGCCGTTGCAGCAGAAATTGCTGAAATTGGTCGCTATCCAGATGGTGGTGGTTTTATTTTAAAAGACCAAATTCAAAAACAATTTGGCTTTGCGCATGACCGTATTACTTTGGGCAATGGTTCAAACGATTTGCTAGAAATGTTTGCTCGCGCATTCGTTTCAGATCAAGATTCAGTGTTGTATAGCCAACACGCCTTTGCAGTATATGCTTTGGTGACGCAAGCGATTAATGCTCAAGCGATTGAAGTGCCTGCCAAAGGTTTTTCACATGACTTGGATGCTATGGCGGCAGCAATTCAAGACAACACCAAGTTAATCTTTATTGCCAACCCAAATAACCCAACAGGCACATGGTTTGAAGAGGCTGAATTTGAAGCCTTTATGCAAAAAGTTCCTGCACGGGTGATTGTGGTATTAGATGAAGCCTATGTGGAATATTTTCCAGAGAACTTCAATAGCCTTAAATTCCTTGAGCAATATCCAAACTTAATCGTGAGCCGTACTTTATCTAAGTGCTATGGTTTGGCGGCGCTGCGCGTTGGTTTTGCTTTAGCTTCTGCAGAAGTGACCGATTATTTAAACCGTATTCGTCAACCATTTAACGTCAATCACTTGGCAATGGTGGCTGCGGTTGCGGCATTAAAAGACGAAGATTTTATCGAAAAATCACGTATTGCCAACAAAGCAGGCATGGCGCAATTGGAAGCAGGCTTTAAAGCATTGGGTCTGAATTATGTGCCTTCACGTGCTAACTTTATTTTGGTAGATGTAGAAGCCGATCCGGGTCAAACTTTTAATGCCTTATTGAAAGAAGGTGTAATTGTACGTCCTGTGGGTATTACGACCCATTTACGTGTTTCAATTGGCACAGAAGCAGAAAATGCCAAGTTCCTGCGTGCATTAGCCAAAGTATTGGGCAAGGAAGCGAAGGCATAAAACATGGCGCAACCATTGTTTGAAAAAGTTGCATTTATCGGACTCGGGCTAATAGGCTCGAGTTTGGCACGTGTAATGCTGGCAGAAAACTTAAGTCGGCATATTGTGGCATCGACCCGTTCTGAAAAAACGCTGCAAGATGCTTTGGAATTAGGATTAATTGAACAAGGCTTTAACAATCCTGTAGATGCGGTACAAGGCGCAGATTTAGTAGTATTGGCGCTACCTGTGCAAGCCACAGAAAAAGTCTTGCGATTACTTCAGCCACATTTGGCAGATAATGTAATTCTGACCGATGTAGGCAGCACCAAAGGCAGTGTCGTGGCTGCAGCCAAAGCGGTATTTGGTGAAGACTTACCTGCAGGTTTTGTACCCGGGCATCCAATTGCTGGGGCAGAACATACGGGCGTGCATGCAGGTAAGGTTGATTTATTTGCCAATCACAAAGTCATTTTGACACCATTACCAAGCAGTGCGCCGTGGGCAGTCAATAAACTGATTCAAATGTGGGAAAGCGCCAAAGCCGAAGTAATTTGCATGGATGTGGAAAAACATGATGAGGTATTGGCATATACCAGTCATCTTCCACATTTAATGGCCTTTAATTTAGTCGAACAATTGGCAAATCGGGAAGATAATTTAGACATTTTCCGCTATGCTGCGGGTGGCTTTCGTGACTTCTCACGTATTGCTGCTAGCGATCCACAAATGTGGCATGACATTTTCTTTGCCAATAAAACTGCATTGTTAAAAGCGGTGGATGGCTTTGAAAGTCAACTCGCGATTATTCGCCAACTGATTGAACAAGAAGACTCGCATGCTTTAATGGGCTTGCTTGGACATGCACAAGCGGCACGACAGCATTTTAATCATATGCTCGCCAAGAAACCTTTTATGGAGAACAATAACGTGACACAACAATTTACGATTTTGCCGGGTGCTAAGACTTTCCAAGGTAAATTTACCGTACCGGGTGACAAATCTGTGTCACATCGTTCAATTATGTTTGGTGCAATTGCCGAAGGCACTACGCATGTGACAGGTTTCCTTGAAGGTGAGGATGCATTGGCGACTTTGCAAGCATTCCGTGATATGGGTGTGAGCATTGAAGGCCCTAAAAATGGTGAGGTCACCATTTATGGCGTAGGTATGCAAGGTTTAAAAGCACCTGCAGGCCCAATTTATATGGGTAACTCAGGCACATCTATGCGTTTGTTGGCAGGCATGTTGTCTGCACAGCAGTTTGATTCTGTTATGACAGGTGATGCGTCACTGACCAAGCGTCCAATGGAGCGTATTGCTAAACCATTGCGTGAAATGGGTGCACAAATTCAAACGACGGGTGAACGTGGCACACCGCCAGTATCGATTACAGGTGCGCAAGCGCTGAAAGGTATTCACTATGATTTGCCAATGGCATCTGCACAGGTGAAATCAGGTATTTTATTGGCAGGGCTTTGGGCAGAAGGTGAAACTTCAGTGACTGAGCCTGAACCAACGCGTGACCATACCGAACGTATGTTACGTGCATTTGGTTATGAAGTGAAAACTGAAGGTAACCGTATTTCATTGCAAGGCGGCGGTAAATTGGTGGGTACAGATATTCAAGTACCTTCTGATATTTCATCTGCGGCATTCTTCATGGTGGGTGCAGCCATTACAGAAAATTCAGATGTAACCTTAGAAGCGGTGGGCATTAACCCAACCCGTACAGGTGTGATTGAAATTCTGAAACAAATGGGTGCAGACCTGAGCGTGGAAAATGAACGTATTGCAGGCGGTGAACCAATTGCAGATATTCGTATTCGTGGTTCACGTACTTTAAAAGGGATTCATGTTCCTGAAGATCAAGTGCCATTGGCGATTGATGAATTTCCTGCATTGTTCATTGCTGCAGCTTGTGCTGAAGGTCAAACTGTACTGACAGGTGCTGCAGAGTTGCGCGTGAAAGAATCAGACCGTATTCAAGTGATGGCAGATGGTTTAAAAACCATGGGCATTGACTGCACACCCACTGACGATGGCATCATCATTCAGGGTAAAGGCAAAGCAGGTGACTGGTCAGCGATATTCACAGGCGGCGAGATTGAATCACATCATGACCACCGTATTGCCATGAGTTTTTCTATCGCAGGCTTGCGTACTTCTGGAGAAATTAAAATTGTCGGTACAGAAACAGTAGCGACAAGTTTCCCAACCTTTACTGAGCTTGCAGGTGTGGCAGGTCTGAATATTCAAGTGACAGAATAAGCCAAAACGATACGGGCTGCGATGACAAATCGCAAAGCCTAGACTTTATGCTGAAACAGCCAAGCTTTTGCTTGGCTGTTTGCGTTTTATTGCTTATGCTAAACCCATACAAGAAAAAAGCCTTTGGGTTCGAGCATGCGCAAATTAAAATTTATGGCGAATTGTGAAAATAAACAAGAGTTACAAGATTGCACTTTGGCACAGAATTATGTGGCGAATTTACTTTCACAAAACTTATCTCACTATGGCTTTCAAACGTTGCCGCAGAGTGGTGCACAAGTCGCTGTAAGTGTAGATCAACATGCGCTGCCTTTGGCTGTGAACTGTCAAAGCCGTGGTGAAGATGGACATCTTGTTTGTGAAATTACTTCATACCCCAATGAAGAACAAGACTGGCTAGAACGGATTACAGAGCAAAGTTTATTAAATCAATTGGCGCAAGCGGTAGAAAATACTCTGAAAGAAGACCAATCTTTTAGTGAATTTGAGTGGAAAGGTTAAACTAGGACGATATGTGTTGGATGTTTAAAATCTATACATGATTTTTAAATTAAAAATAGGGTCTGTTGACATTTCATAAAGGCAGCCACAGATAAATACAAGCTAAGGCAACTGCGCTTCGAAAGTTTCGCTTTAGTTTATCAAACCGTGTAGCAATTCCTCGGAATTGCTTCAAACGGCAAAAAGCATTCTCAACTAAGTGTCTGATTTTATATAAATACCAGTCCATATGATCATTACTTGATTTCGTGTTTGATTTCTTCGGTATATTCGCTTTAGCACTTTAATTTTTAATCTGCTCTCTTAATATTTCAGAATCATAGCCTTTATCCATACAGACTATTTCAGTGTCAGTTAAATCTAATTGTTCGACTAAAATAGGGGCAACTTTGACATCATGGGTGGTTCCATCTGAAATAATAAATTCGATCGGGTTACCGTGAGAGTCAATAGCTAAGTGAATTTTAGAACTATTACCCCCAACACTTTTTGAAATATCCTGATTAGGGATTTCTGCTGAATGTTGGTGTGCTCTAACATGAGTAGCATCAATAAATATCCATTCACGATCAGCGTTCTCTGAGAATATTTTAAATATTTTCATTATCTTATCTTTATTAGACCAGCGATTGTACTTTTTAAAAATTGAGTTTGGATTACCAAAAACCTCGGGTAAATCTCTCGAAGGGCATCCTGTTCTAATACGATATAGGATTGCCTCAAAAAAATTTCTCAAATTTGATTTGAGATAAATATTAAAATTGCGAGAATAGCTTTTAACTTAGACCAGTGTTGATCATTCAACATTTTACGAGGTATAGCGAGTAGTGAATTTGGTTTGGCGATTGAATTTTACTATCTCGCTATTTTTTTATACAGCAAATGTCAACAGATCCTATTCATTTTTTAATTGAAATGTCATCTAAATGACACATCGCAACCGTATATTAAGCAGGAAGAACAATACAACAAAATAATTTTTATTTAACCCGCTTAATTTGGGAGAGTTAAGTGGGTTTTTTATTGCCTAGAGAAATGTTGCAAGTACTATAAAAAAAATAAGCTCAACTGATCAGAGTGAATCAATGTTTTTTTAAAGCAGACACTGAAATAAAAGCACCTCAGCCTCCACGTTGGATTGATCTAAGAGATCATCTTCTAGCAATACAACGCAACGTGTTTTTCCGATAGGGTTAAACAAAAACACGCATTGGAGTTTGTTGAAAGCTGCTGCTATAGTGAGCGCAGTATTTTTTATTTAGGTGGTTTATGCTCGCTTTAATTTCTCCAGCCAAGACTTTAGATTATGAAACTGCATTACCAAGCGATGAATATACTCAACCTAGATTACTTCAACATTCACAAGAGTTAATTGATGTAGCACGTAAACTTTCTGCTACAGAAATTGCCAGTTTAATGAGTGTCAGTGAAAAAATTGCCACTTTGAATGTCGAGCGTTTTCGTGACTGGCAAGCAGAGTTTGATCTTGCCAATGCACGTCAGGCCATGTTTGCCTTTAAAGGTGATGTGTACACAGGCTTAGATGCTTATAGTTTATCTGCTGCAGAGATTGAGTTTGCTCAACAACACTTGCGCATGCTTTCTGGCTTATATGGCTTATTGCGTCCATTGGATTTAATGATGCCGTATCGTTTGGAAATGGGCACTAAGTTGCATAATGCGCGCGGTGAAAATTTGTATCGTTTCTGGGGCGATATCATCACCAATTTAATTAACCAAGATTTAAAACATAACCAGTCGGCATTATTGGTGAATCTAGCTTCCGATGAATATTATAAGTCGGTGCAGGAAGCAAAAATTCAGGCTGAAATTATTAAACCTGTATTTTTAGATCAGAAAAATGGTAAATATAAAGTCATCAGTTTTTATGCCAAAAAAGCCCGTGGTTTGATGGCACGTTTTATCATCGAGAATAAATTAGAACGCGCAGAAGACTTAAAAGCATTCAATAGTGAAGGTTATTATTTTGATGCAGACAGTTCTTTAAAAGGCGAATTGGTCTTTAAACGTGACGAGCAAGCCGCCTAACTGTCGGTTTAATCGTTGAATCTCCCATCATGCTAACCTATGGCAGATGGGGGCGAGACTGACCAATCTTCTGTTTGTACTCTTAAAGCTGTTTAAAGGCTTCTATGGCACGTAATCGGCTAAGTTTTAAATCTACAATTGGATGAGGATAATCCAGTTTTAGATTTGGATTTTTCGCATATGGTTCATGAATATTTTTGGCATCTAAATGAGCCAGTTTAGGTAGCCATGTGCGAATATAATCACCATTGGGGTCAAACTTTTGTGATTGGCTCACAGGGTTGAAAATCCTAAAATAGGGCACTGCATCTGTACCAGTCGAGGCACACCATTGCCAGCCACCGTTATTGGCAGCCAAATCACCATCAATTAAATGTTGCATAAACCACTGTTCGCCCAAGCGCCAGTCAATTAACAGGTTTTTGCACAGAAACATTGCGCAAATCATTCTGACTCGATTATGCATCCAGCCCGTTTGCAAAAGTTGTTGCATGCCTGCATCCACAATGGGGATGCCTGTTTTTCCTTGTTGCCATGCTGCTAAACCTGCAGGATCATTTCGCCACGCCACCTGTGCGGTCTGATCTTTAAAAGGGCGGTGCTTTGAAACTTTGGGATAATCAAACAAAATATGTTGATAAAACTCACGCCAAAGTAATTCATCTAACCAAGTTTGTTGTCCTACATTTTCGAGATGAAAATGCCCTTGTGAATGAGCAAAAACCGCAGCCAGACATTGCCGAATGGAGAGAATGCCACAGTTTAAATACGCAGATAATTGGCTGGTACCAGACAACGCAGGAAAATCACGCTGTTGCTGATAATCGTGCATTTTTTCACGTGTAAAATCATCCAACAAGTGATGTGCATGTTGTTCCGTGACTGCCCATAAGTTTTGTTGTGCCGTTGGAAGCGGGTCGAAACCTAAGTGTTCTAAACTTGGCACTGTAGAGAGATATTGTTTAGGAAGTTGGATGGGTAGTTGTGGTTGCGGCAGAGGAAAGCAACGCGGAATACTGACATTCAACTGTTGATAGGCATACTTTTTAAATGCGCTGAATACCTGATACGGTTTCATGCTCTGATTGCGCACCGTACCCACAGGAAAAAGCGTGCGGTCATGGTACAAAACCAAATCCTGACCGTGTTGGTTCAAGGTTTGTTGAACTTCAAGATCACGTTTTAGCTCATTCACTCCCAATTCAATATTGGCATAAATATTTTGAATCGGATGAGAGTCCTTCAATGTTTGGCATAGTTGGAGCAGTGTTTGTGCAATGTCAGCCCAAGATGGTGTAATTTGAACAATCAGTGGGATATTGAGTTGTGCGAGTTCGTCTTTTAGTGCATTTAATTGACGCAAGTAAAAGTCAATTTTAATGGGCGCATCGTGATGTAAACGATATTGCTGAGGCGAAAGAATCACCACGCCAATACAAGCTCCTGCTTGGCTAGCATGCCAAAGTGCGGTGTGATCTGAAATTCTTAAATCTTGTCGGAACCAAACTAAATTATAGTTTTGCATGGGAAGAATGCTTGATGTGAGCGCTAGAAAGGTGACTTCATTATAAGCATGACTGGGTAAAATTGTCTTAAATGTGAAGGATTTATTTGACCAATAAAACAACAATGTGCTGTGTTGATTTTTCCTGTAATGATCTTTCCTGTAATGATCTTTCCGCAATAGTCTGCCTGAAAGGATCTTTCAGTCATGTGCTTATCCTGAATTTTAGAATGACAAACAAAAAAGGCAAAGTAAAAATACTTTGCCTTTTGCTTCGATCAATACTGATCTTAGTGGTGATGACCACCCGCACCGTGTACGTGACCGTGATCTAATTCTTCTTGAGAAGCTTCACGGATTTCAATGATTTCAACTTCAAACGTTAAATCTTGACCAGCAAGTGGGAAGTTTGCATCAACAATTACGTTGTCGCCTTCAACTGCTTTTACAGTTACGATTTGAACGCCATCATCAGTTTGCGCTTGGAATTGCATGCCTGCTTGGATGTTGTCTACACCTTGGAACATTTGTGCAGGAACTTCTTGTACTAAGTCTGGGTTGTATTCGCCATAACCTTCAGCTGCAGGTACGTTTACAGTAAATTTTTCACCTACTGTTTTACCTTCTAACGCTTTTTCTAAACCAGGGATGATATTACCTGCACCATGCAAATAGGCAAGTGGTTCACCTTGAGATTTGTCGAGAGTTTCACCCTCTGCGTTAGTCAATGTGTAGTGGAAAGAAACCACGAGGTCATTTGCAATAGCAGTCATGTTATTGATCCATTCAATTTTTTAAGGGTACATCATAAAGTGAAACGTGGAATTTGTTATAGACATTTCTGCAAATTCTTCACTTTTCCGAGTTTTTTATGACATTTTTTAGTTAATCGGGGCAATTTTTATAATTTCAATGCAAATTTGTGCGTCATACCTATAAATTTGCAGATTTTATTGCAGGCTCATTTTAAGCCCTTTGTATGATGTGTAGATGACAATAAAAAAGATGGGACATTGCCCATCTTGGTGATATTTAATTCTTGAGGATCATCGGCTTCTAACCGAGTGAAGTTTTCTCATCTTCTACAGGTTGATGGCTAAAGAAATTAAACAAACTACCAAACCACATCATGATTCTTTCAAAAATATTGGCTTCAACAATGTTGACATGTTCTTCAATCGCAAAGCTGTTAATCAATTGATTATTTTGATAAACGTGTACGGTTGCAAGTTTCATGACCTGTGCCAATGGCGCAGTCAGCAATTTTTCAGACAATTCAATATTGACATGCGTTTGTGTACGCTGTGCAGGTTCAAGTGTTTCTAATCCACCTTGTGCATTCAGAAGTTGTAAACGTTGAGTGCTTTGATCAAACTGCGCCATGTTAATTGCATGTGGCTGTTCATACAGCGATGTCGTCACAAACTTTGGCTGACTGCTTTCAATCTTAAACATGCGTAAAGTCGATTTCACCACAGGCAATTCTGCAATCATTTGTTTGGGTTTAATCGCGACTTCATTACGGGTATAGCTATAGGCTAAATTTAATAATTGATGTGCCACCTCAGCGCGTTTTTGCGCACTCTTGGTTCCCATCACCACCACTACCAAACGACGTTCAGGTGCATCACTGTCCAGTGTTGGGCGGTTTGCGGTTAGGGCAAGGTTGTAGCCTGCAGCTTTGGTGAAGCCTGTTTTTAATCCATCTACACTTGGGTCTTGTTTTAATAAAATATTGGTCGCACGGTGAAAGTGCTGATTATAGGTAAAACTGGTCTGTTTTGAATAAGCCAAATAATCGGGTGTTTCAGTCACAATCGCTTGTGCCAAACGTGCCATATCTGCCGCAGAAGAATAATGGTTTGGCATGGTCACACCAGACGGATTCTGAAAATGTGTGTCTTGCATACCCAAAGCTTGCGCTTCCTGATTCATTCGGGCAATAAACTGCGGCACACCACCTGCAACACGTTCACCTAAAGTGAGTGCAGCATCGTTAGCAGACATAATAATTAAGCCTGCCAATAATTGATCTACCGAAATCTGCTCACCTGCTTTTAGATACATTTGTGATTCATCCCACATCACTTGTTCTACCACAGGTGTTGCGGTCAAAATTTCATGTCGGTCTAATTTACCTGCCTGAATATCTTTCAGCACAATATAGGCCACCATCATTTTAGTGAGTGAAGCAGGTGCACGTTGTACGTGACTATTGTGTTCTGCAATCACTTGCCCAGATTGTGGGTCTAAAATTGCCCATGCTTCGGCTTCGACACTTTCAGCTTGAATATTCAATAATGCGGCATGCGTGATTGCGCTGCAGAGCCAGCAGAGCGCCGCAATCAGATAGATAACACGTTTCAAAGAAGTTCCTTATTTACACCAATCCATTGGTGTCACAATGGTTTTAAGCAGCAAAAACAATAACAATTGACTAGGGAATGCTATGCCTTTTTTGCTCAGATGGCTACCCATAAATGCAGACAAATCTCATCTTGACGCATCAATTGCTAAAAAATGTTAAGCTTGTTGCCAAGTTCTTATTTATACATTTTGTATTGCCCATTATGTTGCATTATCAAATCGAATTTGACGATTATCGTCAGCATCTTATGCATGTCACCGTGCGTTTTTTGGCTAATCCTACTCAGGTTTTATCTCTACCCACTTGGATTCCAGGCAGCTATTTAATTCGTGAATTTTCCAAACATCTTGAGTCGGTACGTGCTTATGATGAAGCGGGGCGTATCCTCAAAATTCAGAAATTTGAAAAGAATAAATGGCGCTTATTTAACACCGATCATGAATTGATTACGGTGGAATATGATGTCTACGCTTATGATTTGTCAGTGCGTGGCGCTTATGTCGATCAAACCCGTTTATACGTCAATCCTGCCTGTGCCTGTTTGGGCTTAGATGGGCAAGAAGATAAAGCTATTGAAGTTGAATTATTTTTACCAGACGAGCTGAAGCATTTTCAGCTTGCGACAGGTTTGGCAGCAAAAAGTTTGGTGAAAGGGCGTTATACCTTAAAAGCCAAAAACTATGCCGAACTGATTGATGCACCGTTTGAATTGGCAGAACAAACCCGTTTTAGTTTTACCGCAGCAGATATTCCACACGAATTTGTGGTTTCGGGCAAACATGCAATGAACGCTGCGCGTATGCAGCAAGATATTGAAAAAATTTGTGCTACACAAATTACCATGTTTGGTTCTGCGCCATTTGAAAACTATACCTTTATGACCATGGCAACAGGCAATAGCTATGGCGGTTTAGAGCATCCAAACAGTACCAGTTTAATTACACCGCGTGATGATTTGCCGAAAGCTAACGAACCTGAACAACCTTCTAAAGATTATCAGCGCTTTTTAGGTCTGTGCAGCCATGAGTATTTTCACAGTTGGTTGGTGAAATTCATTCGTCCTGAAAATTTTGTGAATTATGACCTGAATCAGGAAGGCTATACGTCACTGTTATGGATTTTTGAAGGCTTTACGTCTTATTACGATGATTTGTTATTGCTTCGTAGTGGTGTAATTGATCAGGCGGCTTATTTGGAGCTGCTCAAAGCACAAATTAATCGTTATTTGCAAAACCCGGGTCGTGCGATTCAAACGGTGGCAGAATCCAGTTTTGATGCTTGGGTCAAGTTCTATCGTCAAGATGAAAACTCGAACAATGCAGGAACCAGCTACTATAACAAAGGTTGTTTGGTGGCTTTATGTTTAGATTTGGGCTTGCGTTTACGTGGCTCAAGCTTAGATGCCTTAATGCAGAAATTGTATGCCAATGCGCAACAGGGCATTCAAGTGCATGAGCGCACCATCTTTGATTTATGCAAAGAATTAACTGGGGATGATTGGTCGGAGCAAATTCACCATTTAATCAACACGACTGATGAATTGCCGCTCGATCAGTTATTGCCTGAGTTTGGTGTTGATTATCAGCTAAAACAGGATAAGTCTTTGCCGTTTGGTTTAAAATTGGCAGATAAACCTGAAGGGGTGTTGGTACAAGCTGCCCATCGTGAAGGTGCTGCGGCAAAAGCAGGACTTTCTGCGCTTGATGTGATTGTTGCGATTGATGGCTTAAAGGCATCTGTAAAATCACTTGAGCAATATGCCAAACAGGATGCAGCTTATACTGTTCATGCATTCCGCCGTGATGAGTTGATGACTTTTGAACTGAATGCTGCGCAGATTGAATTGCCAGAAGTGGCATTAAGCGTTACAGATCAGGCAAAAGTAGAACAGTGGTTAAAAGGCTGAGTTAAAGTTTAATTTAAAGTTCAGCTATAAAAAAATGGATGCTTCGGCATCCATTTTTGTATCTTGAACAAGTTGAGTTTTGACTCACCAACTCATTAACGTGCCCGACGTCCACGGCTTTTGGTATTAGGGCGTGTAGTACCATTGGTCTTACGACGAGGTTTCTCACTTTCTTCCATTTGCCAAATACGTGGCGTACCTGATTTTTTCTTGGTAGTGCCATCTTTATTTTTCTTTTGATGGATTGGCTTGCCACCCGTACCACCAGGTTTTTTCACATAAGAACGCGAGCGATACGGTTCAGCAGCAGGCACATCTTTAAAATCAGGATACAACAACGGTTCAATTTCTTTGGTTTCACCAGGCTGTAAACCCAATTGCACCAAATCAATTGAACCAATTTTGGTACGAATTAAACGCAAAGTTGGAAAACCAACCGCAGCCGTCATACGACGTACTTGGCGGTTGCGACCTTCACAAATTGAAATTTCAATCCACGAAGTAGGTACAGAAGCACGGAAACGTACAGGAGGATCACGCTCCCACAACCATTCAGGCTCATCGACTTTATACGCTTGCGCAGGTAAAGTTATTCCATCTTTCAGTTCTACGCCTTTACACAATTGTGCTAAGGCATCTTCAGTGACATCACCATCGACTTGAACCAAATAGGTTTTGTATTTTTTATTGGCTGGATTGGTAATAAACTGATTCAAGCCGCCATGATCAGTCAAAAATACCAAGCCTTCCGAATCCATATCTAAACGCCCAGCTAAACGTAAGTCTGGATCATCTACAAAAGCCGACATGGTGAGATGTTTTTCATCTTCACGGAATTGAGAGAGAACGTCATATGGTTTATTTAAGATGACGATTTTCATAAGAAGTGCTTCTTTAAATTCAACAAATTGGGAAAATTGAGAGTATTTAAAAGGAAAAACGGGCGATTTCCAATTAAATCGCAAATACAGTGTGTTTAAGATGGGTCTATTATGCGATAAGAATAGGGGAAAGTATTGCTTAAAGACAATTATTTTTGTGTGTGTGCATTAAACTACAGAAACAGACTAGGCATCTATAATGCATAAAATTAAGATAAACGTGTATGAATATAAATTAGGATGTTATGCAACAAGGTCATTGGTGCTTTATACTCTTCTTTAGCTTTTCAATGCTGGCTTTGCTTAGTGCATGTCAGCCACCCGTGTCTGGCAAGTCTGCAGGAATTCAAACCCCGTATTTATACTGGAAATTGCAACAAACTGAATTCGCAGTGACTCCACTACAAATTCCAGTGAAAGGTGTAAATTTTGCTCAAATACAAGATACCTGGGGGGCAGCACGCAGTGAAGGGCGAAAGCATCAGGGGACTGATATTTTTGCGGTGCGTGGTACAGCCGTCATTGCGGCGACAGATGGCGTTGTGCATAAAATTGGTTTAGACCGCTTAGGTGGAAAAGTCATTTGGATTACTGGGCCTGCATTAAGCCAACATTATTATGCACACCTTGATGATTATGCCGAACATATTCATGTGGGAGACTGGGTTGAAGCTGGTGAAGTTATTGGTTTTGTTGGCACGTCAGGCAATGCCCAAAACACGCCGCCACATTTGCATTATGGCATTTATCTACGCGGGCATGGGGCTGTGAATCCTTATCCATATTTACTAGCAAGTTCACGCTAACCTCAGCTCTAATATTTTATAAATATGACATATTTTTAGCATTTATGTTTCAAGCCTATTCATATTAGGTAGCCGTCATTATTTTTAGGACAAACCATTTAATCATGAAAATTTACCAAGTCGATGCTTTTAGCCATGAATTATTTAAAGGCAATCCTGCTGCCGTACTTGTTAGTAAAACATGGTTAGCCGATGATTTAATACAAAATATCGCATTGGAAAATAATCTGTCTGAAACCGCTTTTGTCAAAATGATAGATGCGGAAAACTTTGAAATTCGCTGGTTTACACCCACAACAGAAGTCGATTTTTGTGGACATGCGACACTTGCCAGCGGCTTTGTTTTATTTAAGGATTATACCGAGACAAAGACAATTCAATTTCATGTGAAAAAATTGGGGATTTTTACAGTTCAGCAACAGCAAGATGGCAAAATTTGCATGAATTTCCCAATTCGTGCTGCCCAACAAGTTGAAGATTATCCCGATATTTTACGCCAAGCTTTGACTAAACCATTTAAAAACGTCTATATCAATGCGCAAGCCTATATTGTGGAATATGAATCGGTACAAGATGTGTTAGATGAACAGCCTAACCTTGAATTATTAAAACAATTGGGACAGTTGCGCACAGCCATTACGGCACAGTCGAGTGTTGATGTTGCGATTACTGCCTCTGCAAATACACAGTATGACTGCGTATCGCGTTATTTTGCACCAGCCATGGGCATTGCAGAAGATCCTGTTACAGGTTCAATTCATACTGCAATTGCACCGCTATGGGCAGAAAAATTACAGCAAACCGAACTTGTGGCATATCAGGCTTCTGCCCGAGGTGGCGTACTGTATTGCAAGATTTTGCCTAATGATCGCATCGAAATTTCAGGTTATGCGCAGTTATATTTGCAGGGCGAAATCATGATTTAAACATGCACAGCATTAGACCTTGTATCTTGGAGATGAAGCTGAGATGAGAGAAGTCTGCTAGATTTTTTTCTTGGTTTTAACTTACATCATTTGCAAATATTTACTGTGGGTTTAATTGCAGCTTGTTATGCTGTTTGCGCTCAAGTTGAAAATTGTCATATTTCATGGCAAATCAAAAAATAGAATGAAATCAATCGGGAAAAAGAAGTTGCTACGTTTTAAAACTCTCACTTTATCTTTATGTGTACTGGCATTTAATGGCGTGATTTTCGCGCAGCCAGTTTTAGTAAAATCTAAGCAAGAAATACAAGAATATCAACTTGATAATGGCTTAAAAGTCATTTTGGCACCCAATCAGAAAGAAAATAAAGTCTTTATGAATATGGTGTATTTAACGGGTTCATTGAATGATCCACAAGGCAAAGGTGGTTTGGCACACTTGTTGGAACATTTGGCATTTAAAGGTACAGAAAACGTACCTGCCGAGGAGTTTCAGCGCCGTTTAGATCAATATAGTTTAATGCACAATGCCAGCACCGACTATTACTCCACTAAATACACCAACATCATTCGTCCTGAAACTCGCGCCGTCAATGAGATGATTTATCTTGAAGCGGAACGCATGGATAAATTGGTCATGCAGGAAAAATATGTGCCTGCCGAAATTGCGATTGTAAAGCGTGAACGCGAAGTGCGTATGGATCAACCGTTTTCAGTCTTGTTAGATCAGGTGTGGAAATCGGCCTATGGCAATCAGTATTTCGGACGCTTACCCATTGGCGATTTAAATGAACTGCAATCCATTAAAATGCAGGAGTTAAATCAATTTTATCGCACATGGTACGCGCCGAATAATGCCATTTTAGTGATGACAGGCAAGTTTGATCAGGCAGCGGTGTTAAAACAAATTGATCAACATTTTAGTCCAATTGCAGCACGACAAATTCCCAAACAAGTACAAGTGCCACGATTAGACAGCAACAAAATTCAGCAACGAAATTTCGTGGTACAAAAGGGCAGTCAACTGGCCAAGTTTAATCTGTATTTAAATGGCAATGACGAAAAGATCAAAACCGCTTTGGTGCTCTCACCTTATTTACATACGTTGCAACCGAGTGGGCATTTATATCAAGCACTGGTAGAAACCGGCAAAAGTACCATGGTGCAGTCCAGCATATGGCTAGATCAAGATTTTAATTTGGTGTTGATGGGGGCTTTGTATGCACCCAATCATGATGCCAAGCAAGTACAAGCTGGCTTGAATCAAAGCATCGAACAGGCAAAAAACTTTGATGATGCCGAGTTACAACGCGTCAAAAACTTGATTCAAAATCAGGCAGACAGTGTAATGAATGATGCGGTGGCTTTGGGAGGTCGCTTGAGTGATTATGCTGTGGTTTATCAGGGTGATTGGACACAATATTGGCGTGATTTAAACAATATTCAACAGTTAAATGCAGATGAACTAAATCAGCGTTTAAAACAGTTCTTCACTGCACAGCATCGGGTCATTGGCGATATTCAGCCCACACCTGAAGATCAAAAACAGGCACTCACAGCAAAAAATAATCTAAATACAGCAAAAAATTTAGATCAGCAAGATACACCTGTTACACCTTTGAAAGATGTGAAAAGTTATCAGCAAGAAGTGACAGACTATGTGCAAAAATCTAAACAAGCTTTGATTCAAAATGAAAAAAAGATTCAGCGTGGCAGCTTAAAAAATGGTGCCAAGTATGCATTATTTCCAACTGCAACGCGTGATGATAAAACCTATGCCACCATTTCGGTAAATTTTGGTACGGCACAATCTTTATTTAAGCAGGGCGAAATTTTAGATTTAACCGCGTATTTGTTGCTGCGTGCATCTCAAGAGCATAGTTTGCAAGACATCGCCGATCAGTCAATTGCTGCAGGTGGTTCGGCTTTTGCACAAGCCGATGCTAATGCGATTCATATTCAAATTGTGGCAAAAAAAGAAAAGTTTAATGCGTTTTTTAATTTTGTTTTAGATGTCATGCAAAACCCAAGTTTTGAGCAAAGTCAGTTTGATTTAATTCGTTCTCAAAGTTTATCCAGTTTAGAACGACCTTATACCGAGCCTGAAACTGTGGCTGCTTTGACTATGGCGCGTTTAATTGAAATTTACCCGCAAGGCGATTTACGCTATCACTTCGAGCCTGAATTTGCGAAGCAACAACTGCAAGCTGCAACCCAAGCACAGGTGCAGCAGTTATATCGTCAATTTTTTGCTATGAATCATGCACATATTGCCATTACAGGTGAGTTTGATCCGAAACAAATCAAAAAAACTTTAGTTCAGCGTTTAGGACAATCGCGTAATACGGAAGCATATCAACGCTTAGATTCAGCCTATACGGCATATCCTGCGAAAAAGTTGCATGTATTAGCAGAACAGCGTGAATTTGGCAGTTATCAAAGTCTATTGACCTTACCTTTGGGCGTGAATCATCCTGACACACCTGCCATGATGGTACTGAGTTATATTTTGGGCGAATCGCAATTGTCTTCACGTTTGGCGCAAGAACTACGTGAAAAAAATGCATTGGTTTATGGTTTTAGTAGTGGTTTGAGTTTAAGTGAATTTGAACAATCGGGTGCACTCAGTATTTCTGCGCAATACAGTGCAGGCAAGTCGACTCAAGTGTCACAGGCGGTGCATAAAGTGTTGCAGGATTTGCGCCGTGATGGTGTCAGCTTGCAAGAAGTTGAAGCTGCAAAAGCCGATATTTTGAAAAAACGTGTGACTGCCTTAGAAGATGAACGCAGTATCCACCGTATGTTGGTACCGCAATTAGAACAAGGTCGTGATTTACGTTACCGTGAGCGATGTGATCAAGCGTTAGCAAAACTCAGCAAAGCCGATGTAGATGCTGTGATTCAGAAATATTTACGCTTAGAACATTTGCTTGAAGTAGCCGCCGATCAATATGGTCAAGCCAATGTTGAGGTGCTGCCGTTAAAGCCGCAGTCTAAATAAAGATTCAATTTAATTTTGAGCAGATACAAAAAACGCATCCATTTCGATGCGTTTTTTGTCTTCAAGTTTGCTATCTATGCTCAATTGGCTAAAGCTTTATAAACGATAAAACTGTTTGGCATTATGATGAAACACTTGCTGCAAAGCATTTGGATGATAGGCCGCAACAATATCACTAGTCGCATCAATTAAATTGACCAAAGACGTGCTCACTCGATCCATTGGAAAATTGGAAGCAAACATCAACCGATATATTCCAAAGCTTTGTAAGGCATGCTGAATCAGTGGTGCAGTTAAATCTATAATTTCCTGTTTTGAGGCTTCACGTTTTTGCAAGTGAAATTGATGTCCTAAAACAGGCATAAATAACCCTGAAATTTTGCTGTAAACATTTGGACAGTGTGCCAACTCGGCAATATCTTCTTGCCAACGAAACAGAATGTTTTCCCGTGCTGTTTTGGTCACGCCTGTATGTGTGCCAACTTGCCCGAACAGCCCTGCAGGTGTGCCCAAATGGTCAAGTACAATAGAAGTTTCTGGAAATTGTTTAGCCAGCGCCAAGACATCGCCCAATTGGGTCGAATACGTCCATGCATCAAAACTTAAATTATATTGCGCTAAAGCTTCAAAACCTTTTAGAAACTTTTTGTTCCGATATAAATGTGGTTCGTCTGCCCAAGAGAAAATCCCGTGATCTTCATGCACGGCTGCCATTTTACGAATTCCACGGAAGTTTGGAGAGGCTTTGTGATGTAATTTTAGAATTTTCTTAAAATTAGAATCGCGCGGGTCTGCAGTGGCGACAATCGCGCCCAAAGCCAAACCATTATTTTTAAAATCCAGACTTTCTATAAATTCGGTTTCACCAACTACACCTTTGCCTTTATGGTTGTGCCAATTGGCTTCAATATGCACAACTTTTTCAGCCGTATAAAAACCTAAGTCGCGGGCATAATGCTCAGGTAAATAGGGCGATGTGACGTGCTCGGTGCGTCCCAAAGTTTCAATGAGTGTTTTCGGTTTTATCAGGCGGATGGTTTTATCTAGCAAATTGGGATGCTTGCCCAAAAGCTTAACAGCAAGTCGTGCGCTGTGTGGCGTGTTATACGGATCCCACTGATGAATATGTGCATCAATGAGTGCAAATCCTAGATTCTGCATAATGATCCTGTTTTTATGACGCTATTATTTCACTATTCAAAGCCATCATGTTACAAAAGGGAAGGGTTATTTATCGAAATCTACAAGTTTGAAAATTAGCCGCAATAAAAAAGCCCCGTAGGGCTTTGTTTATATGCAAAATTAATGATCGTGCGAGTGGTCGTGATCATGTTTATGGGTATGAAATTCTTCGTTGTGACGGAAGCGCAAATAGTTTTCAAACTGTTCGCAATATTCATCATAGTTATCTTCAAGCATCATTTGAAATTGCTGCAAGATATATGACATAACTTGGTCTTTGGCATCGCGCATTTCATTGCCATCTTTAAAATTATTGGCTGCCACCCAAGTATTAAAACGTGCAGTAGCAAATAACATGGCAGCACTCACCTGACCACGAATTTCGGCAGGTTTTACTGTGGAGCCTTTTTCAAAATGACAGAAGCCATTGGCCTGTTTAATAAATTCATCGGCACGTTCAAAAAAAGCCGCATTTAATGCTTCTTCTTCGGTTACATCGGTTGCTTCAATCTTTTGAACCATGAATTTTTCCTAAGCTAAAAATCTGAATGTTTCATTATAGGCAAAGCCTTGCAGAAACAAAACCTTTGCCTTAAGCTAAAAATAGCCTAAGCAAAATTGGAGTGGTTGATGCAAGATGCGATTGCGGTACAAAGTTTAAAAAGCGACATTGCTTTATTACGTCAAAATATTTGGCCACCCGTGCAACTTGCCCATGTTGAAGGCTTGCCGATTTATTATGGAACACGCGCAGAAGTAGCAGAATACTATAAACAATGGACAAGGTTGATTGAACGTGCACAGGATTTATTTCAGCCTTTTATGCAAGATGCAGTCATTGATGCGGTGCATTTACCCAGTCATTTGAACTTGCCCTTATTTTATTTTCATGTCGATCGGATTCGAGTGAATAAAACCCGCGCCAAAGAATCGAAAACTTTTCGGGGGATTGCCAGCCTGATCGAAAAATGTGGGCAATTTGAACCGCAGGAAATTCAGCTCATGCAGCGTTGGTTAGACAGTGATGACAATGCAGCACTGGTGGCACATCGTGAGTTTATTGATTTGCGTACTTATGTGTTTCAGCATGGGCAAAGTGACTACACGCGCACCCGTTTTTATGTGAATGGTATTGTATTAAGTGTCGAACCATATTTTGAACTGGTCGATGCCCGAGATAAGCCACGTAAGCAGCGTAGTGACAGTTATCAAGACCCTTTGGCAGATAACCAAACATGGAAAGTATTTGGTAAATATCGTTAATCTTTTAGAAAGTTTGGAATTTGCAGATTAAATACTAATCTAAGATATAAAAAATAAGCTCAACATGAAATGAATCCCTGTTGAGCTTAAATGTGATCATTGATTGATGATCAAACTTCAACTACGACCAAAAAGGCTGACTTTCAGCAAACTGCTGTAAATCCTGTTCAATCTGTATGGAAATATGACGTTCTTCCGACGCAATCCAACCCAATACAAACCATGTTTTCGGTTCAGTTTGAGCATGGCTTTCATATAGACCTTGTGCCACCATTAAATCATTAAAATGCCCTAAAGTTTCCTGTAATGGTTTTAGGGTTTTTAAATACGTTTTGACGTCATCTTCTGCAAATAAACTACTCACAAACTCCACGGTATAGCGTAAACGTTTTACACGCTTACGCGTGCGGTGTTTAGATTCCACATCCAAGGTTTGGAAATGACCTGTATCATCACAAATTTGTTGATGCATTTTCTGCAAGCGTTTACGTAATACTTTTTTGAATGGTTTTGATTCTGCATCTGCAATCGCAGCCGAATGTGCAAAACTCATAAGTTGTAACAGTAATAAGGTTGTGGTCGGTGAGCGGAAAATTGCATCAATCGCAATGTTTTCAGATGCTGCAGGTGGTAGTTCGGTAATAGGTGAGCCTGCATTTTCAAGTTGCGGAATCAGACTTTCGCGCAAAGCATCTTGATCGCGGGTCGAACCTAACTGCTGAAAAAGTGTCGCCAATTGACTTTCCCAATTGTTATTTGCCAACGCATCATATTCAGCAAAAATTTTTAAGGCACTGCGTAAACGTCGAATGGCAACACGCGCTTGATGCACATGCCCACTGGCATAATCTTGACTGGCAATCGCAGTTGCATTTGGCAGCAAGTGTGCCAAACAATTCTGGGTAATTTGCGCCAACAACTCATGCATATTTTCGGGGTGTTGCAATTGCAAGGTACTTTGCTGCTGTACAGGAATCATGGTTTCATTGTTATACAGCATATTGCCACGCTGCGATTTACTGCGTGTGTCGAGCCATAAATGATATTTTTTAATCCACGGCTGAATATAGGCAATTAAGTCTGCAATTTCACCTTGTTTCAGTTCAAACTCAACTTCGTAAATTTCAACCGAATTTTTGCCTTGGCGGATTTCACCTAAATCAAAAGCAACTTCAATTTGGCTGTTTTTATAATGTGCCAATTGGCTGTAGCGTAAAACATCGGTTTCAAACTGCAGGGTTAAATCTACCTCTGAACCGTCTAAGGTTTTTTTTAAAATCTTTCGTGCTTGTTTATGATTTTCATAACATGCCAAATCACACAATTCAGGCGCATCATGTCCTAATTCATGTTCAAGCTCAAAGCGTTCATAATGTTGTGGACTAGGCGCTTTTAAAGTTTGTTTCCAAATATCGCCCTCTAAACGCTGACGCAGGGCAATGCGTTGCTTGGCTAAGTGCTGTTCAGGACTATCATAATATTTAGCCCATAAGAGTTGTTGTTGAACCAGTTTGTTCTTTTTAAATGCTTTTTCAAATGCCGCACGATAGTTGTGTGGAATTTGAAATTTTAATTCTATTTCACACATCGGGAATGCCCTCGATGAAACAAGATAAGTTCTCTTTACTATAGTGTAAATCTATAAATGAACAAGGGGAGAACTGTGAACAAAAGCTTGAAAAATAAAATAATTTGTATTCAGTTTTTAACACAAAGCAGCCGAATGAATATTCACAAGGCTGCCGTTGTATTGCAGTATTTTTAGCGTGTGCTTTGAGGATGTTAAGGATACTTATTTTAAGAATTTACGGCTCACCATAAATTGTTCTGTCGCTTCCAATAAACGCTGTGCATACACTTCCTGTTTTGCAGTGAGCCAACCTAAAACAAACCAGTCGCTCGCTTCCAATTCAGTTTGTTGAATGTATGCTGCAGAAGATGCCAACACTTGATATTCCTGTGCTGCAAGCTGTGCATCATTCAAAGCTTTACTATATTTCTGCAAATTTTTGACATCATAAATATGCGTCAAAATGGGGAAGCTAAATTTTAGTTCCTGAATACGCAAAGCCAGTTGATCTAAACTTTCAAAATCGTGAATATCACTGTGCTGTAATTGTTCATGCAACTGCTTATATTGCTGTTGCAACGTGTTTTGTGCGGCAGTTTTTAAGTCTAAACCTGAGTGATCGCTCGCGGCTAAACTAAACATCAATAATTCTAAATAGTGATGCACATTTTGCGTTGAACGGACTAAATTGACCAATTTTTCTTGGGCGTACAAGGTATCTTTTTTTAGGTTCTCTGCAGTCGTCGGGTTCTGTAAAAATGCGCCGAGTGTGGCTTGCATGTGTTCCAAATGCTGCAGGTGATCAAAATGTTGTTTAAATGCTGCAATTTGCATTGCCCATTTATCGCCTAAATGCTTCGACCAATCTTTAAATAAGGATAGTGTTAGTTGTAAATGTTGCAAAGCGAACTGCGCCTGATCAATATGACTTTGTTCGGCAACTTGAGCAGAAATTGCGGCAATATTGGGCAATAAATGCTGTAATTGTTGTGCAATTAACAGGCGTAAATTTTGGTCGGCATGGTCTTTTTTACTGAATTGAAATTCTTTGCTCTGAGCCGCAGGGCTGACTTTTTGCTGCACAGAAAGCAAATGTCCAATTTCTGCTTTATTGCGCACATCCAGCCATAAATGAAATTTTTTCACCCATTCAAAACTAAAAGCCAGCAATTGCTGAATTGAACCTTGTTTCAGTTCAAACTCAACTTCATGTACTTCAACTTCAGCATCTGCACAACGAATGTGACCAACATCTAAACTGATTTCAATGTCAGTATCTTCAACGGTCATTAGTCGTGAGGTACGTTGAATATCGGTTTCAAATTGTAGTTGCAACTGATCCCAATTTTGTCCCAAAGCTTGATTTAGCAATTGTTGTGCTTCGGGAATACTTTGATAAATTTGCAGATCAAGTTGTGGTGGAGTATCTGGATTTTCAGTTGGCGCAAGTGGATGGTTATGTTCAAAACTATGAAAATGACTTTGACCTGCCGCTTTTAAAGTTTGTACCCATTGCTCACCTTCTAAACGCAGTCTTAACGCCATGCCATGATGCGCCAAGCTGTGCGCAGATGTATCAAAATAGCGTGCTTTTAATGGAATTTGAGTCGATTTTTTCGGGTCTAAAGTTTTGAGTAGTGCAGTACGACGTGCGACTGGAATTTGAAATTTTAATTCAACTTCGACCATGAAAAATATCCTGAACGTAAAGCATGTTGCGCCAAAGCAGCGGCAAACAAATTGGTATTATAAATTTGTGAAAATTGCAGAACTAAGGTTTTGCAAAAGTGCGTTTGATTGTAACTAAAATATGCCAAGAAGTAAGGCTTGACCTTGGCTTTTTTAGGGTCTGTTGGCATTTCCTAAATGGCTTGCGCTGTAGGCTAAAACTGAGCAGATCAGGCATGAAACGTAGGGAATAGCGAGACTATTGCCAAGTTTCATAACGCAATCTGAGAAAGTTTTAGCCACAGCCTTTCAGGACAAGCATATTTTTTGCTGCTATTGCGTTATGAGTCAGTTATTTAGAACGACTAAATTTCCTGTCTCATGCCTTATATCAGCTGAAAAATATGCGTTGTCGCAAACATAGACGAAGTGTCAACAGACCCTTGAGTTTGGTTTTTTTTTGGCTTAGTTTAAAGTGTCGTTGAGCGTAGCAAAAATAATTCAAACCTATAAACATCAGGATGATGAACATGAACGCAGCATTAAACCCCGAATTTGAGCCGACACCAGATCCCAAGTTTGAATTGCCAATTCAGGATTATTCAACATTTTATCGCTTTTATTTAACTGAACACCGCAACATTATGAGCCGTCGTTTGCACGTTGTTGGCAGTAGTATCGGTTTATATTGTGTGAGTAAAGCCATACGCCATAAAAAAGCCAAATATGTACTCTATGGTTTGCTGGCAGGCTATGCTTGTGCATGGGTCGGGCACTTTGTTTTTGAAAAAAATAAACCTGCCAGTTTTAAACAGCCTGTGTATAGTTTTATTTCAGACTGGCGGATGTTTGCCGATGTTTTGCGTGGTCATTTAAGTTTGCAAGATCGTGCTAAAGATAAAATTCCAAGTTGAATTGAGCGCTTAGTTATACCGTTTAGGCAAAAACTAGACGATATGTGATTATTTTCATAAAAAATGTACAAATAAAATTAATTTTTTGTTGAAATGATAGAGTGAATATTCTAATAATGTGTCATCAAATTTATTGATAAAAGTTTGTGACTTTCCAAGCCTAGAGTGACCTTTCTCTAGGCTTTTTTTATGTGAAAAATTATATTCAGAATGGTGTTAAATCAGAAATCATTCATCTTTAAGCAAGGATATAGAGCAAGCAGGTTACTGATAGAGCGGCATGAAAAAATATAGACACATGATCATTTGTCGCATCCCCACATGCGCTCTGGCACAAATGATCATGTGTCTAAATGGGCGACCTAAATATGTCGTTATTCGCTGTAGTCACCCGTATGGATTTTAAAATCCATATCTTATTGAACTGGTTGCAGTTCTTGTTTTGCGCAGTTCAATTAAAGCTAAATCTATCTTTTAGCGCTATCACTAGAATTTGGTATTTTTAAGTTTTTGACTCAATAAAACCCAAACAAAATAGAAGCTTATAGAGCCTATATAAAAAAACTTGTTGAGCCTGAGGTTCTGACACATGCCGCCTGAATGTGTAATAATACAGACCTTGTATTATTTGTGGCTGAGATTATGCGCGGTTTATATTTGATTACCAATGATGATCCTATCGAACTGCTTTTGGCAAAATTAGAAGGGGCGATGGCAACTTATGAAGTCGCGGTGTTGCAATATCGCCGTAAAAATGTGCCTCAAGCTCAGCAGGCATACGAAATTGAATATATGAAATCGATGTGTGATCAATACAAAGTGCCATTTGTGATTAATGATGATCTTGAAACTGCAGTGAAATATGGTGTTGGCGTACATTTGGGTCAAGAAGATGGCTCTATTGTTGAAGCGGTTGCACGTTTACCACAAGATGTATTGATTGGTCGCAGTTGTAATAACTCGATTGAATTGGCAGAGCAAGCCATTGCCGATGGTGCAAACTACGTGGCTTTTGGTGCAGTCTATGCAACTGAAACTAAACCTGAGGCAAGTACACTTACATTAGACACGCTCACACTGGCGAAGCAACAACTCAATGTGCCAATTTGCGCGATTGGTGGTTTAACTGTTGAAAACAGTCAGCCTGTCATTGAAGCAGGTGCAGATTTATGTGCAGTGATTAGTGATATATTAAGACGTCCGATGCATACTGTTGCACATCGTGTTTATGATTGGTCTGCACTTTTCAAAGCAGACACTTAAAGCAGACAGCTAATTTTTTATTTTATTTTTTGAGTTGAGTGCCTCCATGAGCTTATCTCCAAAGCAAGAACAATTGTTTAAACAAGCCAATAAGCATATTCCAGGTGGTGTCAATTCACCTGTACGCGCATTTAACGGGGTAGGCGGAACCCCTGTATTTATTGAAAAAGCCAAAGGTGCTTATTTGTACGATGTCGATGGCAAACGCTATGTCGACTATGTAGGTTCTTGGGGACCAATGATTTTAGGTCATGCCCATCCTGCTATTATTCAGGCGGTGCAAGCTGCAGCTGAAGATGGTTTGAGTTTTGGTGCGCCAACGGTGCATGAAACGACTTTGGCCGATATTATTTGCGAAATTATGCCTTCAATTGAGTTGGTTCGCATGACCAACTCAGGTACAGAAGCCACCATGACCGCAATTCGTTTGGCGCGTGGTTATACAGGTCGTGACAAAATCGTCAAATTTGAAGGTTGCTATCATGGACACTCAGATTCGCTGTTGGTCAAAGCAGGCTCAGGACTTTTAACCAGTGGTGAAGGTGAAGCAACTTCTGCGGGTGTTCCTGCCGATTTTGCCAAACACACGTTGACTTTGCCCTATAACGATATCGCCACTTTAAAAGAATGTTTTGCAAAGTTTGGTGCTGAAATTGCGGGGGTGATTGTTGAACCTGTTGCGGGCAACATGAACTTGGTTAAACCGATTGATGGTTTCTTGCAAGCGATTCGTGATGTCTGTGATGAACACGGTGCAGTTTTTATCATTGATGAAGTGATGACTGGTTTCCGTGTTAGCTTGGGCGGTGCTCAGGCACATTATAATGTTAAACCAGACTTGACCACACTCGGTAAAATTATTGGTGCAGGCTTACCAGTAGGTGCATTTGGTGGTAAACGCGAAATCATGGAGTGTATTGCACCATTAGGTAAAGTGTATCAAGCAGGTACTTTGTCGGGTAACCCATTAGCGATGCGTGCAGGCATTGAAATGTTTAAACATTTACGTGCCGAAGGTTTTTATGAAAACTTAACTGCGCAATTGGAAAAATTATTGGCAGGCTTACAAGCTGCGGCAGATGAAGCAGGTATCCCATTCAAGACGCAACAAGTCGGTGCGATGTTTGGTTTGTATTTTACTGACCAAGATGACATCACCAGTTTTGATTCTATGCTGAATTGCGATGTCGATGCTTTCCGTAAATTCTTCCACGGAATGTTGCAACGTGGTGTGAACTTGGCGCCATCTGCTTTTGAAGCAGGCTTTATTTCATCTGCGCATAGTGATGAAGATATTGCCTACACCATTCAAGCTGCAAAAGAAACATTTGCGGAAATGAAGGCGTAATTTGACCTCTGCTTAATACTGTCCTAAAAGGCATAGATATCTCCAAAATATCTATGCTTTAGGTTAAATTGAAGACATACTCTTCAATTTAATATCAAAGGCTTAGATCAGCGTCTTGTTAAACACTAAAATAGCCTGGTCAAACTAAATATGAATCCTATTACTTCATTTGCTCCCGCCATCAAAGATATAGCTTCAGAACGGCTTTGTTGTGCAACTATCTTGCACTATGATTTCATTGTATTTTTCTATCCAAATTTTAAAAACCTTTAAAACAGTATCTTAAAAAATATTTATGCAACAAAGCCTCCTGCATGCTATAAAACCCACATTTCTAAAAGCAGGCTGATTTAAAATTCAGCAGATTGTCTGATTCAGGAATGTAAATCGGAAAATTCATCGGGAATTGATGTATTTTGCATTGTAATTCTGTGTCAGGCTTTTTATTATTGCCGCCTTGTTTTCACGATCGGCCCGGAATTGAAATTGAGTAATTTTCTAAGCGAACACCTGATTCATCGTGACGATGAGTTTATGGTGATACATAAACCCGCTGGCATACTCACCGTTCCAGGTAAAACAGCAGATTTGCAAGATTGTGTGATGAGTCGTCTAGTTAAAATTGAGCCGCGCACTTTGCTGATTCATCGCTTAGATCGTGATACTTCGGGTATTTTGGTATTTGCACTCACGAAATGGGCGCAAAAACAAATTTCGCGTCAGTTTCAAGAACGCCAAACCGATAAAACCTATCAGGCATTGGTGGCAGGGCAACTGCAAGGTGAAGGCACTGTAGATGTGCCTGTGGTCTATGATCCTGCACATCCTCCATTACACATTGCCGATGCAACCCATAACAAACCTGCGTTAACGCATTGGCGTGCATTGGAGCAATTTGAATTGCAGGGGCAAATTGTGACTCGTGTGCAACTGACGCCGATTACAGGTCGTTCGCATCAACTGCGAGTACACATGCAATATTTAGGTCATCCAATTATTGGTGATACTTTGTATGCCACGCCCGAACAGCAACAACTCATGCCTCGTTTGTGTTTACATGCAGCAGAATTAAGTTTTCTGCATCCACAAACTGAGCAACGTGTACAGTTTACTTGCCCAGTCCCATTTTAAGCGAAAAAGATTACGCAAAGCCTGTGCTTTAGGCTCTCTTTTTAGTGCGCTTTATGTCAAAATATATTGCTATACGCCCTGAATTTTTGCTCAAATACTCAGCTGGTTTTGCGCAAAAATTTATACGTCCTAACTTCTAAATAAAGGTGGAAAAATTGCAGCAGTTTGCTATTGGTCAACGTTGGTTATCAGACACAGAAACGGAATTAGGACTTGGTGTTCTGATTGATGTAGATGAGCGATCGGTCAGCATTTTATTCCCTAAAAGTGATGAAACCCGTGTCTATGCACGCAATAACGCACCTTTATCGCGTATCATTTTTAATGTAAATGATGAAGTTCAAGACCAAGAAGGCAATGTGTGGACGGTTGAATCGGTCGAAGACCGTCATGGCGTATTGCGTTATAACGTGGTGCGTCGTTTGCAAGATGGCAGTGAAGAAAAAAAATCACTGAATGAAACCCGTATTGGTGCAAGTATCCAACTTTCGAAACCCTTAGACCGCTTGCTTGCCAGCCAAATTGACTATAAAGAATGGTACGACTTGCGTATAGAAGCCTTGTTGATGCAAGCCAATATGCAAAGCAGTCCACTGCGTGGCTTGGTGGGTTCGCGTGTAGGTTTGATTCCACATCAACTTTATATTGCACATGAAGTCGGTAAGCGTTTTGCGCCACGTGTATTGTTGGCAGATGAAGTTGGTTTGGGTAAAACCATCGAAGCAGGTTTAATCATCCATCAGCAACTCAAAACAGGACGTGCGGAACGTATCCTGATTTTGGTGCCTGATTCGCTGCAATATCAGTGGATGATTGAAATGCGTCGCCGTTTCAATCTGCAATTCTCTTTGTTCGATTTAACTCGCACAGCATCTATTAAAGAACACGATCCTGACCTGAATCCATTCTTGACCGAACAATGCATCATTGCTTCAGTCGATTTAATGATTGACCACGATGACTTACGCGAACAAGCCTTAGAAGCAGGTTTTGATTTGCTGGTGGTCGATGAAGCGCATCACTTAATGTGGAGCGAAGAAGAAGGTGGCAATGACCGTTATGATCTGGTCGAAGAATTAGCCGAACAAACTGCAGGGGTGTTATTACTCACAGCAACGCCTGAGCAACTGGGTGTAGAAAGCCATTTTGCACGTTTACGTTTGCTCGATCCGCAGCGTTTTAGTTCGCTAGACCGTTTCTTGGATGAAGAAGCGCAATATCAACATACGGCAAAAATTGCCGAAGTCCTAATGTCAGATGCCGCATTGGAAGAAAGCCATTTGGCTGCGCTAGAAGGCTTATTGGGACATCGCATTGAAGATAACCCTGAACAGCGTTTCCGTGCCATCCACGAATTGTTAGACCGTCATGGTACAGGGCGTATTTTGTTCCGTAATACTCGTGAAGCAATTCAAGGTTTCCCAGGCCGTGATTGTCAGCCTGCGCCATTACCTGCACCAGAAAATTGGTCTAAAGATGGCAAGTTACGTGAACAAATGTGGCCAGAAGAAGCACAGCTCGATGGCAGTTGGATGGAAACTGACCCGCGTGTAATGTGGTTAATGGAGCGTTTGCGTAGCGACTTAAAACATAAAAAAGTGCTTTTAATTGCGCGTAGCGGCCCTGTGGTAGAAGCCCTTGAAAATGCGCTGCGCCTACATGCAGGTATTCGTACTGCAATGTTCCATGAAGGCATGAGCTTGTTAGAACGTGACCAAGCGGCAGCATATTTCGCAGAAGATTCTTATGGTGCACAAATTTTATTGTGTTCCGAAATTGGTTCAGAAGGGCGTAACTTCCAGTTTGCATCAGACCTGATTTTGTTTGACTTACCTGCCAATCCCGACGTGTTAGAACAACGTATCGGTCGTTTAGACCGTATTGGTCAAGAAAACCGTATTCAAATTCATGTGCCGTATTTGGTGGGGACTGCGCAAGAGCGTATGTTCCGTTGGTATAACGAAGCACTCAATATTTTCAGCAATATTTCACCCACTGCACAAACCTTGCAGGAAAACTTTATTGTCGATTTAAAACACTGCTTACTTGCAGATTTAGGACAACAGTTTGAAGATTTACTGGAAGCAGTCAGTGTGCAGCGTGAAGCTTTGGAAGCAGAACTTCAAGCGGGTCGAGATCGTTTGTTGGAATACAACTCTTGCCGTCCTGTGGTGGCGCAGGAAATTGTACAAGCTTTAGAAGATTACGACGACAATACCACGTTGCCTATGTTTATGAAGCGCTTTATGGCATCGACCAATATTGACTTCGATGAACAAAGCAATGGCACGGTGATTATTAAACCAACTGATCAAATGCAAGTGCAAGGTTTGACCTTAGACGAAGAAGGCATGACCGCGACGTTCTATCGGGATCAGGCGCAAATTCGTGAAGATGCACAGTATTTGACCCTAGAGCATCCATTCACAGAAAGCGTGATGGAAATGATCAATACACAAGGTTTTGGTAGCACCAACGTTGCGGTATTAAAATCTGCCGCTTTGCCACAAGGTTCTGTGTTGCTCGAAGTCTGGTTCAAAGTGGATGTCATTGCACCTAAAGCCCTGAATTTGCCATCAAGCTTGCCACAGCAACTCATTCGTGTCTTATTGAGCGAAAAAGGGCAGGATTTATCGCAAAAAATTGCCCCTGAAATTTTAAAACCTTATTTACATCATTTAGATGGCAACAGTTGTCGTCAAGTGGTGAAAGCACGCCGTGACGCGATTGAAGCGCGTTATACACAGGCTTTGGAGTTGGCTAAAGCTGCATTGCCTGAATTTAAGCAACAAGCTAAAGATGTATATAGCAAAAAATGGCAATATGAAATTGACCGTTTAAGCTATTTGAAGCAATTTAACCCAAGTATTCGTGAAGATGAAATTACACGTTTACAGAAATTGCAAAAAGAAGGTGTTGCATTATTAGATGGTTTGTCGGTCACGCCTGAAGCAATTCAGGTGATGGTGGTGGTAAAGCCATAAAGAGTGCATTCAATACAGGTGTCTAGACGGTGTATTTGTATTGAGTCGGTTTTAATCAATCACTTTTTTAAATATTTGGCATCTTCTAAATTGCACGTTTTAAGTTGGGCATTGCGCCTCATTTTTACGGAGCAGTTTAGCGGGTGCTTTTTTAATATCGCAATAAAAATTTTGTGCGAGATTTTTCACATCACGGACTTAAACAAAGTAGCAACCAGTGCTTATGTGTCATTAAAATGACTCATAATTCATCTTTTTCAGCATTCCGGTCATTTGCAAAACCCAGTGGTATGCGTAGTTTAAAGGCTGTTGATCTTTTATCTATGATTGATGTGCCAAGTGTTGAATCTGTAAGCGCGTACGCATAGATCAAGTCACAGACCCGATATTCTTCTTTTAAGCGTATTTTAAATGACTAAAGCTGCAATTCATTTTACCCATGCCAATGGTATTCCTTCTGCCAGTTATCAAAAGTTTTTTCAATGTTTTGAAGCAGATTATCATTTAAAGGCAATTCCACTGATTGGTATGCAAGCAGAATTTCCTGTGACCTATAAGTGGACCTATTTGATTCATCAAGTGATTCAGGACATTGAGCAGCAGTTTCCAAAGCAACAAGTGATTGGTTTAGGGCATTCTTTTGGTTCATTATTAACCCTGATGTGTGCCTATCAGCGTCCAGATTTATTTTCTCAATTGATTATTATGGATCCACCTTTTGTGATTGGATCGAAGTCGGCATTATTTGAAATTTTACAAAAATTTAAACTGAAATATGTAGATCAACTCACACCTGCCGCCGTGACCATGAAGCGTCGAGATCATTGGGCTAGCCATGCAGAAGCCTATCAAGCTTTGCGGCATAACCGTTTATTTAAAAAATTTGATGCACAATGTTTTGAAGATTATTTTGCCAGCGGCATACAAGTCGATGCACAAAGAGGTGGTGTGACTTTAACAATTCCAAAACGGGTAGAAGCTGAAATTTTTAGAACCGTACCTGCATGGTGGTGGCGCACACCACGCAAAGCCCCAGATGTACCTGTGCATTTAATTACAGCAAGGCATAGCCCATTTTATTTGCAAGGTTTACCGCAAGGCATGCAAAAAACTTATGGAATTGAGTTTAGTGTGGTCGAGGGAGGACACATGTTTCCTTTGGAAAATCCTGAAACCACGGCAACACATGTGCAGCAATTAATTCAAAAACAACACGCTTAACAGCGAAGTCTAGCAATTAAATGCTCAAACGGGCGTGACCTGATTCAGGAAAATCGCCCGATTTATCCTGTGTTATGTTAACGAATTTTGGCATCATCCAAATGTCGTGCACCTTCTAAAATCATGCGAATCATGGTCATGGTTTGTTCAGCGGTTTCTTTACGTTCAGTCGCAGGCATATCAATGACTTTAGCGCCCATATTAAACACCAACTGGGTAATGGCTTTTGCGACAATATCGGGATGCGCTAACTTGCTGTTATTTAAACGTTCTAAACGAATTAAATCATCCTGCAATTCTTGCTGGAAATAATTCAATTGGCGCTCAACAGCTAGCTTATAAGAGGTTGAACCCGTATAACCTTCACGTAATAGCAGACTTAAATTGCCTTCATCGGTATCTAATTGTTCAATAAATACTTCAACCGAGCTGCGAATAATACTGTTTTGTTTAGATGCTTTTAAACGTGCTTCATGCAGAATTTGACGCAACACCACACCTGCACGATCAATCAGTTCAATCGCGAGTTCATCAATATCTTTAAAATGACGATAAAAACTGTTTGGTGCGATGCCTGCTTCACGTGCAACTTCACGTAAACTTAAAGATGCGATACTTTTTTGTGGGCCAATTAAATTTAATGCTGCCTGAAATAATTCTTGTTTAGTAATGGTAGCTTTACGCCCAACCGTACGCACGACAAGAGGCTCATGAACCGTTTCAGATTCTGGAAAAGTCACATCATGGTTTGTTTTCATGGCAGGCTGAGTCATATTTTCAATAATTTATAAGCTTAGAGGCATTATAGCGGTTGCGCCAGTACTTGTGAAATGATTAGAAACAATACAGGTGTATATACAAATATATATACATGTGTATAATAATTAAAATTTCATCGGGTGGTGCTGAATCATGCAGCTAACTGAAAAAAGAAAATCTCCCTTAACCAGTATTGCAACTGCAGTACTAGACCCTTATGCCGCCAATTTCTGGTTGCAAAAAATTAATCCATTATGGTCGGTGAATCAGTCACTCGGCAAAATTGTAAAAAAAGATACCGCTGCACAAGGTGTAGTGAGCTTTACTTTGCAATTCAATAAAAAATTCCAAATTGGCGCAGCAGGGCAGCATCATCCTGTTTATGTGACAATTCAAGGCGTACGCTATGAGCGAACCTATAGTTTGACTCAGCTTGATGCACAACACGTTTTATTGACGGTAAAAAAAGTTGATCAGGGCAAAGTCAGCACATGGCTGGTTGAGCAAGCCAAAGTTGGTGATACTTTGGAATTTGGTGCGCCTTATGGTGATATGCAACTGCCTGCACAAGCCCAGCCTTTAATTCTATTGGTAGCGGGTAGTGGTATCACACCAATGTATAGTTTGCTACAAGACATGGCGAAATCAGGTCGTCTTGGTAGCACTCCAGTAACTTTAATGTATTGGGTAAAAACCTTTGCAGACGCAGCATTTAAAGCACAGTTTGAAGCATGGGCACAACAATATCCAAACTTTAAATTTCAAGTGTTTTATACTCAAGAGCCGAGTGTGGCGCACAGCCGTTTAAATGCAGAACATTTACAAGACTTGGCACAAATCGAGCAAAGTGCAGTGTTTGCATGTGGCCCATCGGGTTTTACCACGCAAGCTGAACAATTATTTGCACAAGCTGCTTTGCTGAAAACAGAAGCTTTTAGCATGACCCCTGTGTTAAGTGACGATGTTGGTTTGGTACAAGTTACACTGACTCAATCGAAAAAGATTGTCACTATTCCAAAAGGCAAGTCCATTTTAGAAAGTCTGGAACAGCAAAATATTAAACCTAAATACGGCTGTCGTATGGGAATTTGCCATAAATGCGTATGCAACAAGGCTGAAGGTTCAACTAAAAACTTGGTCGATGGTGTTCAAAACAGCGAACCGAATAACCAATTGAAAATCTGCGTCAATTCAGCACAAACCGATTTAATTATTGATTTATAAGCGAGTTCCGATTATGAATATGCCAGTAAAAATAGAATATTTCCGCAATCCTAAAAACCGTGAACTCACTCAATTTGAATTAGATGAGCTTGCACGTGAATTAGACGCCATTAAACAAGAAGTTTTGGATGATATTGGCGAAAAAGATGCTAAATACATCCGCCGTGTTTATTCAACCATTCGTTATAGCTCAATGGCAGGTCGTGCCTTATTGTTCGCAGGATGGTTCCCGCCAGCATGGGTTTTGGGTACAGGCTTGTTAGGCTTTGCCAAAATTATGGAAAACATGGAATTAGGTCATAATGTCATGCATGGTCAGTATGACTGGATGAATGATCCTAAATTCAATGGTGCAAGTTATGAATGGGATACGGTAGGTACTTCAGACAACTGGCGTCAAACCCATAACTTTAAACACCATACTTATACCAATATTAAAGGTATGGATGATGATATTGGCTATGGTTTGGTGCGTTTGTTCCCAGAACAGCGCTGGAGATCAGGCTATTTATTGCAACCTTTATACAGTATTCCTTTCTGCTTACTGTTCCAATGGGGTGTTGCCATTCAGAATTTAGAAATTGGTAAAATTTTGAATGGCCGTAAAAGCAAAGCCCAAGCCAAAAAAGAATGGCAACCTATGCAGAAGAAAATTGGAAAACAATTGTTTAAAGATTATGTGTTCTTTCCATTGATTGCAGGCCCTTCGGCTTTACCAGTGTTTACAGGGAACTTGGTTGCGAATGGTATTCGTAATATTTGGACATTCAGCATTATTTTCTGCGGTCACTTTACGAAGGATGTAGAAGTATTTCCAAAGTCTGTGATGCAAAACGAAAGCCGTGGTCACTGGTATATGCGTCAAATTCGTGGTTCATCGAATCTTACAGGTTCTGAAGCATTCCACATTTTGACAGGACATTTAAGCCATCAAATTGAACACCATTTATATCCAGATATTCCTGCACGTCGCTATCGTAAAATGGCTCCAAAAGTACAAGCTGTGTGTGAAAAGTATGGCTTGAACTACAACAATGCGAGCTTAGTTAAACAGTACGGCAGTGTGCTTAAACGTATTGTGAAATATGCTTTTCCATTTAAGAAATAAGTGACTTACAAATGAGTTGTTTAGTACGAATAGATTAAGTGATTGATCTTGGTTTAAAACTATACTTCTATTTTGAATTAGAGGTGATGCTGTAAAGTGTCACCTTTTTTATTGCTTTAGGTGTTGTAGTCGTTATTTTTATGCAGAATCATCAGCTATTTTATTAAGAGAAAACTCTATTTTTATTTTCTATTCTGGGTATAAAAAAGTAATCACCATAGGCGGCATCCGCTACATGTAACTTAAAAACCCACAATTCAAATTGTGGTTTTATTATATCATTCATCAAAATCAAGCCAGTTTTTTATA
Source organism: Acinetobacter sp. YH12058 (assembly GCF_013419805.1). Classification (NCBI taxonomy): domain Bacteria; kingdom Pseudomonadati; phylum Pseudomonadota; class Gammaproteobacteria; order Moraxellales; family Moraxellaceae; genus Acinetobacter; species Acinetobacter sp. YH12058. Next base: position 64,389 of record NZ_VOZL01000009.1, read on the forward strand.
AGTTACAATTTCTGGCAATGAATGATCACTACCCACCATATAAGAATAAGTCGCTAAACTCAGCATGGCATCATCTTCATCACTATTACCATACGCATAAATAGCAGCATAATTTTCTAAATCATATTGTTCTAAAATCCGTATTTTCTTTTGTTCCTGACTGCAATCAGGTGTTGAATATCGCCCTGTAAATTGCTGCTTTTCAATTGCTGTTTCAGTACAAATCAAAGCGACATTTAACTGCTGACAAATATACTGTAAATAAATATCTACACTTGCAGAAACAACCACCACTTCATCTCCATTGAATTGATGCTGCTTTAATTGTTGTAATAGTTGTGGGTTAAGATCATGTATTAAATCTACTGCGTAGCGCTGTGCAAGTGCTAATATTTCAGCTGTATTTGCATCTTTAAACATAGCATTAAACAATTTAGGGCGCATGGCATGTGCAGGATAAACTTTTAAATAGTAAGCCTGAATCCAAGGCAAGATTTTAAGTCCTTGCTTAAAAATATGCCGCTTAGATAAAGCATAGAAAATAAACCCTGTAAAACTGTCTTTGCTGCACAGGGTCCCATCAAAATCAAATAGGGCTAGATTTTTATATTTTTGGCTTTTTGCATGCATGTTTTATAACGTCCATTGACTCGCGTAGCAAACCAATTGGTGTTGTAATCTCGACTCAGTTTAGGCCCTGAAATGACCACTTGCGGCATCATGGCATAAAATGGCTCTTTGCCCGTTTGCGCTTTATAGAGTTTCGTGACTGCTAAATATGTCGCAGTATCTTCAAATTTCTTTTCTTTTTCTTTTTTTAGGTCTGCACGAATTTGTCGTGGGGTGACTAAAATATTATGTTTTGAAAAAACAGCAATTAATTCACGTTCGGATTCACTCTTTGCATTACGCACGCTACCATCTTTAGTATAAAGTAGCAAATCACCATCTAAATCTAATTCTGCTTCAGTTAAATCATTTAGCATGCTTTGGAATGCGGCATTGCGGCTCGAATACATGCCAGAGTTATAATCAGCAAAGCGGTATAGCGGTTGATCGTAATCGGCAGGGTACATCATTAAACGATGAATCCCGTAATATAATCCGCCATATTGAGTGTATAGATCGCTGCGTAACTCTGCGATGTTACCGCTTTGGCGTTTATGCTCTTTGGCATAGCTAATATGTACTTGCATCGAGCCTAAAGTAGTAATTGGATTAAGTTTTTCGCCAATATTTTGTCCAAACAGTTTGGCAGCACCTGTTAGCGCAGACACGTGATAATGTTTGGCCATATAGTCAAAAATTTCACGATACAATTCATCCAGTTCACGTTCGGTTTTCACACGACGCATTTGGCTTAAATAGTTATCTTCAGGGCTTGGGTGGTTTTTCAGTACATCCTGAAAATAGCCTGCAACCGTACCACCAATGGCTTCGCCCAGTTTATCTTTAAATTTCTCATCCAAACGGTCTTGCACTTCTTTAACTGCTTTTTCACCCAGACCATAGACTTGAGGGTCGGCTACAAAGTTCGATTCCTGATCCACCACGGCAATGATGGTGCACATATTTTCTTTGGTTTGTGGGATGCCCAATTGCTCTGAAATATCGTAAATATCTTTTGCCCAAGCACTACGCTCACTGACCCTATTCGGAATGAGTTTGCGGATTTGTTCTGCTTCAAGGGTTGGCTCATTGTCCTTAGACCACCATGCGCTATCTCCACAGGCAGCCAAGCTTAATGATAAAGCAAGCACGCTGAAGGGTTTCATCAAAGAAGTGAATACAGTGTCTTTCATAGTATAGGGAAAACTCGTTCCAAATGGATGAGCCCAAAGGGCAGATGCAGTATACTATGCCAATCGTTAAAGTTAAGAATATATATGTATATTGGTCCCTATCAACTGTCAAATAATTTGATCGTTGCCCCGATGGCAGGTGTCACTGATAGACCCTTTCGCTCACTGTGCAAGTACTTTGGTGCAGGGCATGCGGTCAGTGAAATGATGACCTCTGACAAAACTTTGCGCATGAGTAAAAAGAGTTTGTATCGTGCCAACTTTGATGGGGAACTTGCACCAATTTCTGCACAAATTGCAGGTTCAGACCCGCATGATTTGGCCGAAGCCGCACGTTATCAAGTCGCCAATGGTGCACAAATTGTTGATATCAATATGGGATGTCCTGCCAAAAAAGTCTGCAATAAGTTGGCTGGTTCGGCTTTATTGCAAGATGAAGATTTGGTGGCACGCATTTTAGATACTGTGGTTGCCGCGGTGAATGTGCCTGTGACACTGAAAACTCGCTTAGGTTTTTTGAATGGGCAGGAAAATATTTTACGGGTTGCCAAACGCGCAGAACAAGCAGGCATTGCTGCATTGGCATTGCATGGGCGTACCCGTGAAGATATGTATTTAAACCGTGCACGCTATTCACTGATTAAAGAAGTGAAAAGCATGCTCAATATTCCTGTGATTGCCAATGGTGATATTGATAGTCCTGAAAAAGCCAAATATGTCTTGGACTATACAGGCGCAGATGCGATTATGATTGGACGTGCTGCGCAAGGACGTCCGTGGATTTTTCGGGAAATCGCACATTATTTAGCAACAGGTGAGCTGTTAGCAGCACCGAGCATTGCAGAAGTTCAAAAAGTATTACTTGGACATTTAGCTGAGCTGTATGAATTTTATGGTGAATATTCAGGTTGTCGTATTTCACGTAAACATATTGCTTGGTACACCAAAGGTTTACGTTCAAGTAATGAATTCCGTCAAAGTATGTATCAAGTAGAAAGTACTGCAGAACAATATAAAGTGGTTGAAGATTACTTTAATCAGCTACTTGCGCATGGTGAAATCATGAGTGATGTGCAGGTTGAAACCGTGAACTTGTTAGACACAAAGTAATCGCATGCAAATATATGCTTTAGCTTTTTTGGAACTAAATAAAAACTCAACTGTGATACACAGTTGAGTTTTCTGTACGTAAACTTAGCGTGCGTGAATCATTTCCAAAACCAACTGATTAATTAAATCTGCGGCTTCTAATTCACGTATCTGACTCACATTACTACCAGCCCAAAACGGAGCATAACCTTGCTCGCCTTGTATAACGGCTGCTGCATGCAACTGTTTTGCAAGATCATAGCTATACGGATAGGTAGGTACTGTTAAACGATCTGGCGTATCTACTTGTGTATGCCAATGATTAATTAAACCACGGGCAGGGCGTCCAGAAATGCTGTCGGTCATTTGAGTAATGTTTTGTTGAAATAAAGCTTGTCGATAAGCTGGATTGGCATTGGAACTTTTACATTGCACAAAAGCTGTACCCAGCTGTACCGCAGAAGCGCCCAATTTCAGCATTAACTGTGCTTGCTGACCATTCATAATGCCACCTGCTGCAACCACTGGCAGGGTACAATGTTCACGAATTAGTTGTACTAAATCGCTGGTTTTAATTGCACTATCAAAGGTTTGGTTAAAGATACCCCGATGTCCACCTGCCTCAATGCCTTGGGCGATAATGACATCAATTCCCGCTGCTTCAATGGCTTGAGCTTCGGCTAAGTTGGTTGCTGAAACCATAGTAATGATTCCTGCATCTTTTAAAGCCTGAATTTGATGCGCATGCGGAATCCCGAAGTGAAAACTGACGGCTTGTGGTTTAGTTTCTAGTACAAGATCTAAATATCCATCATGGTCTTTAAAACTTGGATAAATACAATTTAGTTGACTCGGTGCAGTTGCGCCATAGCGTTCAAAGATTGGCTGAAAATGTGCAATCCACGCTTGTGCAGCGACTTCATCTAGTGGACTTGATTCATGGCAAAAGAAATTGACCTGAAATGGAAAATCAGTCAGTTCTTGAGTGCGTAAAATTTGCTCACGTGCAGCATCTATCGTGTTTGCACCTAAACCGAGTGAGCCAAAACCACCTTGATTAGAAACCTCGGCTGCAAGTTCGGGAGTAGAAACGCCAGCCATTGGAGCAAGAAAAATAGGATGCTTTATATTCAGTTGTTCTAATAAGGTCATATTATTTACTCCATGTTTTTATCTACTTTGCCCAACTCTAGGTAGATTGGCAAATCATATCCGTCATTTCTTTATGAAATATTAAGATGAGCGATATCATTAAATTTGCAGATGCTTTCAGGCATAATAAGCCTGATGTATGAATTGATGAGTAAATTAATGAAGCCTTTCGTTTATGGTGGTTTGCTTGTGGTGTGTGGATTAAGTGCGTGTAGCAATCCACAGCAAACTCAAGTAAAAATTGATCCAAAGCAATATCAGGTTCAGGATGCGACTGCATTACAACAGCGTATAGATGCTTTAAATGTCAAATTGGCGCAAGACTTCAAACAATTTAAACAAGTCGAAAATATCGCATTTGCGCATCAATTCCCTTTAGATGTAAATAACTTACAAACTTTGAATCAGCATTTGGTCGCCAGTACTGCTTTAAAGCCGACTAAAATTGCTTATTGCGATATGATGAATGGTTATTTTGCTGAGTTATATCGCTTAGGACATAACAATCTAGATTTTCTTAAAGATGTAAAATTACCGCGTGCAGAGCAGGAAAATTTGGCTGAAAATTTTGCCAATGCAGAATCTTATTATGATTTTATTTTGAATCGTTACACCAGTTACCGCCAAGTACAACAGACCATGGGCTATGGTTGTAATTTAAAAGCGGCGTTATAGTTGCGGCAGGATTTAGGTTTACTAGGGTCTGTTGATATTTCATAAATGGCTTGCGCTGTAGGCTAAAACTGAGCAGATTAGGCATGAAACGCAGGGAATAACGGGTTTATTTTCAAGTTTTATAACGCAATCTGTGAAAGTTTTAGCCACATGAGCAAAAACAAAGCACTGCTTTGTTTGCTGCGCAAGGGTACAAGCATATTTTTTGCTGCTATTACGTTATGTGCCAGTCATTTAGAATGAGTAAATTTCCTGTCCCATGCCTTATATCAGCTAAAAAACCTTGCGAGATATATCTCTCATGTCGCAAACATAGACGAATTGTCAACAGACCCTAATTAAATCGTGCTGAATAAAAAACTCCTGAGAACTTGCTCAGGAGTTTTTGTTTTATACAATCAAATTATTGTTGTGCTTTTTCTTTCACATTTGCAGCACCTTGTTCAACCGCACCTGCAGTCGCAGCAGTTGCATCTTTAGCAGCTTGTACAGTCGCATCAGCTGCGTTTTCTGTTGCTGTTGCAACATTGTGTGCAGCATTTTCAGTTGCTTGCGCTGCGTTATCTACCGCAGTTGCTGTAGCAGTAGCAGCTTCATGTGTTGCATCTTTGGCATCATGTGCAGCTTGAGCCGCAGCGTTTTCTAAGTGTTCACCCGTAGTTGCCCCTGTTTCTGGTGCTTTTTCTTTTGCACAACCTACAAGTGCTACAGTGGCAGCAAGACCTAAAGCAATAAGAAGTTTATTCATTATCATGTTTCCTTTTTTTACATCCACTTAAGATGGGATAATGCGAATATAACCAAAAAACAATCAATTTGAAGCTTAAAATTGTTCAAATAATGTAATGGGTTTAGATATTTTTTTGTTGTGTAGATTAGAACGATAAATTAGAGAAAAATATGCCGATGCGATTCATTTTTTCTGATAAGGTGAAATCTTGAGAATGGTTACAGTTTTTATTGTACAGTAATGCCATTCTGTAAGATTGGGATTGTAAAATGCTTAAAAAAGGGATTTATCAACATTATAAAGGGCAATTGTATCAAGTGCTGCATGTGGCTACACACAGTGAAACCCAAGAGAAATTGGTGGTTTATCAATGCTTATATGGCGATTATTCTATTTGGGCCAGACCGCTTGATATGTTCACGGAGAGTATTACTTTGGATGATGACCGTGAACAGGAACGCTTTAAATTGATTCAAGAAGTGTATTAATATTTGAAGTTATTTACCTATTTAAAACGATCCAATCTATTTTTAGATTGGATCGTTATGTGGATGCTCAAAGTTTAATAAAATCAATTATTGAATGGAAATACGGTTAAAGCTTAAATCGTATGCTAAATATTTACTCACAAAAGCTGCTTTATCACTGCGTCTTAATAAGTTGTCATAAATAAATTGTGGTACAGGATGGAATAAATCCCCAGAGCCATTTTCGTAAAATATTTTTAAATAACGTGAAGATGCACTGTATGTCCAGGATGTCACGGCAAGTGTTTTACCCATAAGCAACTCCTTTATTTTTTATATTATTTTTCACAGAATAAATCTGCTTATTTTGAACATAAGTGAAGTGCTTGCTAAAAAGTATTACAGAATTGTAACTTTTGAATATAAGTTTTTTGCGCAACCTAAACGTGCCAAAAACGACAAAACTATTATGAAGCGAAATAAAACACCACATTTAGGATGTGGTGTTTATGCTTTGCACATGAATAGTCATTCATTTAAATAAAATGATTGAAAGACTAGATTTTATAGATGACGACATTGATCTTCTTTGTCACCAGAAACACGGTTTGTGCCGCCAGTCGGTTTTACGCGGTTATCTTCACATTCTAAATTGCCATTCACGCGGTTATTTTTTACAACGATTGAGCCTGAATTATCTTTAAGTTGAATATTGCCATTTACACGGTTTGACGTGAGTTGGATGTTACGCCCATCTTCGAGTTGGATATTGCCATCAATGCGGTTGGCATGTGCATTAACCTGACTAAAGTTTCCTTTAGATTCTAAATTGCCATCAATCGTACTATTTTTAATTGCCGTATGTGAGTTGGAATGCAACATTAGGTTGCCCTTAATAGTCACATGATCAAGAACACATTGTTTATGCACTTTGACATTATCATCAATAGTTCGATTTTTAATGCTGCCATTACAGTTGAAATCAGCTAAAGCTGGCACTGAAAATGCTATTAATGTTGAAAGTAAAAATAATTTTTTCATAGAACAGCCCTCAAAAATAAATCTCACAACTGTTACCGGTACAGATTCGATTGTAGTGTTGTAATGTTTTTACATTTTCTATTCTAGAGATGAAATATGAATAAATAAGGTAGAAAAGGGTGATGTTCTGATTAAAAAAAACCACGCAAAATATGCGTGGTTTTTTTGAGTGGTTTAATCTAAAACTTAGATTTTACCTACTAGGTCGATAGATGGGGCTAAAGTTGCATCACCTTCTTTCCATTTAGCTGGGCATACTTCACCTGGGTGAGCGTGAACGTATTGAGCTGCTTTAACTTTACGAAGAAGTTCTTGAGCATCACGGCCAATACCGCCAGCATTGATTTCGATGATTTGGATTTTACCTTCTGGATCAATTACGAAAGTACCACGGTCAGCAAGACCAGCAGATTCGATTAATACTTCGAAGTTTTTAGAAAGCGTCCAAGTTGGGTCGCCAACCATTACGTATTGGATTTTTTTGATTTCTTCTGAAGAATCGTGCCAAGCTTTGTGCGTGAAGTGAGTGTCAGTAGAAACTGCATAGATTTCAACGCCTAATTTTTGGAATTCTGCGTAGTTGTCTGCAAGGTCACCAAGCTCAGTTGGGCAAACGAAAGTGAAGTCAGCAGGGTAGAAGAATACTACAGACCATTTGCCTTTAAGATCAGCTTCAGTTACTTCAATGAATTGACCGTTGTGGTATGCATTTGCTTTAAATGGTTTAACTTCAGTATTAATTAAGCTCATCATTGTCTCCATGATTAAGGTTTGTATTTCGTTGGCAATAGAGTATCTAATTTTGTTTTATTGCTGAAATGGTATTTTTACATTACTAGCATCGGAAAAACAAATGAGTATGTAAAAAGCGTACACTTTCATCACAGTATTATTGAGTCTTTATTAGGCCTCAAAATGATGATGATTGCATGACAACCTATTTTTCAGGTTCAAATACAACCCATTTCAAGCAATTGGTGAACATACATCTATATGGGGATGCTATTTTGAAATTCAAGGGGGGATTTAAAACTTTTTAAATACGCATTCTAAATCACTGTTCTTTCGCTTAAAGGCATTACAGCGTAAAATACGCGTTTGTGTTTTGGTTAGGAAGCGTATTCTGTGCAGAGTCATTTAAATGTAGACCACCTCGTTTTGGCGCGTGATCGTCATCGTTTAAATCGACTACGAAAAGGCAAAGATGCCAATCCAAAGCAATATCAGGAATTATTTGAAAAATCTAATTTAAAAGTGTTGGAGCGTGCACAGCGCATTCCCAACATTAAGTTGAATCAAGATTTACCTGTGACTCAATCTGCCGAACAGTTGATTACTGCAATTCAGCAACATCAGGTCATTATTGTGGCGGGTGAAACAGGTTCAGGGAAAACTACACAGTTACCACAAATTGCAATGTTGGCAGGTCGTGGTTTAACGGGGTTAATTGGTCATACTCAGCCACGACGTCTTGCTGCGCGTAGTGTATCGCAGCGTATTGCCGAAGAAGTTGGCGAAAAGTTAGGTGAGTCCATCAGCTTTAAAGTTCGTTTTAATGAACAGGGTTCGCAAGATTCAATTGTCCGTTTAATGACCGATGGTATTTTGTTAGCAGAGCTTGCCAATGATCGTTATTTAAATAAATACGACACCATTATTATAGATGAAGCGCATGAGCGTTCTTTAAATATTGACTTCATTATGGGCTATTTAAAGCAACTTTTGCCACGTCGCCCTGATTTAAAAGTCATCATCACTTCTGCAACTTTAGATGTGCAGCGTTTTAGTAACTATTTTAACGGCGCACCTATTTTTGAGGTCGAAGGTCGAAGCTATCCTGTCGAAGTACGTTATCGTCCAATTTCTGAATTAAGCATTGGTGGTAGTGATGATGATGAGTTTGATGACTTTGAAGAAAACTTGCCACGCGCAGTGGTGCAAGCGGTAGAAGAATGCTTTGCCGATGCACAGGAAAAAGGTCATCCTGAACATGCCGATATTCTAATTTTTGCCAGTACTGAACAGGAAATTCGGGAGCTGCAAGAAACCTTGCATAAGCATGGACCGCGTCATACTGAAATTTTACCGTTGTATGCGCGTTTGGCTTTGGCGGAACAACAAAAAATCTTTAATCCTTCAGGTGGTGGTCGTCGCATTATTATTGCCACCAACGTCGCTGAAACCGCACTCACTGTACCCAATATCCGCTATGTGATTGATAGCGGTTTTGCACGTATTTCACGTTATAACTATCGCTCACGGGTGCAGCGTTTACCGATTGAAGCAGTATCTCAGGCAGCAGCGAATCAGCGTAAAGGACGTTGTGGTCGTATTGCGCCAGGCGTTTGTATTCGCCTGTATTCAGAAGAAGATTTTTTAAGTCGCCTAGAGTTTACTGAACCTGAAATTAAACGCACCAACTTGGCATCGGTCATTTTACAAATGCAAAGTTTGGGCTTGGGTACGCTCGAAGATTTTGATTTTATTGAGCCGCCAGATCATCGTTTAGTCAATGATGGTCGTAAGCTGTTGATTGAACTGGGTGCGATGATTGAGAAGGGTAAAGCCCCTCTTTTAGACGGAATGAGCAGCTCTGCGACGCAAAAGGGAGACAATCATCCGAATAATTCCACTAAATCCACCGCTAATAAAGGCGAGCTTCAAGGCAGCAGCTTAACCAAAATTGGTCAGCAAATGGCAAAAATGCCGATTGATCCACGATTGGCACGTATGATTTTAGGCGGTGCACATTTTGGGGTGTTAAATGAAGTCCTGATTATTGTAGCGGCATTGGCGGTACAAGACCCGCGTGAACGTCCTGCAGACAAACAAATGCAAGCCGATCAAAAACATGCACTGTTCCGTGAAGCAGATTCTGACTTTTTATTCTATTTAAAACTGTGGGAAACTTTGCACGAAAACCGTGATGGCATGAGTGAAAACAAACGTCGTACTTTTGCCCGTCAGCATTTTTTAAGTTGGTTGCGTTTACGTGAATGGAAGAAAACTCATGAACAATTGGTGGATTTGGCGCGTGGCTTAAAACTGTCGTTTAATGAGAAAAAAGCCAGTTATGAAAATCTGCATCGGGCGTTATTAACAGGGTTGCTTTCTTTTATTGCCAATAAAACCGATGAGCGCAATGTGTTTATGGCAGTACGCCAACAAAAAGCACGAATTTTCCCTGCATCGACTTTGCATAAAACCAATACACCGTGGGTCATGGCATTTGAGATGGTAGAAACTTCGCAAGTGTATCTACGCACCTTGGCAAAAATTGAACCTGAATGGATTTTATTGGCTGCACGTGATTTGCTGAAGCATCACTATTTTGAACCACATTGGTCTAAAAAAGCAGGCGTGGTGAATGCCTATGATCAGATTTCGCTGTTTGGTCTAATTATCGAGCCGAAACGTCCTGTCAATTACGAAAAGGTCGATCAGGAAGCCGCCCATGAAATATTCTTACGTGATGCTTTAACCACAGGCAACTTGGGCATTACCCCACCATTTTTAAAACACAACCTGCTTAAACTGGAAGAAGTGGAACGGGTTGAAGATAAATTACGTCGTCGTGATTTAGTGGTTGATGAAGAAACTATTTATCAATTTTATGCCGCCAAAGTACCTGCAGAAGTTGCAAGCCGTCGTTCCTTTGAAGATTGGCGTGCCACAGTAGAGCCGCAAAATCCACGTTATTTATTTGTGGAAGATGATGCACTTTGGCTGAATGATCGTCCGACCACGCAGCAATTTCCTGACTATTTGCGTAATGGTGAGCTGCGCTTGGCGGTCAGTTACCGTTTTGACCCCAGCCATGATGAAGATGGCGCAACCGTTAAAATTCCAGTGCAAGCGTTGGCACAGGTCGATGAAAATATCTGGTCGTGGGGTGTTCTGGGTTGGCGTGAAAATTTAATTGAAGCCTTGCTCAAGACTTTGCCTAAAGATAAGCGTCGTCATTTGGTGCCTATTCCAGACACAGCTCGAAAGTTGCTACAACGTGTTGATGCGGTAAATTTACGCGAGCACATTTTTAGCTTTTTGGCATTCCAGTTACGCGCAGAGCACATCACCGAAAAAGACTTTAGCTTTGAGCGAGTAGATGCGTATTTATTGCCGTTCATTAAAGTGTTAGATGAAAAAGGGCGGGTGATTGAGCAAGGGCGTGATTTATCTGAATTAAAAGCGCGTTGCCGTACCGAAACTCACAGTCCAGTAAAACAGTTACACGGCGAATTCCAAACCTTCCCTGAACGATTTGTATTTGAAGCCTCGCAAAAAGTCACGGGCGTAGTGGTTAAGCAATATCAGGCGTTGGTACCAAGTAAAGCTTTTGCAGAACTTTCACAAAAAGATGAATCGGGTGTGGTGATTCAAACCTTTAATGATCAGCGCGAGGCGATTCATCAGCATCGTGAAGGGGTGATTCGTTTGCTGCATGTGCAATTAGGCGATTTATCACGGCAATTGAAAAAGCAAATTGCCAAACCATTGGCCTTGGCGTACTCACCTTTGGGTGATAAAGCACAACTTGAGCAAATGTTGATCTATGCGACCTTGCAAAGCATTATTTGTGACGTGCCAGTCAACTTGGAAGAGTTTCAAAACTTGCAGCTTGAGGTAAAAAAGACTTTTCTCAGTCATGGTCAAACCACGCTGCGTATCTTTAATGAAATTTATATTGCATGGCAAGACATCCGCCGTCAGCTTCTTATGCTTGATGAAGCAGTTTTTGCTAAAAATATGGATGATATAGAAGATCAGCTGGACTTAATGCATCTGGCAGACTTTGTGTATAGCAAGCCTGTAGAGGTGTGGAGCGAATATCCGCGCTATTTGAAAGCGTTGTTATTACGTTTAGACCGCTTACCCAACAACTTGCAAAGAGACGATGCTGCCATCGCCCAAATTGACCCTTGGATGGACAAATTGTTTAAACACAAACAAGATGCCCGACTCAAGGAATTGTACTTTATGGTGGAAGAATTACGCATATCGCTGTTCTCTCAACCCATGAAAACCAAAATGCCAATTTCTGCAACTCGGCTGCAAAAAGTATGGGAAAAGCTCGGAATCAGTTAAGATATTAGTAATTTCTAGAAGGAGTTTTACATGGGCATTCGCATTATAGGTACTGGTCTTTATCACCCAGAAGATGTTATTACCAATGAAGAGTTGGTCGAAAGTTTAAATGCTTATGTGGAACAGTATAATCAGCTCAATGCTGACAAAATTGCAGCAGGTGAGCTTGAAGAACGTCGTGGCTCAAGTGCTGACTTTATCGAAAAAGCCTCTGGGGTAAAACGCCGTTACGTGTCAGAAAAAACAGGTATTCTGGACATTAACCGTTTACGTCCAAATTTGCGTGAACGCGGGGATGATGAAATTTCGCTACAAGCAGAATGGGGTGTAATTGCTGCAAAACAAGCCATGCAAAATGCAGGCGTGACCGCAGAAGATATTGATGTGGTGATTTTGTCTTGCTCAAACTTGCAGCGTGCTTATCCTGCGGTGGCGATTGAAATTCAAACTGCGCTTGGTATTCAAGGTTATGCCTATGACATGAACGTGGCATGTTCTGCTGCGACTTTCGGCATTAAGCAAGCGCATGATGCGATTAAAGCAGGTGCGCGCCGCGTACTGTTGGTGAATGTCGAAATTACCTCAGGTCATAACGATTTCCGTTCACGTGACTGCCACTTTATTTTTGGTGATGTAGCAACCGCTTCAATTTTGGAAGACACTGAAACCAAAGCAGGTTTCGAAATTTTGGACATGAACCTGTTTACTCAGTTCTCGAATAATATCCGTAATAATTTCGGTTTTTTAAACTTAAGTGAAAATGCAGATATTGACGATAAACGCTTCCATCAAGATGGTCGTAAAGTCTTTAAAGAAGTTTGCCCCTTAGTTGCCAAAATGATTACTGCGCAATTAGAAAAGAATCAGATTGCGCCAACCGAGGTGAAGCGTTTCTGGTTGCACCAAGCCAATGCCAGCATGAACGAACTCATTTTGAAATTGGTGGTTGGTAAAGAAGCAGCACAACCAGGTTTAGTACCTATTATTTTAGATGAGTTTGCCAATACTTCTTCGGCAGGGGTAATTATCGCTTTACACCGTACTGCACACGAAGTCGAAAACGGTGAATATGGTGTCTTGTGTTCATTTGGCGCAGGCTATTCAGTTGGCGCGATTTTGGTACAAAAACGTGATGCTGCATAAGCTTTGCCAAACCGTATAAGATCAGCAAACGCCTAAGTACAGGTATTAAAAAGTTCCTTCTCCTTCGGGAGAAGGCTTGGATCATCCGCGATATTCTCTTCACACAGACACATACAGAATAAAAACATCGAAAAACTTTATGAAAAATAATGCTTAGGTTAAGATGGAGCATCTTTTAATAGACCTATTTTGAAAACCTATGCAACCATTTGTTCTATATAACTCAGAGCAACGAAAAAAAGTTGAATTTGTTCCGCGTAAAGAAGGACATATCGACATGTATGTCTGTGGCATGACGGTTTATGATTACTGTCATATCGGGCATGCGCGGGTTATGGTTGCATTTGACTACATCATTCGCTTTTTGCGCAGTCAAGGTTGGAATGTGAAATATGTCCGCAACATTACCGACATTGACGACAAAATTATTAAACGTGCTAATGAAAATGGCGAGAGCATTCAAGCTTTAACAGATCGTTTTATTCAAGCCATGAATGAAGATGCGGCAAACTTAGGCTGTGTTGAACCTGATGCTGCACCACGTGCCACTGAATATATTGATCAAATGCAAAATATGATTGGTAATTTGGTCAATAAAGGCACAGCTTATCCTGCAAGTAATGGCGATGTTTATTTTCAGGTTGAAAAATTTGACAAATATGGCCGTCTTTCAGGTCGCAAGCTAGAAGACATGCAGGCGGGCGCGTCTGAGCGTGTTGATGTTGAAGTCGACAAAAAGCATCCATTTGACTTTGTTTTGTGGAAACATGCCAAAGAAAATGAACCATCTTGGGCTTCGCCGTGGGGCAATGGACGTCCGGGTTGGCACATTGAATGTTCTGCGATGTCGACTTGCTGCTTAGGTAATCATTTTGATATTCATGGTGGTGGTTCAGACTTAATGTTCCCACACCATGAAAATGAAATTGCCCAGTCTGAAGCATCAACAGGTGAGCAGTATGTAAATTACTGGATGCACGTTGGCTTTATTAATGTCGATGGCGAAAAAATGTCGAAGTCATTGGGTAACTTCTTCACCATTCGTGATGTGATGGAAAAATTCCATCCTGAAGTGATCCGCTACTTTATTGTGTCATCGCATTATCGTAGCCCTGTAAACTTCTCCGATGTAGCACTCAAAGAAGCCAAAACCGCATTATCACGTTTCTATCACTCATTTAAAGCTTATCAACAAGCGTACGGTACGCAAACAGTTGAGCAGTTAGATGAGGCTTTGGTGGAACGTTTTAATGCCGCAATGCGAGACGACTTTAATACAGCCGAAGCAATTGCAGTTCTGTTTGAAGTCAATAAAGAGCTGAACCGTTCAGTAAAAGAGCAGCAGGCAGATCAGGCGGCGGTGTACTATTCGACTTTGCGTCATTTGACCAATATTTTAGGTTTGGTGCAGCATGATGTTGACGAATTCCTGAAGTCTGATATTGGTCAGGACGCTTTAGGTTTATCTGAACAAGCCATTGCAGACTTCATTCAGCAACGTCAGGATGCCAAAAAAGCCAAAGATTTCGCCCGTGCTGATGAAATTCGTCAGTCTTTGCTCGATCAAGGTGTGGTCTTGGAAGATACCCGTCAAGGTACAGTATGGCGTCGTGCTGATTAATTGAGCACTTGGGAGCATAGAGAGTTGACAGTTGTATGAAATTCTCTATAATTCACTTCAATATTGCGGGAATAGCTCAGTTGGTAGAGCACAACCTTGCCAAGGTTGGGGTCGCGAGTTCGAGTCTCGTTTCCCGCTCCAAAATTTTAAAAAACGCTTATCGAAAGATAAGCGTTTTTTTATGGCTGTTTGTTACAGCTTGCTTGCAGTCAGCTTTATAGATGGGTTTGATCCATAATTTTTAGAGCATTTTCGTTGAAATATGCTTCTGAGCTAGTTCTATCTTTAGCTTTATCTGCAACTTTGAATCAATAAAATAAATAGCCTAAGCTCAAATATGATTGTTTTTCATTTGAAACTCGAGTCAAAAAGCGAGTTAATTAAAACAGCATACAAAAATGCGTTAAAACAAAAAACACACGCAGAATCAAAGTGTAGAATTGCATAGATATGCTAAAATTGCGAAAATTAAATGTGCTTCAATAAATCACTTTTATTGAGGTGTAGAAAATACTCAATTTAAGTTGAACGTTGAATGCCAAACATGTCAAATACCATTGATTTCCAATCTGTAGCCTTAGACACTTTAAGAATAGAAGAACAAGCATTACAAGTCTTGGCGACGCAAATTGATCAGCGTTTTAGCCGTGCCTGCGAAATCATGTTGCATTGCAAAGGGCGTGTTGTGGTCACAGGTATGGGAAAATCAGGTCATATTGGTCGTAAAATGGCTGCGACGTTTGCCTCTACAGGCACGCCGTCTTTCTTTATGCACCCGGGTGAAGCAGGGCATGGTGATTTGGGAATGTTGGTACGGGGTGATGTTTTAATTGCCATTTCCAACTCCGGCAAAAGTGATGAAATTATGATGTTGATGCCACTCATCAAACATCTGGAAGTTCCTCTAATCACAATTAGCGGTGATGATCGCGGGCCGATGCCACAAAATGCTGATGTCGCTTTAACATTAGGCAATATTCAGGAAGCTTGTCCACTTGGTTTAGCACCAACCTCAAGTACGACTGCAACCTTGGCATTAGGTGATGCATTGGCTGTAGCGTTACTTGATGCACGTGGTTTTACTGCCGATGATTTTGCTCGTTCACATCCTGCAGGCGCTTTGGGTAAGCGCCTGTTATTGCATGTGAAACATTTGATGCATACCGGTACAGAATTACCTAAAGTTGCACCAGATACACCAATGAACAAAGTGTTATACGAAATTTCAAACAAACGTCTAGGTTTAACCACAATTGTCGATGAAAATGACGTCTTGTTAGGCATTTTCACCGATGGTGATTTACGACGTTTAATTGATAAACAACAGGGCTTTGATGTGAATTTACAAGTTGGGCAAGTGATGACTCAACATCCTGCAACGATTTCACAAGAAGCACGTGCAGTTGAAGCTTTAGAGCAATTACGTGACCGTAAAATCAATCAGTTTGTGGTGGTGGATGATGCCAATAAAGTCATTGGTGTGATCAGTATGCATGACTTGATTCAAGCAGGGGTAAACTAAACAATGGCATCTTATATTTTATTAGAGCAAGCGCGTCATATTGAAGCTTTGGTTTTAGATGTCGATGGAATTCTAAGTGATGGTTTTGTCACCTTAACCAACAGCGGTGATGAAATTAAATCATTCGATATTCGTGATGGTTTAGGTATGAAACTGGTGCAACAAGCAGGTGTTAAAGTCATTATCATCACGGGTCGTAAAAGTAATATTGTCGAAAAACGCATGTCCGATTTAGGTGTAGATTTGGTCTACCAAGGACGTGAAGATAAAGGCACTGCATTGCAGGAAGCCTGTGCCAAGTTAGGTTTATCACCTGCAGATTGTCTCTATATGGGCGATGACTGGCCTGATCTTTCAGCGTTTTCGATTGCGGGGATGAAAGTCACAGTGCCAAATGGACATATTGAAGTGCGTCGTCGTGCCGATTTAGTCACACAGGCCATGGGTGGGCGCGGTGCGGTACGTGAAATCTGCGATATGATTTTAACCGCCAAAGGTGTGTACCAAAGCTTACTTGAAAAATATCTCAGCATCCCTCATTAATTAAGTCATACATTCAAAGGTTTGAGTTACAGCCCCACTTATGGATACTAAAGTTTTATACGTTACTGCGATTGCAATTGCAGCTGTAAGTGGTGGTTATTACTATTACAGCGGTAAAGGCAAAAAACTGGAAACTGACGCTGCTCGCTCTATGACTTATAGTGCAGAGCAAATTCATCTGACCCAAACAGATGAGCAGGGCAATTTATATGTGCGTGCGCAAATTGACCGTTTAGAGCAAGACATGCAGCAAAAAACCTCTAAGCTGGAAAATTTGAATGCCTCTATGTATAAAGCGGGCGCGGTGGATGCCACTTTTTTTGCTAAACAGGCACAAGGTTTTAATGACAATGAAAAGGTTGTGTTGTCAGATCAAGTGCTAGCAACCAAGTTACTCGCTCAAGGCAAACTGACGCTTGAAACAGTCGAGTTGAATGTGTTTCCTAAAACACGTGAAATCAGTACCGAAAAACAAGTGACTGTACAATCTCCACAGGCTGATTTTATCAGTCAGGGCTTAAAAGCCAATTTAAATGACGGGCAATACGAATTTTTTAATATTCGAGGAAAGTATGAACCATAAATCTAAGCTTACAGCTCCTAAAGCGTTGATAAAACAAGCAGCACTTGTGGGCTTGGCGGTGCTTTCATCGGCAGGTGCATGGGCAATTCCGTCAGACCGCAGTCAGCCTATTACTTTATTGGCAGACCGTGCGACCTTTAGTGAACGTACTGGCGTCACCACTTATACAGGCAATGTGGTGATTGAACAGGGCACCATGAAACTGCAGGCAGATTCGATTGTTGCTAATCTGAACAGCAAAAAAGAAATTAGTGTCATTACGGCAACGGGCAGACCTGCGCAATTCCAGCAAAAGACTGATCCAGCCAAAGGGCTTGCCAAAGGTCAGGCGCAAAAGATTGTTTACAATGCTGAAACAGGCATTATCACCTTAACGGGTGGCGCACTTTTAGAGCAAGATGGAGCCAGTATTCGTGGTAATACCTTGCGTTATAGTATGAACAAAGGCGATGTTGAAGCGATTGGTACACCGAACAAAACTGGTTCTGAAGCGGGTCGTGTAAAAATTGTGATTCCACCATCAAGTTCAAAATCATTCCCGGGAGCGCGTGATTAATGGATCAAACGAGCGCAGCACAGGACAGCGTCCAGCACGGTCAGCAGACTTTGTGTATTAAGCATTTAGCCAAAAACTATAATAAGCGCTGGGTGGTTAAAGACGTTTCATTTGAAATGAAAAGTGGTGAAATTGTCGGGTTACTTGGGCCGAACGGTGCGGGTAAAACCACCAGTTTCTACATGGTTGTGGGTTTGGTGCGTATGGATAAAGGCGAAATCCATTTAGATCAACTGGATTTATCTGACCTTGCCATGCATGAACGTGCGCGTAAGGGGATTGGTTATTTACCGCAAGAAGCCTCTATTTTCAGAAAGCTGACCATCGCTGAAAATATTATGGCTATTTTAGAAACCCGCAAAGATTTAAATAAACAGCAACGTCAGCAGCGTTTATTAGAATTGCTGGCAGATTTTAAAATCACGCATATTAAAGATTCATTAGGGATGAGTGTGTCGGGTGGCGAACGCCGTCGTGCAGAAATTGCCCGTGCTTTGGCAGCAGACCCTAAATTTATGTTGTTAGATGAGCCTTTTGCAGGGGTCGATCCTATTTCTGTCGGTGATATTAAAGATATCATTCGTACCTTAAAAGATCGTGACATTGGCGTATTAATTACCGACCATAACGTCCGTGATACTTTAGCCATTTGTGAACGTGCTTATATTGTTAGCGAAGGTTCAGTCATTGCAGAGGGTACACCGCAAGAAATTCTGGAAAATGAAATTGTGCGTGAAGTTTATTTGGGTGAAGACTTTTTTGTTTAAAGCTTGAATGTTCTAATCGTTATTGGTTTTCGTATGCTTACTGCATAAGTTGTAGAACAGAAAGTCGTGTAAACATTATTTAACCTTCTATACCTTTGAGGATAGAAGGTTTTTTCATGGTGGTTATCAGTCCAAATAAGCTATAACTCTAAATACGTTAGAGCGCTAAACACGTTATAATTATCAAGTTTTTATTTAACTGGTTGATTGATCTGGAGTGTTATGCCATTTACCATTGCTGCGCCCATCACTTTTGAAGAAGAAATTAAAAAAAGTCGATTTCAGGCAATTGCTGTGCCTGTAGATAATGAGCAAGCGGTAAAAACTTTTTTGGAACAGCAGCGTGATTCATCTACCACACATCAATGTTGGGCATGGAAAATCGGGCATCAATTACGTTTTAATGATGATGGCGAACCTTCAGGTACGGCAGGACGTCCTATTTTAGCCACGATTGAAGGCAATGAGTTGACTAATGTTTTGGTGTTGGTGAATCGTTGGTACGGCGGCATTAAATTGGGCACAGGCGGCTTGGTACGTGCCTATGGGGGATGTGCAGGGCAATGTTTGGCTCTAGCAGAAAAAATAGAACTGATTGAAAAAAAGACCGTGCAATTTTCCTGTCATTTTAATGAGTGGGCAATTTTACAATACGAGCTAAATAGTCAGCAGATTGAGTACAGCGAAGACTACACCGCCGAAGGCGTGTTGGTAAAGGCATTCATGCAAGTCGATCAAATAGACCCTTTAAAACTAAAATTACAAGATATTAGCCGTGGGCGTGAACAACTCAAAATCCTTGAGGATGATCAAGATGACTGAAGCAAATTCACCTGATCCATTATCGAAGTACCGTGAGCAGCATAAACACCGTTTAAACTACATGCCGTGGTTATATTGGTCATTAAAACCTAAACATCGTGCTTGGGCAGAAGCTTGGCAGCAGGAATATCAAGCTTATTTAATGGCAATGGAAACGGTAGAGATTGGCAAAAACTGTTTTATTTCACCATTGGCACATATTTTTGCAGAACCAGGACGTAAAATCAGTATTGGCGATAATACCTTTATTGCAGCCGATTGTACTTTGCATGGCCCTTTAGAAATTGGCAATGAAGTCGCGATTAATCACCACTGTATTTTAGATGGTGGCAGAGTTGGAATTAAGCTTCATGATCAGGTGCGTATCGCAGCATATTGTCATTTATATGCATTTGATCATGGCATGGCTTTGGATCAGCCCATTTATCAGCAAGCGGTGCGTTCACAGGGCATTGAAGTTGGTAAGGATGTTTGGTTAGGTGCGCATGTTGGTGTTAAAGATGGGGTGAAGATTGCGGCACATGCAGTCGTTGGTATGAATAGCATGGTCACCAAAGATGTTCAGGAGCGGGAAATTGTGGTAGGAAACCCTGCCAAATTGATTCGTTATCGTGAGTAAATACGATGCAGCAAGGCTAAATCTTTAAACTTCATTACATTTTTTCATGTCCCTGCAACACGAGTTGTGTTAAGTTAAAAATAACAACTAAAAAATAGCCTGCAAAAGGCAGTAAGAGAGGCAATAATGAAACGTGTAATTGCTTGTATTGATTCTTCGCCTTGTATTAATGCGCTTGCTGAAGCTGCTGCGTGGATTGCAACACAAACTCAACGTGAATTGGTGTTATTACAAGTTTTGGATTATTACCCCGCCAGTTATCATTTGGGGGAAATTAGTGGCGTGATTGGTTTTGAAAGTAATGCGATGTTACTCAAAGAATTAGCTGAGTTGGAACAAAAACAAAGTGAATTAGCACTCGACTATAGCAACAATTTATTGCAGCACATTTCCAATATGATTCAGGAAAAATATGAAATTGTACCTACTCAAATTCAAGAAAAAGGCGATTTTCTAGAACAAAGCTTCAGTGTGTTGAATGAAGACGATATTGTGGTGATTGGACGCGTGGGCGAAAAATCTGCTGAACGCAATAAGGCTTTAGGGAGTAATGTCGAAAACTTTATTCGTGGTGCAAATTGTACCGTGATGACTGTGGGAGAGCATTTTAAAGCACCAACCCGCTTTATTTTTGCTTATGAATATTCCCCAACTTGCATCAAAATGATGAAGCGAATTGCACAAAGTGATTTGCTTAAATTACTGCAATGTCATTTGCTTTATGTGGGCGATCATCCTGAAGTTTTAAATGAACCTGCAGATTTTTTAACAGCAGCGGGTTTAGATGTGGTGGTTGAATATCGTTATGGTGATGTAGCTGAAAATATTTTAGATTATCAACGTGAACATGGTATCCAGTTGATTGTACTAGGGGCATTTAGCCACAGTAAAATTCATCAATTTTTCTTGGGAAGCATTACCACCAATATTTTCCGTAACTCAACTGTTCCTTTGTTGGTGGCAAAGTAAAAATCGTAAATGATTCAAAAAAGATCATTTCAAAAGATTGTTTAGTTGAACTGATGTAAATGCTTGCTGACTGTCCATGGTTATCCGCATAATTTGTGGATAACTGTATGGACAGTATATGTAACATTATAATATATAATGTAAAATTGCTTTAGGTTGTTTTTTAACCTTGTGTGGACTTTACTTTACAATCGCTAAAGCAAAGCCATCATGTCCTTTGCTGCCTACAGTTTGTAATGCTGTGCACGATAAAATTCGCGAATGATTTTGCATGGCTTTGAACATGTCACGAATCCCTTCAATGCTTGGTTTGTGATTGTCAGGATTTAAAATTTCCCCTGCACGAATTACATTGTCTAAAAAGATAATTGTACCTGAGCGTGAAAGTTTAAGACTCAGTTCCAAATATTCAGGATAGCTTTGTTTGTCGGCATCAATAAAAATAAAATCAAAAGCTTCAGTATCTTCTGGCAGAGCTTTTAGAATTTCTGCAGCACGACCAACTTTTAATTCAACCTTTTGTTTTAATTGAGCGCGGTCAATATTTTCCTGTCCCAAAGCTGCATGGGTATCACGTCCTTCAATCGTGAGTATATAACCATCTTCAGGCAGCGCACGTGCTAGCCACATTGTGCTATAAGCTGCGAATGTGCCCAATTCCAACACACGTTTGCATTGATTCATTTGAATGAGCATTTGTAGCAACATGCCCTGATTTGCCGCAACTGCAAGGTGATCTGGAAAACCTTTGGCATCGGTATTTTCTAAAGTTTGCGTCAAAACTGGGTCTTCGGGAATTAAATGTGATTCGATATAGTGATCGATATCCGTCCACATTTGTTGCATAGCGTGCTCACCTTTGTTGCGATGTGTGCATTGTAAACTTTTCTGCTCAGAGTGCAATTTATTCGCGGAATGGAGCAGGTGATAATCTATTTCGCAATAAAAAAAGAGGTCAATTTGACCTCTTTAGGATTTAATTCTAAACAACACTGAATTAGAAATTACACATAGATGAATGGCGGCTTAAATCTGGCCCCCAAGTTCGATAACCTTGTGTATCAATATGAATTTGTCCTGAAGCGTATAAGCCTAAGCCCATGTTTAAACTTTGACCATATTGCTGCCAGAACTGACACAGTCTGTATTTGGTACTTTCAATATAGGCATAGTCTTCGGCATTCGGGAATTGTGGCCCAATTCTAAAATCAATGGCTGAGTTAAATAAGTGACGCGATGAGTTCGCACCACCTGCACATTGATTCAGTGGTAAATCTCGATAGACAGAAGTGACTTCAAAATCAGTTAAGACTTTAGAGGCGACCAAATATTTAAATACACGCAAGGTAGGCACCTGATTTTGCCACAATTCACGACTTGGAATCATAAATTGCGAACGTCCACAGCGTTGCCAGTCACGTGCGGTACGCATTAATTCAAAACTTGGAATAATATTGCCAACACCGTTGTGTTCCAAGAAGCGTTCATATTCACGAACTTGGCGTAAATTGTCACTCACTGCCACCCATGCATTATACGAATAAGGCACAATTTTAGGTGCTACCTGACGCTCATAGGTGATTTTTTCTTGAGGAATGAAAATTCGTTTTCCATCGGGCGTGGTGATCGTTGTTGTTCTGTTTGGGGTTGAGCTACAGGCAACCAAGATAACGGGAACAATGCTGAACGAAAACAGCGCCTTGAAAAATTTCTTCATTAGGCAAATCAGATATTTATTTAAAGTGTCCGTATTCTAATCGAAAATGCTGGTTAAAATTTGAAAATATTGCAATCAAATGTGTGTTTTAGGTATAAAAAAAGATCAGCACAGGACTGATCTTTTTCACAACAAGACGAACTTACTTTTCTAAGTATTGTAATTTGTCTGGTTTGCCATTCCATTCTTCACGATCAGCAGGTTGATCGCCAATTTGTGTAATGTTTGGCCAAGTCTGTGAAAGTTCAGCATTTAGCTCGATAAACACTTCCTGACCTTCTGGTAATTCATCTTCAGAGAAAATAGCGTTGGCAGGACACTCTGGTTCACATAATGCACAGTCGATACATTCGTCTGGATTAATGACAAGGAAGTTCGGACCCTCGTAGAAGCAGTCTACAGGACAAACTTCAACGCAGTCTTGATATTTACATTTAATACAGTTTTCAGTGACAACAAATGTCATGGCGACAGCTACCTAAAAATATGGTTCTAATTCAGAATAGTCTATTTTAGGCAAAAATCACTACAACTAACAATCGCTTTTACTGATATTTGATATAGACAGTGCTGCTAAATTTGATAAAAGGGGGATAAAACCATCACAAAAACTTATAAATGACAAAGACTCTCAATTGAGAGTCTTTGTTTAGCTCAAATATTTTAGAAATAACAGCGGCTAAGCGTTCAATTGTTCCTTTAAAGCATACAATTGTTCCAGCGCTTGTCGTGGCGTTAAATTATCGACATCTATACTGCGTAATAAATCTAAAGCAGGTGATGGTTTTTCTACCTCTATTACACGTTCAATCACTTCTGGTTCAGCTGAGCTTGTTGCTAGTGCAAATAGGTCATCTTGAACGGCTAAATTGACATTTTTGTGCTGCTGTTTTTCTAAAATTCTTAAACGGTTTTGCGCTTCTTTAATCACATTGGCTGGAATGCCTGCCAATTTTGCCACTTGCAAACCGTGACTTTGGCTTGCAGGACCTTGTTGAACTTTGTGCAAGAGAATCAGGTTGCCATTCATTTCTTTGGCGGTTACGTGGTAGTTATCCACCCCAGATTCTTTGCTTAATTCGGTCAATTCAAAATAATGCGTTGCAAATAGGCATAAACATTTGATGCGTTTGCTTAAATCCAACACACATGCCCATGCCAAAGATAAGCCATCGTAGGTACTGGTTCCGCGACCAACTTCATCCATCAGCACCAAAGACTGTGAGGTTGCATGGTGTAAAATTTGTGAAGTCTCAGTCATTTCGACCATAAAGGTCGATTTACCTGTCGATAAATCATCGGCAGAACCAATACGGGTAAACACGCGATCAATAGGACCTAATACGGCTGTTTGGGCAGGCACATAACTACCACAATAGCCAAGTAGGGCAATGAGTGCGGTTTGACGCATATACGTTGATTTACCGCCCATATTCGGGCCAGTAATAATTGCCAAACGATGATTGTAGTCGAGTAAAGTATCATTCGGTGTAAAGGCGGTTTTACTCAAGGCCTCAACAACAGGATGACGTCCTGCAGTAATTTTAATTCCAATTTCAGGGCTATATTCAGGGCGTGCCCAATTGCGTAAACGTGCTTGATGGGCAAAGTTTGCCAATAGATCAATTTGTGCAATCGCGCTGCTCATCATTTGTAATTGAGCAATGTCTTGGCGTAATTCATCCAATAGCATTTCAAATAGCATCTTTTCACGGGCTAAAGCACGGGACTCGCTAGACAGGACTTTATCTTCAAAACTTTTTAGCTCTGGGGTGATGTAGCGTTCTGCATTTTTTAAAGTTTGACGACGGATATAGTGTTCAGGTGCTTGCTCGGCTTGGGCGCGAGTGAGTTCAATGTAGTAACCACTGACACGGTTGTAGCCAATTTTTAACGTTGGGATACCGCTTTCTTGGCGCTCTTTGACTTCTAAATCAATCAGGAATTGCCCCGCATGATCACGGATTTTGCGTAGTTCATCGAGTTCACTGTCAAAACCCTCTGCAATGACATTGCCATCACGCAATAGTACAGGTGGGTTTTCTACAATTGCCTGCATCAGCCGTTGATGCAGTCCATGAAAATCGCCCAGTTCTTCATTCAGGTTTTGAATGAGTGCGGATTGTTGTGCAGAAACAATGGGCTGTAAGGCATGACGCAAATAGGGAATTTGCGCACAGGCCTGACGTAGTTGTACCAAATCACGTGGGCGTGCGCTACCGAGTGCGACACGACTCAGCACACGTTCAATATCACTAATTTCTTTCAGTACCAAACGCACAGGCGACTCATGGTAACCTTGTATTAAGGCTTGAATTGCATCCAGTCTTGCATCTAACAATGCCGTGTCACGCAAAGGTTGCATCAAGGTACGACTCAGTAAACGGCTACCCATGGCAGTTTGGCAATCGTTAATCAGTTGGAATAAAGAAGTGCCGTGTTCAAATAATGGTTCAACCAATTCCAAATTACGTCGGGTCACAGGATCAAGCGCAATAAAATCGCTGCTTTGTTCTAATTGAATACTGCGAATATGTGGTAAAGCCGTTTTTTGGGTTTCTTTGGCGTAGTGTATTAACGCTGCCGCTGCTGCTTTGGCTAAGGGCAAATGATCAATACCAAAACCTGAAAGTGACGATACAGCAAATTGATCACAAAGCGTTTTTTGTGCATTGTTCAGGTTGAAATCGACATTTGGGCGTTTGGTCACAGGGCAGTCAAGCTGCTTTTTAACCTGTTCAATAATATTCGGATCGACAATATCTTCATCGACCACAATTTCGCTTGGCATTAAACGAGAAAGTTCAATCGCGAGTTGTTCAGGCAAATAATCCATTTGCTGAACTTTAAAAATCCCTGCACTTAAATCCAGCAATGCGATACCAATTTGGTTTTGCTGTAAGCATAAAGAGACCAAGTTGGAAGATTGATGACTGTTGAGCAAGGCATCATCAGTGAGCGTGCCTGGGGTGATAATCCGTACTACTCCACGCTCTACAGGACCTTTGCCTGTCACCTCGCCAATTTGCTCACAAATTACCACGGTTTCGCCTTTTTTGACCAAGCGAGCGAGATAACCTTCAGCAGCATGATATGGCACGCCCGCCATTGGAATAGGTTTGCCACTAGTTTTACCACGGTGGGTGAGGGTAATGCCTAAAAGTTTGGCAGCTTTGTGTGCATCATCAAAAAATAATTCGTAGAAATCGCCCATGCGATAGAACATTAAAGAATGTGGATGTTCCATCTTCACCCGTAAGTATTGCTGCATCATAGGTGTAAGTGATGATAGATCAATACCTGAATTTTCTATGTTCATCTAATAAAAATACCTTTAAAAATAATAAGTTCTTCAATGATAATCATCTGCTTACATTCCTATTGCTGCTTAGGGGTAACAAGCAAGTCTTAAGGAATCCAATGAATAAGTATACCTTTTAGTATACCTTTTATTGGTGTATCTTATTTAAATCCTATCAGCATATGCATGCTGAAAAATCTGAGGGTGATTTTAGCAAAATTACCGAGTGCGAAAAGGTTAGAAGAACTATATGACTGTAAAAGATCCTACTTATACAAAAAAAGTAGCGTTAACTGCTCGAGCTATTGAAAAAATGAAACCTGAAACTTTCTTAGTAGATATTGGTGAAAATGAAGGGTTAAGAGTTAATAAGGGGAAAACAGGTCTGACTTCATTTTCTTATCGCTTCAGAAGTCCTATTGATAACTCGTTAAAGAAAGTAAAAATTGGTATTTACCCAGATATGTCATTGGCTGAAGCTAGATTAGAGCTTCAAAAGATGAAGATCAAACGCAGAGCAGGTATTTGCCCAAGTCAGGAGCTAAAAGATCAGAAGGAACAAAAAAAGATTGAGCAAGAAAAACGAGATGAAACAAATGCCCAATTTACAGTCAAAGAATTGATTGATTTATATTTAACTAATGTAATTGAAGACCGTTATGTTTTAGATAGTAAAACAGGCAGTAAGAAGTTGATTCCAGGAGCGAGAAAACGTAAAGGACAAGATGAAGCTAGAAGAACACTATACGGCGATGCGGTTAGAGTATTAGGGCATATAGCAGCTGATCAAGTGACGCGAAAAGATGTCGTAAATATGATTTCTAAAATTATTGAGCGTGGGGCAAATGTTCAAGCTGGGCGTGTACTAGCAGAATTAACGTTGGCTTATGACTACAGTATAGGATTGGAAAAATTTAAGGATGATTTTGCAAATCCGGCACTTTTGGCTAAATCGAGTTTAAAGCAAAGCAGGGTGAAGTTAACACACAAAAAGGGTAGCCGAGTATTATCAGATAAAGAAATTAAAAAAGTATTGGAATGGCTTCCAACATCAGGTTTCTCAGAAAAAGTTAGGCATATTCTTAGAATTACGTTATGGACTGGGTGCCGTACTGGGGAAGTTTGTGAGTTGAAATGGGCGGACATTGATTTTGAAAAAAATACGTGGCATTTAAAAGGAAGCAAGAATGGTACGGATAGGTATGTCCAACTTTCTAAACAATGCCTTGAATATATAAAAGCATTATCTCGTGAGTCGGACTTTCTTTTTGAATCAAGTATTAAAGGTAGGCCAATTACCCAGAAAATTCTTACAGTGTATAAATGGCAAATGCGACATCCTGAAAAACTTTCATACGCATTACAGCCTGAACAATTGTGGTTGTCCGAAATTGAGGATTGGAGTCCGCACGATTTAAGGCGGACTGTACGTACTGGTCTCTCTAGGTTAAGTTGTCCTGCAGAAATTGCAGAAGCTGTATTAGGGCATTCAAAAAAAGGAATACAAGGTACTTATAATTTGCATGCGTATGAAAAAGAATGTGCGGAATGGTTACAGAAGTGGGCCGACCATTTAGATGCTTTATAAAATAAAAGAGAGCCTCTTCCAGAGGCTCTTATTTTTATATGTTACAAAAATCTTTTGAAATATTGTTCAATAGAGTTTTCATTGGACAATCTTTCTTTAGTGAGTAAATTTTCGACCATACTAATATTATTTACCTTAATGGTTTTTGGTGCGCTTTGCCCTAAACTGATCAACTGAATCCAAAGCTGTTGATGTTCTTCATAGCATTTTACAAGATGACCAGACAGGGTTGTGATTTTATTAAGAGTAGGATCAAAAAACTGAATTTCATGATCAGACTTTAGAGATTTCATATTTGAGGGAGTTGATCCATTCTTGCCTATTAATTTCGTAGATTGCTTGGGTTTAGATGAATTGGCGAAGTTCATTAAAGTCATAAAGATAAAGCGAATACCATAAAAAAGCACGCTAATAAAGAAAAAGAATACTGCAATCCAAAAAATAGCTTTTAACACGATTGACCCCTCTAATAAATTGATAAATTTTGTTATGCTACTAAGATGAATAATAAATGAGATTTAAGAAAATGATATCTAATAAGTTTCCAGATGTGATTTTTGTCGCATCAAACGAAATGGTAGAAGAATTATTTAAGAAAAAATATCCTAAACTAGTAAAGGAATCTGAACCAAAAACAGATGGATTCTTTTCTAGATTTAATCAGAAATTGAATGAAAGAAGTAGTATGGCAGTAGGGTTGATAGGAGCAAGTATTCATAAAGCTACAAATAAAGAAAGCACTAAAGACGTTTTAACACATGCTGAAGAAATTTCAGCAGAGTTGATGAAATATACCAATAATACGACAGTGAAAAATACAAAGCCAGCTCTTGTTTATAGCGTTGAAGATAAAGCAAGTATTATTTTGAAAGGGATGAAACTTCCTACTGAAGTAACTTATGTATCTTTAGAAGATGCAAAAAAATTAAAAATTCCCAAAGAAGATAAGTTGACTGAAAATAGCTTTTTTATCAAGCATCCTCATATTAAAGACCTTTACATTAGACCAGAAAACTTCCAAATCGAATTAGCAAAAGCAAAAGAAAATGTATATATCCAATTAGCAATAGCTTTTGGTGCTAAAGAAATTCGTTTAGTGACTAATTCCCTTAATCATTCAAATAAAAAACTAAAATCAAATATTCCCTTACCTCAATACGGGCTACTAAGTGGCTTTGATGTGTCTTTTGATACCACTACAAATCAATATCGATCAACAGTAAGAGAATTTGATCCAACTGATCATGAGCCGTATATTCCAAGTGATTTACAGGAGTGGGTAGATCAAGATATGGAATTGCAAACTATGTGGGATGGTAGAAAAGATGGTAAACGGCAAAAGACACATACCATGAAATTACATTATTTTAATGATACGAATGGTAGTGTACAAGTCGCTGTATCTTTACTTAATATTTTGAAACAGGAATTTAATGCGAAAATGACGCAACAAAAATTTGAGGCAACAACAGTTTTACTTAAGATTGATTATCATTAATAATAGCTGATATTGCCTAATAAGACCCATCTTTGATGGGCCTTTTTTTATGCCACTTTTTCTACAGTTTGCCTGAGAGTGTTTGATATGGCGTAACTATTTTCTGGATATTCCGAGTTTTCATCTAGAGGGTAAAACTCATCGATGACATCAGCATCTTCTTCAGAATTAATCTCAAATACAGCATTGGCAAAACCTCGTCTGGCGATATAATCTACAGCCTCCTGATAAAATCCTGCCTGCTTGCTCTGCTCATCAATTTGCTTGGCTTGAGTAATGGCATCATTGAGACTAATCCCATCCCTTAAAGTTAGATCCACGTAATACACCGGCTGACGATAGCTTTGTGTGGTGCTTTTGCCTCTTAAAGTCAGTTGCAAAGGCAAGCAAGAGAGTAAACCTCCTGAAGCTGCGTGGTAATAACTCAGCCGTGCAGCCAAAGTCCGAATACTGTTAAATCCTGTGGTTCTAAAGATGAAGGTGCCAAACTCATCCGAGTCATCTAAATTCACATGCAAGCGTCCATAAGGCTTGCAGTTACCTCCTTGAGCCAACGGACATAAATCTGGTGATGGACAGGGATGTTGCTCTACACCTTGATTAGTTAAACGTTGGCAGGTTTCCCCATTACCGACACAAACTGGGCGCCCAGTCTGACGGTCAAATAGGCTGTATTCTGCACGTAGGTTTAAGTCAGGATCATTGAAGATCATTCTGACAGGGATTGAGCGTAGCTTTTGATTCGGCGTACTGGCTCGAAGCTGTTCATCTAATGGATGTTTGACCCATCCCTCTTTGCTTTGGATCTGGGAAGTAATGGTGAACTGATCATCTTTTTCCGGTAGGCGTTTGCCATTCTTTTCTACTACCCGACCAATACTGATACGCCCTAGAGCTGGTGGTGTAATCGCTAAACCTTTAATCATTTTATTTTCCTCAATTTGATTTTGTACAGATCATCTAGCTTTATGTAGATCACCTGATTCAAGAAATATGTATATAGCTCGATACAAAAGCCGCCACCGTTTACCCTCTATTCCTAGCGAATGGAGGGCGGGGAGCGGTTTTTGTGCATCGCTATTTAAATGGGCTGAAACAGGCTAATCGGTATAGATGTTGAATCGACGACCGCCTTGCTTCTGAAGTGGATAAAGCTCAATGAGTTCAGGCTGATGCTGAAGCAATGCCTTGGTATTCAGACTGATGGAGTCCTTGGCTTTCTTCCAGACCACCGAGCCATGAGCAAAGGTGGCTCGTTCAGCATCTTTCATCAGCATTTGGATGTGATGCTTCAACTGGTCAAAGCGTTCCTGCTTATGCTGAATCTCTTCCTTCATTTTGATGAGCTGATCGAACATCAAATTGGCATTTTCATTTTGCGAGAAATCTTCAACAGTCAAGGGTACATGCGCTGGATAGAGTTGCTGAATCGCTTTGGCTGCGGATTCACTGGCATCGACTGATGGCGGAGTATTCGTTTCCACACATTCCCAGAAATAACGCTCTGCCTGAATGATGTGTTGAATCACTGATTCAGACCGTGTCACTTTGAAGATTTTGGTTTCATGCCCACAGATCAGAACACAGACATGTGCAGCCTGTTTGCCTGTTACCGCTAGTTGGTGTTGCACCTGACACAGCACGTATAAAGGCACACCATCTCGCCACAATTTTGCTCCATGCTCACCTGCGGTTTTGCATTCCAGGATCTGAACGTCCTCACTACCCACGACCGCATAGTCCAGATTTGCCAACATAAACGATTTATCCGGATCGGGATGCTGAAGCACGGCATTGACTCGTCTCACTTTATTATTGGTATGCAGGCTGTAGTATTCCGCTACCAGTGGCTCTAGCTGTTTACCCCAATACAACGGTGCAACGCCTGAGCTGTCATCATCAACGTTCTGCTGAGTTCGACCAGTTTTAATCATCCACAGTTCCAGCATCGACATGTAGGGATTCAATCCACATGCGGTTGCGGCATCACTACTGCCAATGCCTTGCTTACGCACTTCTAGCCATTCTTGGTAATCCATGTTTTTGGTATTGGCTAAACGTTTGGCTGTCGCTGTTCGTTTAGCTACGGTATTTGATTCATTCATCTCATTCGAAATCGGGAAATGAGGGAGTTGAGAGGTATTTATCGGTGCAATCTGATTCATACTTTGATCCTTATAAATGGTGAGGTCTGTAAAA
The DNA here is from genome assembly GCF_013419805.1 of Acinetobacter sp. YH12058. Classification (NCBI taxonomy): domain Bacteria; kingdom Pseudomonadati; phylum Pseudomonadota; class Gammaproteobacteria; order Moraxellales; family Moraxellaceae; genus Acinetobacter; species Acinetobacter sp. YH12058. The sequence continues at coordinate 95,878 of NZ_VOZL01000009.1, forward strand.
TTTTCGGCATAAAAAAAGCCACATCTGGAGATGTGGCAAAAGGGGGGTTCTCTGGAGAAGGATCATCTGCATGACCCTTGACCATTATTGTAATAGCACTGGCTTAAATGAAACTTAAACCACTAAGCGAAGCGCCTGTTCTAGTCCACGCTGCTTTAACGCAGCACCTGCACCAAACCAAGCAGAGTCCAGACGATGATCGGTACTCATGGCACGACGTTCATGGTCAGCAAACTCTGTAATACTGCACAGTAGACCATAAGCAGTATCTTTGGCTGAGCTGAGTTCTGCACCTCGCCCCTGTCCATTAAACATGTTCATGACTTTAGTCATGGCACGTCCATTCGGTTCAGGCTTTTCTTTGGTTGGAGTTGGAGTAGCGATATTGCGATAGAATTGAATGATGTTCTCCTCCTGATCAGCAGCACTCATGTTGGTATTGTTAAACACCGCATCAAAATAAGCAGCCGCTTCGCCTTGGGTGACTTTACGCTGACTCAGCTGTTTCATTTCATACATGTGTTCATCCCATGCACGAACTGAGATGCCCAATTGTTGTTTGACCTTATCCGCATCAAACTTAGTGCTGTGTGGCACTTTGACTACACCTGCACTGCTGCTTTGTCCACGTAGGGCAATCGCTAAGGTGTTATTACACACCACACGGATATTGGTGAACTGTGCTGTGGTGGCCAACGTACCATCACAGGCGGTTGCCAATAAAATATAACCATTGCTGACATCCTTGCCCTTGAGTGCTGTGCTTTGTCCAGTACGTGCCAATGCCCAGAACTTCTTCCCACCTTTGAGTACACCTGCGGTTTCCAGCTCAAAGCCAGATTGCTCAGTCAGATCCCGGTAGAACTCCAGAATCTCTTTGGGCTGCACTTCCTGATAACGCTGACTGACCACAGACAAGGGAGCATGAGTATCGGAACGATACAGCACTCGCTGTTCTTCATACGGCATGATGATGCTTTGCCCACGTTCATTCTGTGCCATGTAACTGACATTCGAGGATTCGATGCGCCAATCCATACCTGCTTGCTGGGCCCAGATTTCAATCGGCTGATTTTGAGTGAGTTGATTACCTAAGCCATGCCAAGGGGTATCACCGACATAAGCCATTTGTTCAAGTTGATGTGCCATATTTATACCTATTATTGTTAATTGATTTGAAAAGTTAAATTGCAGTCATTACAGGTGTAAGACTTCTCGTTTTGTACGAAAGGAGATCCAGAATGCTTATGTAAATAATAATTAAGTACATAGCCTAAGCTGGCTCCTGTAATTTCTCCAATTACAGGAGGAATTCTGTAAGCTTTAGCTAATTCTTTGCCAATGAAGATAAGTGTTGGTTGTGACCAGATTTGGCTTGGGGCTTGGTTAGATCTTTTTGGAGCTAATCCAAGAAAAGTTATTTCTTTACTATGACAAGCAGGGCAAGTCGTCATATGGACACCTCTAAAATTAAAAAAGGTCTGCTGAGCAGACCTTATGGGTAATTATCATTTTTGTAATATGTATCTGAAATATATTGGAATTATTGGAAAGCCATTCTAATTTTGTTGAGGTCTAAATATTTGATTTTGAAATCTAGCAAATTTTTATCTAGGGCTTGTCGATTAAACTCTTTAATCAGTAAGTGGTCATTTGTTAAACAGGTTAATTGATTAATAGTTCTGGCATTCCTTTTTAAATCACATTTATAAGGTTGCATAAATTTAGATAACTTATCCGTTATGGATTTTTTTGAAAAATCGTTTTTAAGATTATTCCAAACTTCAGACTCAGAAGAACGTTCTAAAAGTTCTTTTAAATCAATAAGATGATCATCCAAACTATATTCAGGATTTATATTTTTACATCTGTAATACTTAATGCCAATCAATGAGTAAAGTTGGGAAAGGATCCTATCATTGTCGGATGAGGCATTTTCAATTGAGTCTAGGTCATTTAAGAATCTTCGAATAATATTTTCATTACGCAAAACATTTTTAAATGTATCCTCTGAATGCTCTGCGATATATCTATCAAGAAACATTCGATTCTCGAGATATTGAATTAAAAAGCTGACGAAGATGTCTGGGAGATTAGATGGTTCTTCATTAAGACGCAAATTCAAGCTTATATAATCATTACGGATTTCTTCATCATTAAAGACTTGAGATATATTTTTGACTTCTATAAATGATGTAGATGTATTGAGTGTATTTGGCACATGATATTTATACAAAAGGCTTTGTTTTAAATAAGAAATTTGTTCTATTCGCTGTTGACTTAACTGATTTTCGTCGTCGGTATTTTTTAAAAAATTAATATAATATTGAATATCAAAAGTGTCTCGAATCAAGCTATCAAGGTCATTATGACTAATAAGATCGCTTATAGAGTAAGTTGATGAAAAATAGTAATAATCAATTCCATAGGTATTCGCACACTCAAGAATATCTGTAAAAATATCAGACAAACTTTCTAAAAAAATAGTAAATTTTTGAAAGTTAATACCACTCATGGTTAGTTTTTCTTCAGAAGTATTTAAAAAGCTGGTCTGAAAATAGCCAAAGCAAACATCTATCAATTTCAGGTCAGAAATAACATTACTAATCAATTCACTACGTAATCCTTCTGCTTCCGGCTCAATACTAAAATGATTCGGTATCTCTAGAAATCTTTTTATTCTTTCAACTATCAATTCTTCTGAATGTAGGAGCTTTTCAAAGAGCAGTGGATATGTCAACTCAAATTGAAATTTAAGAATTTCTAAATTGGTGATTCGTCTAAGAGTTGGATGTGTCTTACTTTGTAATGATGAAAAACTAACGGTAGGCATAATATCAATATTTCTAGGATGGTTTGGGTACAGCTTGGAAAAATGAAAGTGCATTCTATTCCTAAGAGTTATCGAAGGAGCCTAGCATGAATTCAATTTCTGATTTCAAAATTGTAAGACGTAAAGAGCTTGAACAATTAAGTGGTCTTAGCCGGTCAACAATTTACGACAAAATGAATCCAAAATCATCTCGCTATGATAAGGACTTTCCTAAGCCAGTCAAACTAAGTTTGAATGCGGTGGGATGGTTTGAACAGGATATCCATCGCTGGTTAAAAACTAGGAGTTTAGCCCAGTACTAAATAGGATAACTTTCCAACGAGTTAACCATATAAATGCCCAGCTATCTAAGCGATTAAGCTCACCAATGCATTGTTCAGCCAATGAGCAGACTTTAGGTACTTAATAATATTAAGGGTTTATATATCTTCTATTAATTATACACATGAGCCTTCTAAGAAATAGGTATAGCCCACAAGCTATACCTTCAGGGAGAACTCATGTCTGGAAAAAGTAATGACTATGAGTAAAAATGACAAAATCATATCGCAATTTGAAACATCAGACACTGCTTCCTATCTTTTAGAACAAGCGGATAAGGACTACTCTAAACTTGAGACGTTAATTGATCTTATTGTTGACAATAAGATTTCTAGTGCTTTTCCTAAATTACAGACAGGGCGGTTTAAAAAAGCGGACCCTTTGGTTAGAAATCTGTTATCTCAATGTCCAGATCCCGATGATTTGACTGAATTAGCGATTAATAATGAATATACTCAAGTGTATATGCGAGCATATGAAGAAATATTAAAACCTATAAATTTTGAACCACGCTATTTTAAAAATTTTCAAGCAAATGATGTTCTCCCCATCGCGGGAGAACCTATTATCTTTGCAGATCTAGCAAATGCTTTTGTTTCTAAAATTTTTTCAGGCACCCTGGAAGATGAATTTATTCAGGCACAGAGCAATCGATTTGAAAGATTAAAACATCAAGAAGCGCGTGCTATTCAGTTGCTAAACAAGCTTAGAGTTAAATATTCAAAGTTACTAGTCTTGCGTCTTGATTTTGCAATTGCGAAAAAATGTAGAAATCTTTCTGAAGATTTGAATCTGATCAGAAAGATGTTTAAGAAATTTTTGAAATCAAGATTTTCAATAAATCAGCGACCTATTGGTTATATTTGGAAACTAGAATACGGCGTTAATAAAGGCTATCACTATCATACTATTTTTTTCTTAGATGGTAATAAACATCAAAAAGACGAGATTATAGCTGACCAGTTCGGCAAGAAATGGGAACAACTTACTGAGTATAAGGGAAGTTACTACAGCTGTAATGGTTCAAAAGAACGCTATAAACATTTAGCTATTGGAATGTTACATCATGATGATGAAAAAGCTCATAGTGCATTAGAGTCACTAGTTATCAAATATTTGACTAAAGATAAGCAACACGCGTTTATTCCCAGTGGTAGTAGGCTAAAAACATTTGGTACAAGTCAGATGCCAGCAAGTAAACGTAAATCAGGCCGCCCTCGTAGAGGGACATAAATCTACATATCACCGAAGTTATACCTGCTCATTCACCTGATGAGCAGGGCACTAAAAAAATACATATCAGAGCCTATATATGAATACATACGCAGCACTATCGCCACAGAGCAAAGTAATTCCCGTTCCTGTAAATTGTGTTTCACCACAACAAGCTTTGGTGCTTACAGAAGCACTCAAGCTATTTAAAAAAATCACCTCGCCATCTGCTCAAGTTTTAAGGGTAAATTCAAATAGTAACAATTGCTTAGGATATCTTTCCACTGACCTGTTGAATCATTTTATGTACGTAGGTCGGCATTACTTTGACTGCTTTGATTCACAGTTAGGTGAAGGGCATATTTTTGATCCACAAGTACAAAAAGTATTTCAATGTTTCAGAGAATGCTTTGGGCTAATTAGAAGTTTGCCCCTATCGGTTCAATGTCAAAAAGATGATCTGCATTTCAGAAGTATCATGCTGATTGAGCGGTGTTGGAATGAGTTACGTGGTAGGGCATTAGTTGACGAAAAAACGATGACTAAAGCAATTTTAAAAACTTATCAACAGGTAAAAGATCAACAAAACAGGGTTAATCGATTTGTTGCCAGACTTTTACGTGAGCATAAACAGATCCGCATTCATCAGGTAGATTTCAAGTTTGATGCCATTTACCGACGTACGAGTATTCCACTACAGCCTAAAGATGAGCAGCAGTTTGCAGTGGTTGTACGGAAGTTTATCAATATGCTGAAAAAAGAGAATTTAGATAATTTACATGGATTTGCCTATCAAATATCTAAAGATCTCAATGGACAGTATTGCGGTAGAGTATTTGCATTTACTGATGTGGGACACCCTTTGAAGCACCCTACTTTAGATAAACCTTTAAGGTTTAACCTTCTTAGTCAAGAACTATGGGTGGATCTGAAAATAGCTCTTATCTGTGAGCAAGCGTTTTTGGTTGAGCCAAATCAAGTGGTAGGCGCTTCTTGCAGCTATCAAGATTGGTCCAAGTATTTTAAGTCTATTATTGAACCTATGAAAATGCATCATTACTCTTCGAAAGCAATTAGACCTGACTATAAGCTTATGATTTTTTAATTGTTCATCAAAAGTACGATCACTAGAAAACTCCCATCTCTAGTATGGGAGTTTTATTTTTATGACTTTCTGTCCATAAGTTCAAGTAAAGCGACAAATAATGTCCTTTTCCACCTTTTTACTGCTGCATGTTTTAGAATTTTAGGTAAAATCATTTTATTAATGATTTACTTATTTGGACTTCTATAACAATGACCCAAGTACAACTGCAACAATTACAAAAACAACTTTGGAATATTGCCAATACTTTGCGTGGCACCATGGGCGCTGATGAATTCCGTGATTACATTCTGGGTTTTATTTTCTTTAAATATTTATCGGAAAAGTCGGTGAACTTTGCCAATGAATTGCTCGATGGCGAAGACCTCAGCTTTTTAGAGTTAGATGAAAATAATCCTGAGCATGTGCCATACATCGAAGAAATTAAAAAGAATGCCATTGCCGAAGTCGGTTATGCGCTCACACCAAAACAGCTATTCCATACCTTAGCCGAGCGTGGTCGTCAGGGCGAATTCATTTTGGATGATTTAACTGCGACCTTAAAATCAATTGAACAAAGCACTTTAGGCACCGACTCTGCCGATGACTTTGCCAACCTGTTTGAAGATTTGGATCTAAACTCGACCAAGCTTGGCAATAATGCCAGTGACCGTAATGCACTGGTGGCGAAAGTCCTCAGTCATTTAGATGATATTGATTTTGATATTAGTAATACCGAAGCCGATGTACTGGGTGATGCTTACGAATATCTGATTGGTGAGTTTGCCTCAGGTGCGGGCAAAAAAGCGGGTGAATTCTATACCCCGCAAACGGTATCGACTTTACTGGCCAAGATTGTCACCCAAGGCAAAGACCGTTTACGTTCAGTCTATGACCCGACTTGTGGTTCAGGTTCTTTGTTACTACGGGTAAAACGTGAAGTTAAAGATGTCGATATGATTTACGGTCAGGAAATGAACCGTACTACCTACAACTTGGCACGCATGAACATGATTCTGCATGATGTGCATTTTGCCAAGTTCGACATTAAGCAGGAAAATACTTTAACCCGTCCGCAGCATTTAGATAAAAAGTTTGATGCGGTGGTGGCGAATCCGCCATTCTCTGCAAAATGGTCTGCCGATCCGTTATTTTTACAAGATGAACGCTTTGCTGCGTATGGCAAACTGGCGCCAAGTTCTAAAGCCGATATGGCGTTTGTACAGCACATGCTGTATCAACTGGATGACAACGGCACCATGGCAGTGGTGTTACCGCATGGCGTCTTGTTCCGTGGTTCGAGTGAGGGCGTGATTCGTCAGTACCTGATTGAACAGATGAACGTGGTGGATGCGATTATTGGTCTACCCGCCAATATTTTCTATGGCACGTCTATTCCGACCTGTATTTTGGTGTTGAAGAAAAACCGTGAGCAAAGCGGCAATATTCTGTTTATTGATGCCAGCAATGATTTTGAAAAGCAGAAGAATCAAAACAAGTTATTGCCTGAGCATTTGGATAAGATTGTTGCGGCATTTGAAAAGCGTGAAAATATTGAAAAGTATGCGCATGTGGCGACCTTGCAGGAAGTGAAAGATAACGATTACAACCTGAATATTCCGCGTTATGTGGATACTTTTGAAGCGGAAGCCGAAATTGATTTAGATGCGATTGCCAAACAGCTTCAAGCTTTGGAACAAGACAGCCAAAAAACCGATGCCATCATTGCAGATTTTTGCAAAGAGCTTGGCATTGTTTCACCGTTTGCGGGGGTGAAGTAATGGCTACACCAAAGTTACGATTTAAAGAGTTTGGTGGGGATTGGGAACTCGATCTTTTAGGTAATCTCGTTCAGATCAAAAGTGGTTACTCACCAAGTAAATATGAACTGGATAAAAGTGGGGAAATGCCATTTTTAAAAGTCGAAGAACTAAACAATTGTGATAAATATCAAGAATATTCAAGATTTTATACTGAAAGAAATTCCGATGCGGTTCCTAGTAAAAGTGTCGTTTTTCCCAAAAGAGGAGCAGCTATCCTAAATAATAAAGTTCGTATACTGCGAGTAGATGCTTTATTAGATAGCAACCTTATGGCACTGATCCCACAACATAGTTTAGATGCCGAATATTTATATTATTTAATCAATAAAATCGAACTTTATAAGATCGCTGACACTTCAACTATTCCCCAAATCAACAATAAGCATATTGAACCATATAGTATCTATTCACCAAGCAAAGAAGAACAAACCAAAATCGCCTCTTTTCTATCGAACGTGGATGAAAAGATTAGCCAACTCAATCAAAAACATGAACTGCTGAGCCAATATAAACAAGGCATGATGCAAAAGCTGTTTAGCCAGCAGCTTCGTTTTAAAGCGGATGATGGTAGTGAATTTGGGGAGTGGGAGAGTATTTCTATTAAAAGTGCTGTAAGTTTTATTAAAGATGGTACACATGGTACACATCAAGATGATCCAACATCCCACTTATTTCTACTAAGTGCTAAGAATTTACAGAATGGCCATGTAGTTATTGATGAAAAAGATAGAAGAATTAATAAATTAGAGTTTGATTCAATTTATAAAAATTATGGTTTGAACACTGGAGATATTCTATTGTCAGTGGTTGGTACTATTGGTCGTGTTGCTATATTTAAAGAAGAGTATAAGAACTACGCTTTTCAACGAAGTGTCGCTTTCATGCGTTTCAAATCTGCCAAACCGGAATTTATTTTTCAGTTGTTTAATGCCGTGGATTTTCAGAATGAGCTATTAGTTAGACAGGTAGTTTCAGCCCAACCTGGAATTTATCTGGGTGATTTAAGTAAAATAGAAATTAAATTACCTTGCCAAGAAGAACAAACCAAAATCGCCAATTTCTTATCTGCCATTGACCAAAAAATTGAAGTCGTAGCACAGCAAATTGAACAAGCCAAACAGTGGAAAAAAGGCTTGTTGCAGCAGATGTTTGTGTAGAGGGATCTCATGTCTGAATGGTTATTTCCTGTTAATCCTGCAATTTATGATATAGATCGTGCTTATCATGATGCACATCAAATATGTTGGGCAAAATACGATTTTGAATTCCAAATTAATGACATTCTATTTTTGTATGTGACAGAGCCAATAGGAAAAATTCAATATCAATATCAAGTTGTTGGATTTGCAGGTCAATCTGATTTGCCAGAAAAAGATAGAGAATATTGGTTAGATCAAAAAGAATTAGAGGCATATAAAGGTGATTACTTTCTAATTCAACCAATTGAAAAAGTTGAGAAAGCATCACTGTCTAGACGATATTTAGCCGAACTAGGTCTAATCACACCAAAAGATACTTTGCAGTCGCATAAGACCACTAAATTTGTAAAAGGTAAATCTTTAGATAAGGTTGAAGCACATAAAAAATTGCTTAGTTATATTGCTGACCAGTTTAGTAATGTTGAAGAGACCAACTATCCTGATGAAGCAGGTGTGAATAGCCCCAAATTTTTTGAAGGCAAAAAACTAACTGTTACTGTAAATGGCTATGAGAGATGTCCCAAAGCGAGAGCTGAATGTATTGCCATTTATGGGACTCGTTGCTATGTCTGTGGCATGAGCTTTGAACATACCTATGGCTCATTTGCTAAAGATTTTATCCATGTACATCATATTGAGCCATTAAATACGATTGGTGAAGAGTATGAGGTTGATCCTAAAGAAGATCTAAGACCTGTCTGCCCAAATTGTCATGCAATGCTGCATAAAACCGAAAATGGTATTCCAATGACAATTGAGAGATTAAAACTTTTATATAGCGTTTCTTTGAGGAATCCGCTTAGACAAACATTTGAAGAATAAATAATTCGGTAATCCTCCCTAAAAATAATTGAGTTTAAAAGTAGAAAATCGAATAACCTTGATTTAAGGAGATTTTCTATGAAAACATCTAAGTATTCAGACAGCTTGATCATGAGTATCTTGAAGCAAGCTGA